>NZ_CP036348.1:616974-925462 GCF_007753095.1 Rosistilla carotiformis
CTCTCCAAGAAAGCAGTGACCATGACCGCGCCCGTCGCAACCAACAAAGAAATCCCGCGAGGAAATCTGCAGGGGTTCACCAAGTATTTCAAAAACGATTTGATCTCGGGGCTGTTGGTCTTTCTGATCGCATTGCCGTTGTGTTTGGGCATTTCGATCGCCAGCGGGTACCCGCCGATCGCCGGTATCTTCACCGCGATTATTGGTTCGGTGGTCGCTACGCTGATCAGCAATTCGGAACTGACCATCAAAGGGCCGGCGGCCGGTTTGATCGTCATTGCCGTCGGTTGTATCAATGCGTTTGGCGGCGATGGAACGGTTGGCGGGTGGACTGAAACCGACATGGACGCCTACCGCGCGGCGTTGGCCGTGGGCGTGGCTGCGGCCGTCTTGCAAGTCTTCTTTGGTATCTTCCGCGCGGGGATCTTGGGTGAGTTCTTTCCGATCTCGGCGGTTCATGGAATGTTGGCCGCGATTGGTGTGATCATCATCGCAAAACAGATTCCGGTAGCCCTGGGCGTGAGTGCTTCGGGGGGGCCGTTGGAATTGTTGCGCAAGATTCCTGAGTTCATTGCGGCGGCGAACCCGGCGATTGCTGCAATCGGTTTAACCAGCGTGCTGATCATGTTCATCTGGCCCGTGGTCGGTCGGAAGTTTCCGATGTTGAAGGTCTTGCCTTCGCCGTTGATCGTGTTGATCGTGGCGATTCCGATGGGCATGTCGTTCGATCTGATGCACGAGCATTCGTATACGTTGCAAAACCACGAATACCAGCTGGGAGAAAACTATCTGGTGGAGATGCCCCGCCACGTGTTTGGGATGTTCGATTCGTTGACGCTTCCCGATTTCTCGGCGTTGCAGCAACCGGTGGCTTGGAAGTGGGTGTTCATGTTCTTCATCATCGGGAGCCTGGAATCTCTGCTGAGTGCCAAGGCGGTCGATATCATCGATCCTTGGAGACGAAAGACCAATATGGATCGCGACATGGTTGCCGTGGGGGTCGGTAATCTGTGTTGCTCCATGGTCGGGGGGCTGCCGATGATTTCGGAGATCGTGCGTAGCAAAGCCAACATCGACAACGGGGCCCGCACGCGGTTCGCCGATTTCTGGCACGGGATGTTTCTGTTGGTTTGTGTGGCGTTCATTCCCATGGTCTTGCACCGGATCCCGATGGCGGCGTTGGCGGCGATGCTGATCTACACCGGTTTTCGTCTGGCCCATCCCACCGAATTCATGAACGTATGGAAGATCGGCCGCGAACAGTTGGTGATCTTTGTGGTGACACTGGTCGCGGTACTGGCGACCGATCTATTGATCGGGATCGCGATTGGGATTGCGACCAAGGTGGTGATCCACATGGCCAACGGCGTCTCCTTGCGTTCGTTGTTTAAACCCGAGATCGAAGTCTCCGAGGACGATGGTCAGACCGTACGATTGACCGCTTATAATTCGGCTGTCTTTAGCAACTGGATTCCGATCCGTCGTCAAATCGAACGTCTGGGTTTGCTGGAACGTAAGAACATCGAATTGGACCTTTCGGCGGTCCAGTTGGTCGACCATACGGTGATGGATAAGTTGCATGAGATGGAGAACGACTTCGAACAACAGGGGCTGATCTTCACCACCATCGGGCTCGAATCCCATCAGCCGTTCGCCGGACACGCGCAATCAGCTCGCCGCAAGGGGTTGTGTACGGTGCGGCGGCTGACCGTGATGACCGCTCCAGAGAACGAACAGGAGCTCGAAGCCGCCTTGATCCGATTGGGAGCCAGTGGCTTTACGTCGATTCCTTGTATGGGGGCTGGCCGGCACGAACTGATTGAGAACGCAGGGCAACCGAAGCCGCAGGTGCGAATCGAAGTGATCGCCCCCAAAGAGGCTTGTGATCTGATGATGGATTACTTGCGGCGCGAAGCGCAAACCGAGCATCGTGTGACCTTCGTGGTGGAAACGGTGCAGGTCGCACGGATCGATTCGTTTGATCAATCGGTGCCAACGATTCCTGGCAAGTGCGGGCCCAACGCTTCGCAAGCGGCGTTGGAATCGACCTCGCACTGATCGTGTGAAGACTTCGCCGCCAATGTCGGTTCGCCGACGGCGGCGCTTGTTGACGAGGGTTCAGTCGACGCGATCGAGTTGTCGGCGACTGGGGGCCACATCGGCGAGCGTGATGGTGTCCAGATAAGCCCGCTGCACACGTTCGGCTTCGGCCAAAACGCCCTTCAGTTTGCAGAACGCATCGATCGCACAGCTGCGATCCTCGCCGACACACGATAACAGATGCAGATCGCCTTCGATCTTCTCAATCACTTCCCCCAAACGAATCTCGCTGGGATGTTGTGCCAGTTCGATCCCGCCGCCGATTCCGCGCGTGCTGCGGATGTAGCCCCCGCGAGCCAGCAAGTTAACGACTTTGGCGACGTGATTGATCGAGATTCCATACAGTGTGGCCACGTCGGCGACGTTCGCGCGTGTGCTGCGCGTTGCCAAGTACATGAGCGTCCGCAAAGCGTAATCGGTTTGCGTGGTGAGCTTCATGGCGATACCGAATCGGCGCGGAAAAGACTTCTGATGGTGGCCCGTGGTGCAGCTAAGCGTATTGCCGACATGGAGATTCGTCAATTCCGTCCGTCGAACGGGTTCGCCGCATCCACGTCCCGTTCCTTCCCAATCGCGTCGGCGAGGGATTGCAAGACCGTGGCGGGATGAAGGCCTTGGTGTTGGCAGACGTATTGCAAAGATTTGCCGGCGCAGCTGGTGTCCAGGCCAAGATCGCTGAAGACGCGTGTCGTCTCAGGGTGCTCGATAATCCACTCGGGAATGCTGGACTGAAGATCGCAGTTCATGCCCTGATTCTAGCGGAGAAGACTTGGTGCGATAACCGTCGGCATCCGCGAGGCGAATGCCAATCGAGACTTCTACCGAACGCGTGGTTCGCGTTGCGTGGAGGTCGGTGCCTACGCAGCGGGAAACGCTCGCTCGGCGGTTGGCTGGTCGGGACGCGATCCCGATTTTCGTTGTGGAAGCGACCGCAAGCGAACTTGTGATCGACAACGCGGCAGCTACCACGTGTCGTCCATGCCCAGTCGCGTCTTGAGGACTTCGAACTGCTGCTGGAACTTTTCGTTGCTGCTGTGAACGTGTTCCGCTTCGGTGACAAAACGGATGTCGTTGTCGGGGTAGACGTCGTGCGCGATCAACGACTGTTCGAAGTCTTTCAACGGATCGCCGTAGCAGATCAACAGCTTGTGTTCGTCGAACTGGACTTCCTGTTTGCGTCGCGGGTTAACGATCGCGATCCCGGTGCAACCATCGTTCAGCAACAGTTCCTCGAAGTCCCAAAGGGTGCTTTTAAGAACGGGCATGTCGATGTGTTCGCGATACAGGTCGTTGTGTCCATTGCCGGCCTGATGGCTGGTTTCTAAGACGACATCGACAACTGGACCCAGCGTTTCGATGAGGTCCATGAACAGATGCATCAGGTTGTTGCGAGATGCCGACGCCATCAGCACGGGCACCTTGGTGGAGGATGCGTCGTCGACGTATTGATCGCGGCGGAAGCCCTGCCGGGGAACCACTTGCAAGTCGTACGAAGGCCGAATCGCGTCGGTCAATTCGAACGCTCCGTAGGTAGCAATGCCCAGGTGAGTGCGCAGTTCTTCCTCGGAAAGTTGTTGGAAGCTGGCAGGCGATGCCTCTTTCGTGGTTGTGTCGGGACCGCCAGTGCGAAGGATGCGCTTCAGAAAGCCCATAGTATCTCTCATCGTTTACGTACCCGAACGACAACGTCCGCGTACGGCATGGGTGGATCAGTTTGGTTGATACCCAACGTTAGGTCACCTATCCGACAGCGGTTGTTGATCTCAAATGCTTCTTCTGTCGTATTTTTTTGCGAAACCCCAAAATTCGCCCGATCCTTAAATCGTGTAGATTGATTAATGTTGGTAACATCGCGCCAATCCACCGGCCGACGCCGCAGATTCGGCACAACCGTTACCTCGTGGCGGATTTGGAGACCTGGTTCCGACACTCGACCCCCCTTTGGCTGACACGACCTATGCCCGACGCATCGAAACCTTTTTTTTCCCAATTGCGGACGTTGCCTAGTTGGTCGTGGTGTCTGTTGTTCGTTGTGGGTGTGATCGCGGCTGTCGGATGCGATCGAGTGCCTCAGCGACCGATGCTTGGTGCCGATGCCGAAGGCGAAACACGCGACTTTGCCGAAGAGGGCAAAGTCGAAGCGACTCCGCAGCCGATCGCGCCGAAAGAGGCCCAGCAACAACAGGTCGAAGCCCCCGCGGAGATTGTCGACCGCGAACTCGAGTGGTGGGACGCCTATTTGGTTGGCCGCGAACCGATTGGATTCAGTGTTTCCAAAGTCGAACCGGTTGGCGGGGGGGAGGCGTATGTGCGATTCAGCATGGAGGAACAATTAAAGATTCGCCGCGGCAAGCAGGTGGTCCAACAGTGGCTGAAGCAAACGAGTCTCGAAAGCGTCAGCGGGGCGTTTCAGGAATTCGAGAGCGAGCTGAGTCGGGGGGGAGACATCGTGCTCAGCCGAGGCGCGGTGGGCTACAACCAATTGAACATCACGGTGCGTCGTGGCGACCAAAAGGAAACGCATTCGATCCCCTGGGATGCGAAAAGTCGTGGTCCTTTCGCACTCCAGCAATCGTTGCGCGGCAAACCGATGCAGCCGGGAGAAACGCGTTTGCTGCGTGCTTTAATGCCGATCCAGAATGTGTTGGGGACGATTCACTTAAAAGCGATCGACCGGATCAATGTCGCGATGCTGGAGGGCGATACGAAGCAATTGTTGGAGATCGAATCGACGGTGAAAGTGGGCGATCAGGTGATGTTGAGCCAGTTGCTGTGGGCAAACGAGTTGGGCGAAGTGCTGAAGACCTATACTCCCGCACTCGATTTTTCCACCTTTCGCACCAATCGCGAAACGGCGACTCGGGTGGGGACGCCCAAGCATGATCTATTGACTGCGACCGCGATCCGTGTGCGGACCGACGACGATTGGTCTTCGATTCGTAAACGATCACCGATTGCCTATCGCATTCAGCATCAAACCGAAGACCCCGTTCCATTGTTCGAAAGCTCGCCAAGCCAGTCGGTGACTGCGATCGACGGCCGCACTGTTTTAGCGGTCTGCGATGGGAGTGGCGCGTTGTCGGCTGACAGCAAGCCGGTTGGCGAACAGGATGAAATCGCGAATGCATTGATCCAAAGCGATCATCCGACGATTTTGCAAATGCTCAAAAGCTTGTTGGTAACGGAATCGACAAGTCTCGAACAAAAGGCGGAAACGCTGCGGTTGGGAGTCCACCGGCACGTTCGTAAAAAGAACTTCTCTCGCGGTTTCCTGTCGGCAGCGCAAGTCGCCACCGAAGCGGAAGGCGATTGTACCGAGCATGCGATTCTGTTGGCAGCGCTCTGCCGGGCGGCTGGTATTCCGTCGCGCGTGGCGGCGGGGTTGTTGATGCTGCCGCCCGCCGATGGGGAAACGCAACCGTTGATGGCCTATCACATGTGGACGTTGATCTGGACGGGGGATCGCTGGCAGGTGTTGGATGCGACGTTGGCCGAGCCGCCCCGCTTTGCCGATCGGATCATGGTCGTCTCTTCCGATTTGGCTTCGGGCAATGAATACCGTTGTCTGCTGCCGGTCTTACAGGTGATGGGGCAGATCGACGTCGCGATCAAAGACTGATCGCCCGTCTCGGTTGTGCTTATCGCTGTGTGGCGTTGTGTTGATCGAAAAAGGCTTCCGCATAAGCCAGCAGCGGGTCGATCGTTTGCGGTTGGATTTGGTGCGGGGGCGCCCAATCGAACCATTCGAAGCCAGGATGTTCGGTCGGCACGATTTCGACATCGGATGTCAATTGAGCCAGGAAGATCGAGACCCGTTTGTCGCGAGGCTTGCCCGATTTTCGGCCTTTGACGCGGTACTGGATCTGAAATAAGAAGTCCTTGTCGTGAACGAAGTCATTCGCGCCGATGCCGGTTTCTTCCCACAGTTCGCGGCGGGCGGTCTGCAGGATCGATTCGCCGTCGTCGACGTGCCCTTTGGGCAAGTCCCAGCGGTCGGCATGTCGCATCAGCAGGAACTGACGTCGCGGATGGTCGCGAAAGACGAGGTAACCAGCGGCTTGGATCATGGGATTCAGGAGGCTTCGTGGGCCTTGCCTTGCGTGATAGAGTGAAGGGTTTGGTGGGGAGACACGATTTCCCGCCGTGATCTACTCAACAGCGCGGCCCGTTGGCGGTGGTTCCCCAAAGCCAGTCGACAAACGGATGCTATACAAAGAATAAGACAAAATGAAGATCTATACGCGCACGGGCGATTCGGGAACGACCGGATTGTTCGCCGGACCCCGCGTCGGCAAAGACGACCTCCGGATCGACACCTTTGGAACGGTCGACGAATTGAATTCGATCTTGGGGGTGGCCCGGGCACATCCCTTGGATTCTGACATCGCGGCACAATTGGAACGGGTGCAAGCCGATCTGTTTACCGTGGGCGCGCGGCTGGCGACAACGCAACCCGAGCGACTGAAGATTCGGTTGGTCGGATCGGACGACGTCGCCCGGTTGGAGCAGTGGATCGATGGGCACGAGGAAGCGTTGCCGCCGTTGGAGCACTTCATCTTGCCTGGCGGAAGCGTGGCGGCCGCCAGCGTGCATCAGGCCCGAACCGTGGGCCGACGCGCCGAACGGCTTGCCGTGAGGTTGGTGAACGCCTATCCGGACGAAGGGTATCAGGCGGTGGTCATCTATCTGAATCGCTTGAGCGATTACCTGTTTGTGCTTGCGCGAGCGATCAATCATCGTGGCGGGATCGCCGATACGATTTGGGTTGGCGAAACGATTGCGTAGCGGTAGCAAAGGTCGACCCGCTGCTGGGAATGCGATTGCATTGTTAGTGCATGAAAAATACCCTGATTTACGGGGGGCGTCGCGGTATCGCCAAGGTTGGCCACGCGATGTTACAATTTGTCGAGTGCGGCGGACCCGAACGGAAGTTTGACGCCCAGAGAATCGTTGGCTTGCTGTCTCCGAAAGGAACTTTACTGTGAAGAAAATTGAAGCTATTGTCCGCCACTTCAAGCTGGAAGATGTGAAAAACGCATTGACGGAGCAGGGGATTCACGGCATGACTGCCAGTGAAGTCCGCGGTTTCGGGCGGCAGAAAGGGCATACGGAGATTTACCGTGGCACCGAATATGCCGTCGACTTTGTCCCCAAAGTAAAGATCGAAGTCGTCTGCAGCGATGAAAATTTGCAGACCGTCGTCGATACCATTTTGGAAACGGCACAGACCGGCCAGATTGGCGATGGCAAGATTTTTGTCACCAATCTGGAAGATTCGATTCGCATTCGCACCGGCGAACGGGGCGAAGACGCGCTGTAAAAGTTGGGATCGCGGAAGACGATCTTTATCGTGTGATGGCGGGTCGCACACTACCTGCTCCTTTTCGGAGGCAAGCCTTTCCTTGCCGCTAGGTTGATATGGTTGGCACGACACCTGTACGTGAGGTGGTTCAACGCTCGAAGCAATTCCTGCTCGTCGAACGAGAGAAGCTTCGAATTCAACACGATGGTGGATCGCCGGGGCCGCAAGTCTCCGCCGCGCTGTCGCAGCTAGCCGATGAGATCGTCGTCGAGCTTTATCAGCAGTGCCTTCGCGATGCCCAGTTGGAGCATCTGAGCGATCAACTGGTCTTGATCGCTCACGGCAGTTACGGCCGCGGGGTGTTGTCCCCATTTTCCGATATCGACCTGATGTTGCTGCATACCCCGAGGGTGGAAAAGCACATCAATCCGCTGATCAGTCAGCTGTCGCGCGATATCGTCGACGTCGGCTATGTGCTGGGATTTTCGGCGCGCACCGCCGCCGAGGCCTACGCTTGGGCTTGGAAAGAAATCCCTGTCTTTACGTCGCTTTGTGAAGCGCGTTTATTGGACGGCAACCAAGACCATTTTGAACGCTTCTTCCATTCCCTGCGGCAGCGGGCGATGCGTCGCAAGACCCGGTTGACCAACGGAATCATCGCGGCGCGGTTGGAGGAGCGGGAAAAGTGGGGGGAATCGTCCTATCTTTTGCGGCCCAATGTGAAACGTTCGCGAGGCACGTTGCGCGACGTTCAAATGATTCGCTGGTTGGGGTTTGTCAACGCGGGCGAAACCGATATCGAAAAGCTTGTCGATTTGGGAGTCTTCAACGAAGACGACTATCGCCATGTGAAACGGGGCAATTCGTTTCTGTTACGGCTGCGCAACGAACTGCATTTCATGTCGGGCAAACAGAGTCAGGATCTATTGGATCGGCATCTGCAAATTGAGATCGCGGATCGTTGGGGGTATCGCGGCGAAACCGGGATGCTGCCTGTCGAAGAGTTCATGCGGGACTATTTCGAACACACCGGCGAAGTCCGGTACGCCGTGTCGCATTTCCGCGATACCTGCCGCAACCGCTCGGTATTTGGTGCGGCGATCGATCGCACGTTTTCTAAGACCGTCGACGAAGACTTCAAGGTCGGGCCCTATCACATCTGGATCAAGCCACGTTCGCTGGAGCGCGTTGCCAACAGTGTCGCCGACGTGTTGCATCTGATGGATATCGCCAACCAACGCTGTCTGCGGATCCGGCATCAATCGTGGCAAGCGATTCGTACCGCGATGCGTGTGCGGCAGCCCGAATCGCCAACGCTAGAAACGACGCAACACTTTTTATCGTTGATCAGTCAGCCGGGGCGTTTGGCGGACCTGTTGCGCCGGTTGAACGAACTGCGTGTGTTGGAGCAGATCATTCCAGGCATGAAGCATGCCCGGCGGTTGTTGCAATTCAATCAATACCACAAATATACCGTCGATGCGCATTCGATCCGGGCTGTCGAAGCGGCGACGCACTTGATCGACAACGACGATTGGCCGGGGCAGATTTATCGAAGTATCAAAGATAAAACGCGGTTGCATCTGAGTCTGTTGATCCACGATCTGGGGAAAGGGTTTGAGGAGGATCACAGCGACGTTGGCAAGCGAATCGCCGAGGAGACGGCCGATCTGTTGCACATGTCCGAAGACGACCGCGAATTGTTGGGATGGATGGTGCACAAGCACTTGCTGATGGCGCATACCGCATTTCGACACAACTTAAACGACCCCGACATGCTAACGATGTTTGCGTCGGAAGTCGGGTCGCCCCAGCGTCTGGATATGTTGGTGCTGCACACGATCGCCGACTTAACGGCGGTCGGCCCCGATGTTTTAACCGACTGGAAGTTGAGCCTGCTGCGGGAGCTTTACGAAAACACGAAACGCTACTTCCGCACCGGCGAATTGCCCGACGATCCCGACATCTCTGTGCTGGAAACCAAAAATCGATTGTTGACCGCGTTGGAGAAAGCAAACGCATCGCCGGCGATTTTCGAGTGTGTCAAAGGCATGTCGCCATCGATGTTGCGACATCACGATGCCGATGAGCTTTTGGAAGAGCTGATGTTGGCCGACAAGTTGAACAACACCGAGCGCGTTGCGGTCGTGATTCCCCGCTCGATTCCCGACAGCCATGCGTTGGAATACACGGTGATCATTCGCCAGGACGATCGCCCGATCGGCACCTTTTCGCGGATCACCGGGGCGCTCTCGGGAATGGGGTTGGAGATCTTGCGCGCCGACATCGAAACCGTGGGGGATAATCTGGCGTGGGATCGGTTCCTGGTTAACGACCCCGACGCAGTGGAAACGTCCCAGGCGCGGCGGAATGCGGTCTGCAAAGCCATCGTGGAGAATTTAGCTGCCGATGAGATCCCGGTCCCCACGTTCCGGCGACGTTGGAATCGGGCAGCCGTGAAACAGGTCACCGGAGTGCAGCAGTTGCCGACGCGGGTCACTTTTGATAACGAAACCTCCGAGCGTTCAACGATCATTTCGCTGTTCGCCTACGATCGGCCCGGGTTGCTGTTCACGATCGCCAAGGCGTTGGCAAATCTCGGCGTCGTCCTGAATTTTGCCAAGATCTCGACCCATCTCGATCAAGTCGTGGATGTCTTTTATGTCACCGAACTCAACGGCGATAAGCTCGATTCACCCCAGCGGCGACAGATCCTCCGCGAGCATCTACTCGAATCGGTGAAACGTTTGGAACAATAGGCTGGCCGGGTTCATTTGCGGTTCGTTTGCCGTTGCGATCGATTCGCAAGGGGCAATGCGTTTAATCGCTGCAATGTGTCTGACCCGATGTCCATGCCCATTACTCACGCGTTCCCGGGCGTTCCCATTTGTCTGCACGCTGCGATCGGCCGATATCCCATTATGGCTAGGTGTTCACGGGTGTTTAAGGTTAGCGTTTGGGATGGTGTAAGGATGCGGAACATGCATGCGAAGCTTCTGACAATCGGTCTGGTACTTTCAGCGATGCATTTGCCCGCTTGGGGGCAAGGGTATCCTCGACAGTCGTACCGGATGGCGCAATCCCCGGCTGCGGCCCCTCAACCCGCGGCAGGATCAGCGATTCGCGTGATTCAGCCGGCGACAAGCTATCCGCAACCGATCCAACAGGCAGCGCCGCAACTGATGCAGCATCCGGTGCCACCACCGCCGATCCCTCAATCGAATGAAGTCTCGGTGCTGGATCCGCCTGCGGCCGAGGGGGCGATGTCTGTCGACTTCAACCAGATTTTGTCGGACGAAGAAGCCGTTGCGTGCGGATGCAGCGGTCCAGCATGCCCGGCGGCGTGTGTGGAATGCCAAGACGGATGCGACCAGGCATGTTGTATGGCGGCATTCTTCGGCCGTGATCCCTGCGTTCCTCCGCCACCGATTGGCCGCGATCCGCTTGTCGACTGCAGTATCGAAAGCGTCTATCGAGCGGAAAGCCACCACCGAGGACTGTGGGCGACCTACCCTGCGGAGAAGATGCGGGAAAGCTTGCAATTGCGTCGCAGTCGGGTGATGCCAGCACCTCCAGAATGCTACACGGGACCGACCTTGCATCAGCCCCGGGCCGTTTGTTGCCCAGCCGAGCCGGAATGTGTGGAAGCCTGTCCCCAGCCAGACGAATGCTGTTCGACGCCAAACAATACATCTGTTCAGCAGGCCCAGCGGAAAGCTCCAGCGATCCCCCGCTAACCGACGAATTTCCAGCTTTCGATCAAATTATTCAATGCCCGCTGGGGGAGCTTGCCGATAACAAAAGTACCATGGATTGGGAGGGTGGAACGACGGTGCCATCGTTCCAGCGATTGATGGGTCATGGACGGGCAGGGAGGGCCTTTCCATGACCCTCTTTTTTTGCGCTGTCCCCTTCTCTGCCTCTCTTCTCGCAATTGGCCCAATTTTTGCAACAACTGAGCCCTGGCATTTCAAGCACCTGCCCGTTTGACAGGCTTGCCCAGCTTCAAGGCCCAGTTATCTGTATTTTACTGCAAAAATGGAAAATTCAGTCGTTGGAAATTTGTTAGTTGCAGCCCCCGCGTTGGACGGAACTCTGTTTCAACGAAGCGTTTGCTTGCTGCTGCACCAAGATCAAGAGAATGTGATCGGAGTCGTTCTGAACCGACCTCTGTTTGGTGAAGTACGAGTTCCACAGGAGAATTCGCCGGCGCTGTTGATTAAGCAGAGCCTCCATTTCGGGGGGCCACACGTGGGGCCGGTCTTTGCGCTGCACGACTGCGCCGACCTGGCCGAAATGGAAACGGGAGCCGGCCTCTATATGGCTTCCAGCCAAAAGCACATGCAGCGACTGTTGGCAGATGCTAGCTTGTCCTGCCGATTGATCGTGGGGCATGTGCAATGGTCGATCAAAGATCTTCAGTCGCAATTGTCCAGTGAATTGTGGCGGGTGCTTCCGGCGACCCCCGAAGCGGTCTTTGAACCCGATGAACGGATGTGGTCCGACCTGGCTAGGAAATCGGCAACGCTGCATTTAGCGCATTTGGTCGGCGCAAAGCACATTCCGCGGCATCCCGCTTTGAATTAGAATGCGGGATCGGAACCCGCGGCGCTAGTCCGCATCGATTGCTTGATACGTGAGACCTCTACTTTGAACATCCGATACGACGACGAATACATCCAACGCAAGCGAGTTGGCGAAATCCGCAACATCGACCCTGTGAAGAACTTTGGGTTTATCAGCGGCGAGGATTTTCGTGGCGATGTGTTTTTCCACATGTCGGTTTGGGAGAGCGATCGCGATATGTTGCCCGAGATCGGGATGGTCGTCGAATTCGAGATTAACCAGGAGCATCTGCGGGAAAAAGACAATCTGCGCGCCACCGTCGTCCGGCGGACCAACCGTCCTTACACTAAGCAATTGGACCTTAAGGCGGACGATTCTTTGACCGTCAAACATCATCCGAATGCCCGAAAGCGAAAGCCGGCGTGGCGAGGGAAGAAGACTTAAAAGTCTTACATGGTTGCCTGCACCCGGGGCTTCGGTGCGGCGGCAACGCGAGTGCTCCGGGTTTGTTTGTCCCAGTACGCCAACGCCGCGTGCGTTGGCAGGTAGACCAGGGCTGGCAGACCCAGCATCAGGCAACTGAGCCACGCCCATCCGGGCATCCAGGTCTGCGCCGTGTCGGGATCGGGACCATAGACGTAGTTCACGTTGTGCGGTTGGTTGGGGAACGCCAACGGATCGCCCGGCCCGGGTAAGGCAAAGTAGGCGATCAGCATCACCGTCCAGGCGATGATCGTCCATCCGATCAGTGCACGGCGGTCGTATCCCAGTCGCCAGACGAGATACAACAGTAGGATCGGCAGCCAAAAGTGGAAGAACGAGAGTCCGCGGGCTATCAACGAGATCGAATCGTCGAACATGTAGTCGGTCATCCCGATGATCCGGACTCCGGCAAAAGCGGCTAGAAAATCGATCTGCCACATCAGTTGTGGGATCGTGATTCCGACGGCGGCCATCGAGGCATAGATCGGTTTTTCAGTCCAGACCGCAATCGCTGCCAGGAACAACGCGACGTCGCAGAAGTACAGGAAGTTGGTCGGCCCGTACTCTCGCCAGTAATAGACGGTCAGAACCGCTGTAAACGCCGTGTAGGCCAGCTTCAGCGGCCATGGGATCAATGTCCGACTCGGGCTCGTTTCGCCGTGGGGCGGTGTCGTGTTCATCGGGGCGCTCCGCAAAAGGTTTGAACGGGAAGAGTGGTCGCTTGAGCTTTAGAAGAGACCACTCTTCCAGGACCTGTGCGCGCCGAATCGGCAAGGAACCTCACCTCGAGTCGCGCGACTACTCGAGTCGCAGGGAATCGATGTTCATCAGGCCGCCCCGCTGCTCTTCGTTTTTAAAGACGATGAACAGTGAATCGCGGCCGCTGCTCGGATCGATCTCGATCTGTTTCTCTTCATACGCGTCCCAGCTGCCGTTGACCTCGACCATCACGCTGCCCAACAGCGGGCCGTCGACCTTGCCGCGGCGGACTTCGATCGTCCCCCCTGCCCCGGCGCTCGTCACGCGGACGGCGATCGACGTGAGCTCATCGAACGGAATATCGTTGAACTTTAGAAAAGCATCGTGGTTGATCGCGCCGATGAACTTCTTCCCTTGCGCTTTGCCCGACCCGAGCTCGCGCGCCCCGGAGATCTCGTCGGCCGATTCGGCTTGCAAGTTGCGGCTGCGCAAAACGACTTCCGCGGTCCCGATCAATTTAGGAATCTCATCGCGGCCCAAGTCGGTGTAGGTCGCTTCGAGTCGCATCTTGCCGGGCGTCTCGATGGCAACCAATTCGTTGTTGAATCCTTGAGCGGTTGGGGCGGAGGCGTCGGCGGTCGCCGCGTAGACGTATTGGACCATCTGTAGCACTTCGGCTTCGGTGTGTTGCCCGTGCGGCAGCATCCCGATCTTGCCCCACACGCCGGTCGATCCCTGGCGCACGCGAGCTACCGATTTTTCGATCTCGTGCGGCTGGTCGCGATATTTGTTTGCGATCTCGACAAAGCTGGGGCCGACCAGTCGACGGTTCGCTGCGTGGCAATTCAGGCAATCGCTTTTGCGGATCAATGCGAGACCCGGAGGAACGTTTGCCGCGGCCGATTCATCGGCGACGGCGCTCGCTTCAACAAACAGCCGCGTGGGGGCAAGACCTTCGATCAAGTGCCATCCCTCCTCTTCGGCTTCATCAAAATCGCTGGTCCCATCCTCGATGTCGCGTACCTGCAATCGGTAACGAATCGGTTTGCCGGGGCTGAAGAAGTCGCCGTTCTGCGGTTCCAGGAACTTCACTTCCGGTCGCGCGTTCCCCACGATCACGGGCAGCGACATGCTGCTGCTTGCGCCCGATGGATCGGTCACTGTCAATTCGATCGTGTAGACTCCCGGCTCTTCGAAGCTGGCTTCGGCGGTCGCCGCGGTCGCGATCGGCTTCCGTACCGGAGGCGTGACGCCCGAGCGAACCGATGTCCATTGATAGGTTAGGCTGTCGCCATCTTTGTCGTATGAATCGGCGGCTGACAGTTTGACGATCAACGGTTCGCGGCCGACGGTGCTCTCGGCGCTGGCCACCGCCACGGGAGAACGGTTGCCGCGGACGTAATCGATTCGGACCAGTCGCGCGTCGGGATTGACGCCCCAGGTCTCGCCGTATTCGATCACGTACAGCGCTCCCGCCGCGTCGAACTGCAAGTCGATCGGGCGGGCGAATTTCATCTCGGGCAGGAACGGTTCCAACCGCTCGACGTTGGAGTCTTTGTCCATGTGAACGGCCATGATCCAGTGCCGCGACCATTCGAACGCAAACAACGTTCCGTCATAGGCTGCGGGAAACTTGGTGGTCGATTTCGATTGGGCATCGTAGTGATAGACCGGCCCGGCGCAGGCGGTTCGACCACCCGAAGCGACTTCGGGGAACTCCGGCGACGGCGCGGCGGGGTAATAGATCATCGCCGGCTGCGCTGGTGGAAGCTCTCGGTTGCCGGTGTTGTTGACCGATTCGTTGATCGGTTTGCCAGGGTCTTGCGCGGGGTGGATTTCGCCGCTGGCAAAATCGATCATCGGATACGCAAAGTTATTGCCGATGAAGTAAGGCCAGCCGAAGTTGCCGGCCGCCTTGGCTTGATTGACTTCGTCGTAGCCCCGGGGGCCGCGATCGTTGTCGCTGCCGGCATCGGGGCCGACGTCGCCCCAATACAGGTATCCCGTTTTTTGATCGACGCTGATCCGCCACGGATTGCGGCAACCCATCACGTAGATCTCGGGATGTCCGATCGAACCGTCCTTGGGGAACAGGTTGCCGTCGGGGATCGAATAACTGCCATCGGGCTCGGGGCGGATCCGCAGCACTTTGCCGTTGTAGTTCTTCGTGTTTCCCGCAGTCCGTTGTGCGTCCCACGGTCCCCGGTCTTCGCGCTGGTCGATCGGCGCGAAGCCTTGCGAATCCTTGAAGGGATTCGTGTTGTCACCGGTGCCGATGAACAGGTTTCCGTCGGGGCCAAACTCCAGCGATCCAGCGTGGTGGCAGCACTCGCGTCGCTGTTCTTCATACTTGAACATCAACTTCTCGCTCGCCAAATCGATCTGGCCATCGCGGAAATCGAACCGGCTGACATGTTGCCCCGAGAAATCGGGTGGAGAGTACTGCAGGTAGATCCAGCCGTTTTCGGCGAAGTTGGGATCCAACGCCATGCCGATCAAACCATTCTCCTGAGCGGTGGTGACCTCCAGCTTTCCGACGACGGTTGCCTTGCTCGTTAGCGGATCGATCTGCTTGACCAGACCTGCGATTTCGATCAGGAAGATGCTCCCGTCCGGAGCGATTTCCAATTCCATCGGCTGTGTCAGTTCACTGTAGACCGTCGTTCGTTCAAACCGATCGATCTCGACCTCTTCGGCGCACAAGGCACCGGGCCAGGCGATCGCACACCAGACGGCAAGGCATCGAGGGATCCGTGTCACGGACAGATTAGATTTTGACATCGCGCGGGACTCAGGAAGGCGTTGCGGAAAGGAGCATGGAGATATTCTAGTCAAAGTTGGTGTGGATGCACGCGGCCGACAGGAGGGGGCGTTGCGAGGGGCTCAACTTCCACGTTGGCCGCGATCCGGTGCTGTTTCGCAATGCAGACGTTGAGAAACGAAAAAGGGCGTCGCGCCCAACACTCGATGTGTCGTTCGCAACGCCCTGCTGGCTTCAAATTCGCATTCGGACCGTGAGCTTAGTAGGGGCCGATCACATTGCCGTCTTGAGGCGTGTGCAGGTAGCGGTAGATCGTCAGATCGATCGTTTCAGTGATGAACCGAACCGAACCGTCTCCCAGAGTCGCTTGCATCCCGCCTGGATGGCAGCCCTTGGCGGACCAGTCGTCAGCCCAAGAGGCGGTGGTGCGTCCGAGGCCATAGGTTAACGAACCTCCGCCCACGTTGGTGATGTCCAGCAATTGGACGCCAGTATCCCAGCCAACCGAGCTGCCGTTTAGCCGCGGACCGATCCAGATTCCACCCGCCCAGTTGCAGTCGGTGCCGCCGCATTGCAGCGAGCCGACGCGGTCGTTCTTGGTCGTTCGTTCCGAAACAAACATCGTGTTGCTCGTTCCGTCGGTCACGTCGCGAAAGCTACGTTTTGAATTTTCGTAGAACATTCCGTTTTGGGTCGGTTTGTCCGCCCCGCTGCCCGTTCGTTGCACCGCCGAGTGCCCTGCAATTGCCAGGTAGTTCGATTTGCCGTAATTCGATTTGTCCGAATTAATCCCAGACATTGGGTCGGAAGGGCAAACGTAGGCATCGACGACTACCTTTGACGAATCGATGGGGTCGTTGGTCGTGCCATCGCCGTTTTTATCTTGCCACGACCGGCCAAAGCTGCCGGTTTCCGAGCCGATCTGATCGTACAGTGGGGATTGTTCGATGAATGGTAGCAGGCAGGTCGCCCAGCCGAGTCCGTTGTTGTTGTTCGCAGCATCGACAGGCGTGCTTGTGGCGGGGTTGCTGTCCAAACATCCCGAGGGGAAGACCCGGTAAGTGTCGTGATAGTTGTGCATCGCCAAGCCAATCTGTTTCAGATTGTTACCGCATTGCATCCGGCGAGCTGCTTCACGGGCTGCCTGCACCGCGGGTAGCAGTAAGCCGACCAAGATCCCGATGATGGCGATCACCACCAACAATTCGACAAGCGTGAAGCCGCCACGGCTTCGTTGAGGATTGCGTTTTTTCACGATTGAATATCTCCACGAAAAGGAATAAGAAAAACGTGTAGTGTTGCAGGCTGCGTGGGGCGTCATTGCCCGTTGGCAGGAGAGCTGGAATGACTATTTCGAAGTCAGTTCGAGCAGGATGTCATTGGAGCCAGCGGTGACTTCAACAACCAATTCGGTCTTGGAATTGTATTTCGCGGGAATCGGTTCTTTGGCTTGCCCCGATGGGTCGGGGGCGTCGGTCGGCGTCGTTACGCTGACCTTGTGAGATCCAATCAATGCCCCCTGCTTGTCGGTGTGGTAGCTGAGCGAATAGTGTCCCTGTTCGTCGCTGACCCCCATCGAAGCCCGAGCGTTGGGATCGTCTTGCGGCTGGAAAATGATCGAAACGTTCGCCAATGGAGCGCCGTCCATCGTGACGATGCCTTCGACCTGCCCCGTCTCGGGCATCACCAGACCGCTGCTGTCGCCGCAGCCTATCGAAGTCACCGCAAAAGCGAGTGCTGCACATATAGAGATGCGTGTGTAGCTATTGTGGGTAGTTGTTGAGTCGGTGTTTCGCCAGGATCCAGTCACGTTGTAAAAGACCTTCGTGCAGAGATGAGAAGAGAATTTCGATGTGCTCTATAGATTATCACTTCATCTGTCAACTTTTGTAGAGCCTTTCTTGTTAATTATGCGTCGCCACAGGACGCTATGGCATTGTTAGTGGTGTATTTTGCCACTTAGCGAGCGGTGCCGGATTAGGGAAATCGTGTGTGGCTGGATTGCCTAATGTTGAGATTGCCTCCAAAACAATTAATTTGAAGTTTTTTAGTTATCGCCATCGCGATTGCCACTTATGGATGTTTTTTTGTTTCTGTGTGGGTTGGTTTTGTCTCTCGATTGTTGTTTGCAAAGGTCGTGTAGCGATTTCATCGCTTCGCATGGATTCATTTTTTAGGGTCGCTTTGGACGGTGGAGTGGCAGTTTTGACGGAGGCATTCAGTCCTCCAACGCCTCGGATTTGATCGCCTTCGTGCCCGTGAAATGTCCGCTTGGAGATCCGCTTAAGGGGACGGAAGCGACGTTTGGTGTTGCCACAAAAAAATCCAGGCAGCCGATTGGGTGCCTGGATCTGGTAGATGACTCGACGCAGCGCATCGACATGTTTTGTCATCGATGCCGCGCGTCAAAGGTTTGCTTCCGTCTAGAACGGGCCGATTACGTTTCCGTCCTGCGGCGTGTGGAGATTGCGGTAGACGTCGAAGTCGACAGTTTCGGTGATGAATCGGACCGAACCGTCGCCGAGAGTCGCTTGCATTCCGCCGGGGTGACATCCCTTGGCGTTCCAGTCGGCGGCCCAAGTCGCACTGCTGCGTCCGAAGCCGTGGGTCAAGCTGTACCCGGTATCGTAGCCGCCAACGTTGGTGACATCGAACAAATAAACTCCGGTGTGCCACGTTGCGGAACTGGTGACGATACGCGGGCCGATCCACAGGCCACCTCCCCAGTTGCATGGTGCTCCGCCGCACTGCGTCGAGTTGGCGTTGTCGTTTTGGGTCGTTCTCTCGGAGATGAACAATGTGTTGGAGGTACCGTCGATGACGTCCCGGAACTTACGGTTGGAGTTCTCAAAGAACATCCCGTTGCGTTGGCCCAGCGGGGATCCGTTTGCGTCGGTTTGAACCGCATAACGGCCTGCGATTGCCATGTAGTTCGATTTTCCATAACCGCTCTTGTCGGAGTTGAGGCCTGACATCGGATCCGATGGGCAGACGAACGCGTCGATCACAACCTTGGCCGAATCGATGGGGTCGTTTGCCGTGCCGTCGTTGTTTTTATCCTGCCACGATCGCCCAAAGCTGCCCGTTTCGAGGCCGATTTGGTCGTAGAGCGGGGATTGTTCGATGAATGGAAGCAGGAGAGTGCCCCACCCCAGCCCATTGTTATTGCTGAGGGCGTCGGTTGGGGAGTTCGTCTTGCGGTTGCTGTCGATGCATCCTGGTGGGAAAACCCGGTAGGTGTCGTGGTAGTTGTGCAGGGCAAGGCCAAGCTGTTTCATGTTGTTGCTGCATTGCATCCGGCGAGCCGCTTCACGCGCTGCCTGGACGGCTGGCAAGAGCAAGCCGACGAGGATCCCGATGATGGCGATTACCACCAGAAGTTCAACCAAAGTGAAGCCGCGACGGCTTCGTCGCTGTGGAGTCTGTGTCATGATGTAGGTTCCTGAAGTGGAGGACGTAGATGGACCAATGGACGAAGGCGAGAATGCGATCGTCCAGAAAACCCCGAGATGACTGCGGACCGACAGCCGTCGAATCGAATCGACTGGCCACGGTATTCCTGCAATCGCTTGCGGTGGGGGTTATTTCGAAGTGAGTTCGAGCGGAATGTCGTTGGAGCCGGCTTGGACTTCGACGACCAGTTCGCTTTTCGAATTGTATTTTGCCGGGATCGGATCCTCGGCCTGCCCCGAAGGATCGGGAGCATCGGTGGGGGTGGTGACACTGACCTTGTGCGATCCGATCAACGCCCCTTGTTTGTCAGTGTGGTAGCTGAGCGTGTAGTGCCCCTGAGCGTCGGTAACTCCCATCGAAGCACGAGCCTGGGGATCGTCTTGAGGTTGGAAAATGACGGAAACATTTGGCAACGGCTGGCCATCCATCGTGACGATCCCTTCGACCTCGCCGGTCTCTGGCATCACTAAACCGCTGCTGCGGCCACAACCGACCGAAGCGATCAGCAATAGGATCGCCACCAAGAAAGAAGCATGGGTTGCGTTTGAGTTCTTCGAGTCGACGAATCGCCAAGGGGTGGTCACGTTGTAGAATACTTTCATACAAAGGTGGGGAGAGTGTTTTGATCTACTCTATAGATTATCACTTCATGTATCAACTTTTGTAGAGCCATTTTGTATAGTTGCGTGGAATTGCAGGACGGTGATGAGAGCGTTGTGCGCAATGATTTCGCATAACAAATCGTGCAGCGTTTTAAAAACTAGAGCATCGGAAATCTTAATGTTGACGAATTCCCCCAAGCCGCAGATTGTGGTTTTTCTATTATTAATATTTGCGATTCCACTTGTGGCTTTTTCGTCGTTTCTTGACGGGTGGCTTATTCGTCCCTTGCCGGTCGTCTATCAGGGGGGAACCGCTTATTCTGCGTCGAAGGTTCCATTCGAAATGATCTCTTTGGACGCTGCGTCGGAGGGCTTGCCGCAGATTACAAACGTCCAAATTTTGGATTTTGATGGGGATGGAAACGTCGAGGTGCTCGCTTGCGATTCGCTGAAGAATCAGGTGCTGCTGTTCCGCATGCGTGATGGAAAGTGGCAAGAAGAGGTTTTGGTCCGCGACGTCGCCGCCCCCGCCCACGCGACCGCTGTCGATATCGATTCCGATGGCGATCTCGATTTGGTCGTCTCGGTGCTTGGAAACATCCTGCCGGACGACAGTGTGATCGGGCGAGTCGAGTTGTTTGAGTCGACGCCCGAGGGGTATCGGCGGCATGTGATCTTGGACGATGTACGGCGCGTCGCCGATGTCCAGCCGGCCGACTTCGACGGTGATGGCGATATTGATCTCGCGGTGGCTGTCTTTGGGTACTCTCGCGGTTCGATCCTGTGGCTCGAAAATCGCGGTCAATTGAAGTTCCGCGATCACCTGTTGCACACCGCTCCGGGGACGATCCACGTTCCGATCGCCGATTACGATGGCGATGGCGATCCGGACATCGCGGCGATCGTCACGCAGGACGAAGAAGAGTTGTGGGGCTTTGAGAATCTTGGCAATGGTGAATTCAAGAAACGCCGATTGTGGATGACGATCAATCACGATCTCGGCAGCGCGGGGTTGGTGCAAGCCGATCTCGATGGAGATGGCGATCCCGATCTGATCTTGCCTGCGGGGGACAACCTGGAGGATCTCGATGCCTATCCGCAGCCGTATCACGGTTGTTATTGGTTTGAGAACCAAGGCGACTGGACGTTCCAGATCCGTCGCATCGCGGATCTGGGAGGGACCTACGCGGCGGACGTCGGCGATTTTGATTCCGATGGCGATCTCGACGTCGTGTTGGCCAGCATGACAAACAATTGGAATCGAACCGATACGGCGAGTCTTGTTTGGTTGGAAAACGATGGCCAACAGAACTTCACGACCTGGCAGATTGCCAGCGATCCGATCCATCTGGTCACCGTCGCCGCCGGAGATCTCGATGGCGATGGCAGCGACGATATCGTGGCGGGGGCATTAAATCTGCGGAAACCGTTTCAGCGGGTGGGGCGTGTGAGTGCGTGGTTAAATCGCGGGGAGGCAAAGCAATGAAACGTTTGAAGAAGCTTTTGGTCGTTGTCTTGTTGCTCGAGATCGTCCTCTGCGGACTCTACGTGAAACGGCGTTTGTGGCGTCATCATGTCGTGTTGCCGACCGTGACGCTGGACGATCCGCTGCTGGCGACGGAGTTCCAAGAACTCGCCGATCAGGCGGCTGCGGGGGGGAGCGAGGAATGGCAGGCTCTCGGCGAAGGCTTGCTGGGCCAAGGCTTTTACGGCGAGGCGGAGCATGCGTTTCGGGCGGCGGTCGATATCGATCCGGGCAACTACATGGCTCAATTCGCGCTAGCCTTCTGCTTGGACCGAACGGGGCGGATCGCCGAGAGCAGCGAAGCGTATTTAAAGGCATCGGAAATTGAACGCAAGTCGAAGCAATTGATCGGTTCGGTCGAGCACTGTTTGTATCAAGTCGGCAAAAACGAACTGCGCGCCGAGGATGCGGGGGCGGCGATCGATCGCTTTGCCAGCCAAGCCGGTTTTGCTCCCGCCAGTTACCAATACGCCAAACTGCTGGTTCGCGACGGTAAGGTCGATCGCGCTTTGCCGGTGTTGGAGATGCAGCTTGGAAAAACGCCGCTGTCGTTGAAATTCAATGCGCTGCGATTGCAGGCGCTCGAAGCGACAGGCCAGCAGGCGTTGGCAGCCCAAGCGGCCGACGTACTGCAGCGGTCGCGGTACATGATTCCTATCGATATGAGCACCAACTTCGTGACCCCTCTGAACCAGCGGTTGGGGATTGCTCGGAAGCTGCAGGAATACAACGAACTGCTCGCCACAGGCGATATGGATCTGCTGGCGAAGCATTTGCAGACAATGTGGGATTTGGCCGAACCGACGACGCTTCACCAAAAGAGTGCGATCCTGATCAGCATGGCGGAGGTTGCGTTTCAGCGGCGTCGCGCCGAGGAGATCCTGCAAGCCGTCGATCGCTTAAAAGCAATCGGTGTCAGCAGTCCCGACATGCTGCAAATGGAAGGGGCGGCGTATCAAATGAATGGTGACATCGATCGTGCGATTGGGTTGTGGCTGCGGGCCAGCAAGATGTCTCCCAATATTCCGCTGCACCAGATATTGGCCGACGCCTACCAGGAAAAGAACGACGACGCCCGGCGCGATTTTCACCTCGGCCAGGCCGGGTTGTTGGAAGCGAAGCAGGCGTTCTGGAATAACCAATGGGAACCGGCGAAACAGGCGGCCCAGCGGGCGATCGATGCCGATCCGTCGCTCGATCAAGCTTGGTTCTACCTGGCGGAGATCGAACGCGCGCTGGGCAATGCGCAGCCAGCGTTGGAGGCTTACCAAAAGTGTTTGGATCTGAACCCCAATCGCGGTCGCGCATTGGCAGCGGCCGCACGGCTTCGCGACGCCGCCGCTGCCGCGCCGTAGCGGTCCGCTAGCCATCAAATTATTTTGCCCGATCTTTCCAACTTCGCAGCTCGATTTGTTGCGATTGGGCGGTGGCTGCGAATATCCTGATTGGGCGGTCGGTTCACCCGTTGGAGGGTGTTCTTGGGGGGCGTGATTCCCCACCGACGCCGCAATTCTGGTCCTCGATCCGAAGCTGTTCATGTTCCAATCTGCACGGTTCCTGTTCTTTGGTCTTACAAGTTTTGTATTGCTTTCGCAGGCCAGTCCCCTCGCGATCGGGGCACCCATCGGCGGCGACCTGTTGGACCGCGGCGCGTTTGCACAGTGGGTCGATGGGGAGGAGTCGGCGATCTCGGAATCGGACGCGAAGCAGGGGCCCGGTAGTCTCGTCTGGAGCGAAAAGCATCGGCCCGATTGGAAAGGGGTGAAGTTCGGCCAGGGGCGGGCTGCGGGACCGCGGCATCTGAGGATTGGAATGACCGAACCGACCGCCATTGGCAGCGTATTGGTTCGCGGCGGCGGAACGCTCAGCGTGCTCAAACCGGGCGTGCCCTATCCCGGTAATTTGGCCGACGATTCGCAGTGGATGATTGCGGAGCGGTTGATCGACGGCCGCCCGTCGCAAGAACCTGTCGATCGCGAGGGTTATGCAATCTGGTTGCTGCCAGCTGGTACGCAGACCCAGGCGGTTCGTTTCAGTCACACGCCGGCGGCGGGCGATCCCGAAATGGCGGGATGGATCGGTGGTGTTTGGATCGACCGCCAGCGGTTTGGCAACGTCGCACCTCAGGCGGTCGTGCAGTCGGTCGCGCGCGAAGATGTCGGTGCGCGGCTTGTCGATCGATCGAACAATCGAATGTGGAAGACATGGGACAACGGAGAGCAGGGAGCTGCGCAGCCGATCTCCCTATCGAATCCAGAAACCGTCACGCTTACATGGTCCAAACCGGTGACGCTCGATGGTCTGTGCTTGTTGTGGACGGGCTTCGCCGCGCTAGAGGTCGACGCTTTTGGTGGATCGGCCGGCTCGCAACCATTGGATGCAGCCGAAACCGATTGGCAAAAAGTGGGCGGTCGCAGCGAGATGGATCCGTTGTATCCGATGGGGCTGGGGCCAAACTGGGTGCCGTTCGATAAAACGGTCACAACGCGAGCGATTCGGCTGCGGATCGTCGCGGGAGCCAAGGCGAATCATTCGCATTTGGAGAGCAAGGTGAAGGATGGGCGACGCGTTTGGTTGGGCGAGCTGATGGCGATTGCTCCGCTGGCCGACGACGCTCACCTGGCGAGTCTTGTGTTGCCGCAAGCCAGCGAAGTGCCGCCACCGATTCCGGTTCGCTTCCACCTGCCCGAAGCTGGTTTGGTGACCTTGGTGATCGAGGATCAGAACGGGCAACGGGTGCGGAATTTGGTCAGCGAGACGCCCTACCCTGCTGGCGAGAACGTTGCCTGGTGGGATGGCAGCGACGATCTGACGCGCGATCCCGAAGCCGCTCGCCACGGCGTCTACTACATTCCAACGCGGTTTGTCGAACCGGGAACCTACACCGTGCGTGGACTGTGGCGAAAACCGCTGCAGCTGCGGTATGAATTCAGTATCTACAACGCCGGCAAACCCGCTTGGCGAACGGCGGACAATACAGGTTGTTGGCTGACGACGCACACGCCGCCCAGCAGCATGGCGGTCGTTCCCGGTTTGCGAACCGCCGACGGAGAGCCGTTGGTGTTTATGGGGGCGTACGTGGCCGAAGGTGGTCATGGTTTGCAGTGGTTGCGCGAAGATGGCACCAAGCTGGGCGGGCAACATTGGGTCGGCGGACACTGGACCGGCGCGCCGACGTTGGCGGTCGACAATGGGGATGGTGCGGTTGCCGATCACCTTTGTTATGTCGGGTCGATTTGGGAGGGTGAGTTGCGGCTGACGGCGAAGACGCGGAAGCTGCAGGACGCGGAGGTCTTTAAGCTGGTGTTGGGCAAGGATCCGAAGAATCGCAGCAACGCCCCCCTGCCCTACCCCGAGTTGGAAGGTTTTGACGGTGGTGAGAAGCAGTTTGTGTTGGGCGGTCTGGCAGCTCACAACGGCTCGCTTGTCTGTTCTTTGGTGCGGCAAAACGAATTGTTGATCGTCGACTCGGCAGAGGGCAAGATTACCTCGCGGATCGCGTTGGACGATCCTCGCGGTTTGGCATTCGACGATCGCGGTCGTCTGCTGGTACTCAGTGGCAAAAAGCTTGTCCGCTTGGAGACTCTTGCCAGCGAGCCGCAAACGATCATCGGCGATGGATTGGAAGACCCCCGGCACGTCGCCTTCGCGACCGACGGGCGGATGTTTATCTCCGATCGAGGCCAATCCCATCAGGTGAAGATCTTTTCGCCCGAAGGCAAGTTGATGGGGACGATCGGCCGACCGGGGGCTCCCGCCGCGGGACGTTATGATCCGTTGCATATGAACGATCCGAACGGCTTGGCGATCGATACGCAAGGTCGGCTGTGGGTTGCCGAGTCCTCGAACCATCCTCGACGCGTCTCGTTGTGGAGTGCCGACGGCAGCCTGCAGCGAGCCTTCTATGGGCCGACGGAGTATGGTGGCGGCGGCGCGCTCGATCCACGCGATCCCACGCGGTTCTATTACAAAGGGATGGAGTTTAAGCTCGATTGGGAAGCGGGGACCGATTCGCTGACTCGTGTGTTCCATCTGCCCAGCCCGCTGTTGGATGCACACTACGGGCCGTACTCACCCGACACGCCCCTCAACCCTCCCCTTTCCTCCGGGCGACGCTACTTCACCAGTTGCTATACCCACACGCCGACCAATGGCGATAACGTCGCGTTCCTGTGGCTCGATGAAGAGCCGCTGACCCGATTGGTTGCGGCCGTCGGCGACGCTCGTTCTTGGAGCGTTCTGCGCGAGCCGGAGTTTCACGATCGCTGGCCCGCGGGGTCGAAGCCGGCGGAGGACCGGCCTCGCGATGCAACGCCGGTCGCTTTCGCATGGACCGATGCCAACGGCGATGGTAGGCCGCAACCGGAGGAGTTGCAGTTTGTCGCCGAGAGCTGTTCGGGCGTCTGCGTGATGAACGATCTCTCGGTCGTTGTGGCGCGGTATGGCGATCGCAACGTCCGGATCGCTGCAAAGATCGATGCGGCGGGGTTGCCCCGTTTTGACATGCACCAGCCCGAGGCGCTTGGTCCCGCGGCGGGGAGGCCGCAATCTAGTGGCGGGAATCAATCGTTGACCGAACCGGGTGGCTGGACGATTCAAACCAATGCGCCCGAGCCGTTTTCGCCTTACGGTTTGGGAGGTGGTTTGAACGGGAAACCGCGTTGGAGTTATCCGAGTCCTTGGCCGGGGCTGCACGCCAGCCATGAAGCCGCCGTTCCCGATCGGCCTGGAATGGTGATCGGTCACACGCGGTTGTTGGGAGGTTGGATTCAGGGGAACGCGGGGCCGATGTTCTGCGTCAACGGGAACATGGGGAACATGTACCTGTTTACCGCCGACGGTTTGTTCGTTAGCACGTTGTTCCACGACATCCGCACGCGGCCGAACTGGGCCGCTCCGGTTGCTCAGCGGAACATGGATGTGACCGATGTTTCGCTGCACGACGAAAATTTCTGGCCCAGCATCACGCAGACCACCGATGGCAAGGTCTTTTTGGTCGATGGTGGACGCACGAGTCTCGTCCGCGTCGACGGTTTGGAAACGTTGCAGCGGTTGCCCGAACTGAATTTGCAGGTGAGCAGCGACGATTTGCAGGAGGCTCGGCAATGGTTTGCAAACGTCGAATCACAGCGGCAGCAGCAGCGCGGTCGCGGGACGGTGGAGGTGCCGTTGCGGCGGACGCCTCTGCAGGTCGATGGGCAGTTGGACGATTGGCCGGCGGAGACCGATTGGGCATTCATCGATCGACGTGGCATCAAAGCCAACTTCAACAGCGACTCCCGGCCGTATGAAGTCAGCGCTGCGGTGACCGTCACCGATTCGCATCTGTTTGCTGCATGGCGAACGACCGAGAAGAATCTGCTCGCCAATTCAGGCGAAACGCCCAACGCACTCTTCAAAACAGGGGGATGCTTAGATCTGATGCTTGCCACCGATGCCGGTGCGGCAGCCGATCGCCGCTCGCCGGTTCCTGGGGATCAACGGCTGTTGATCACTCAAGTCGATGGGCAGACACGAGCGTTGTTGTATCGGGCTCGTGTCCCCGGCACGAAGCAGCCGGTTGGGTTCAGTAGTCCCTGGCGGACGATCGAATTGGACGTTGTGGAAGATGTCAGCCGCGACGTAACATTGGCCGCCGATGGGCAGGGGAATTTTGAGATCAGCATTCCGTTGAAGCGATTGAACTGGCAGCCCGTCGCCGGGCAAACGTATCAAGCTGACCTGGGCGTGTTGCGAGGTGCCGGCGGGCAGACGACGCAGCGGGTTTATTGGTCGAACAAGGCGACAGCGATCACCGCCGACGTACCCAGCGAAGCAGAACTGACCCCAAGCCTCTGGGGCCGCTGGAAAGTTGTGGCTTCGGAGGAGTGACACGACCATGATTCTCGAAGAGTCGCGAGGATGTTTCTGTTCTGGTTTGCAGCAGTCGATACCGTTTTGATTGGGTAACGTCTATGTTGCCAATTGCTGAAGTGTTTTGAATGGCAGATACATTCGCATCGGGTAACCGGGCAAAGTCGCGAAATCAAAACGCTGATAGAACTGCTTTGATGGTTCGTCGACGCAATCGAGTATGACCGCAATGAACGAGAAGGTTTGGGACGCGTCGAGACAGTCTTTCAACGCGGTCGCAAGCAAGCGTTGTCCGATCCCTCGGTGCTGAAACGAACTGGCAACTCCTAACCAAGCGAGTACCGCCACGGGGAGTCCTCGTTGAGGAAGCGACCGAGCGAGCTCGGCCGGGAGGTCGGAAAAGTCGACCTGTGAAGTCGCTAGCGTGTAGTAGCCGACCAGATGTGCATCGGCATCCAATAAGACCTTGGTCGAACTAAGGTGCTTCTTTTGGCTCTGCAACGCAGACTTCTTCAGCCACGATTCGACTTGCGTCTGCCCGCAACGGAAACTTTTCCGGTTGTGCGATTTGTCGAGCAGTTCAACACGCCATCCGTCGGGATAGCGGACGCCGCTCACGCCTCGCCTCGCATCATCGCTCCCAGCTCTTTTTGAGCCTTGGACAGTTTAGGCGGCTTGGCCAGAGCATTCCAGAACTGCAACTGCTCTTCGGCCGTCATGGCAATCGTCTGCGCTTCGGCAGCTGCCAATTCCCGTTCGGCTTGTCCTACGACAACGCTGCGGACGTAGTCGCTGACGCTGATTCGTCGAAGTTCAGCGGCCGCATTCAGCGTCGCTTTGGACTGTTCGTCCAGTCGGACCATCAGTGAGCTTGTTTTTTGCATCGCGAGATATGCTCCTCGATTCGAATCTGCCGTTTCCCAATTGTATTGCTGGTTGCAATACGTGGCAAGTTTTTATCGGGCTGCGGTCCGAGATCGGAGCGTTGGAGGCGGTGCGCGCGTGGGAGGCGATTTTTGGGATCGCCGTCACCTGGGGCTTGCGCCGCCAGGCTTTACGCGATCGCCGCTCCGCGGCTGGCGGGGGGGCGTTTGGCTTGAGTGGGGTGGAGCTTAGCCGCCGAGGTGCGATAGGACTTGGGCGTGCAGGTGGCCGTTGGTGCCGAAGGCGTCGCCGCCGCGGATCGTTGGATTGCCTTTCCAGTCGCTGAATTGGCCGCCGGCTTCGGTCAGGACCGGCTGGACGGCGGCGACGTCGTAAGGGTTGACGATCGGATCGACCATGATGTCGGCGCGGCCGGTGGCGACTAACAGGTAGCCGTACGCATCGCCCCAGCTGCGAGTGATCGATGCCGAGAATTGAAGCTTGTCGTACGCCGCGGCGGCTCCGCGGTTGGCAAAGCTGTCGACTTGGCTGGTCAGAAAGACGGCGTCTTCGATGCGGTCGCAAGGCGAGACGTGGGCCGCGGTCCAAGAGGCATCACGGTTGCGGCGATGCCACGCGCCACTGCCAATCGCTGCGACGATCGATTCGCCCAGGGCGGGGATCACGATCGCCCCGGCGATCACTTGGTCATCTTTCTCCACGGCGACAAGCGTCGAATAGAGTGGAACACCACAGATGAACGACTTCGTGCCGTCGATCGGATCGACGATCCAACGGTAGCCCGAACTGCCCTGCGTGTCGGCAAACTCTTCGCCCAGGATCGCATCGTCGCCATACGATTCGGCGACCCGTTGGCGGATCAGTCGCTCGGCGCTGCGATCGGCTTCGGTCACCGGCGAGGCGTCTCCTTTGCGATCGACAGCAAGTGTCGCGTCGCCGAAGAAGTTGAGCGTCAGTTGGCCGGCGGCATGGGCCAAGTCGATCATCGCTGCGACGCGACCTTCGTCGCGCGTGGACCATTCACTGGGAGGAGTTGTCGTCACGGTGCGCCTCGTTGGATTCTTCTCGAGAGTTGGGTTTGTCGTCGTCGAATTCATCGACAGGGAAAAACGATCGGTAGATCAGCATCGCCGCGCCGCAGACCAGCAGGCTGTCGGCGATGTTGAAGTTGGGCCATTTCAGTGTGTCGCTGGCTTGGAACAGAATCCAATCGCGGACTCCCGATTGCCAACGCGGATCCATGCCCGGTTCCCACCACAATCCGAGCCGATCGTAGAGGTTGCCGATGATGCCTCCCATCACGCATCCCAGGGCGATGGTCAGCAGCCACTGGTGGGCGGCTCGTTTGACGAACAGCCAGACGAAGATGGCGATCGCCGCGACGACCGAGATCGCCGCAAACAGCTGTCCCTTGCCGGCGCCGATTCCAAAGACGGCGCCGATGTTCACGGCGGTTTCGATGCCAACATAACCTTCGACAACCCAGTGGGGCGGCCGCATGCCGGGCAGCCCACGCCATGCGAACATCGCTTGCTTGGTCCACAGATCGGCGATCGCACCGAGGATTGCCAGTGCGAAAAAGGTGACGTAGCGGTTGGCGGGAATGGCTGGCAAAGGGTTGGAGTGCGACAAGGGGCTTCCGTCACGCGATTGGAGAGGGGGATTGGAGCGGCCGGCGGGGGCGTTTGCTAGCACCTGCGGATCGCCGTTGGGACTGAGCATCGTCGCTTTCTCCACCAGAATACTCGTTTTTTGTCTTGCGGTTCCTGTTGCTTCGTCGAATTTGAAACAGCATACCGGAAATCGAATTTTCTGGTCTCAATTAGCAGGTCTGGCGATGCCAATCTAGCGACAAACGAGAAAAACCGATCTATTCTATAGTTTGGGACCGATGACTTGGCAAAGTCCCCCGAATTACACAATCCGCCGCCACGCAATCGAATCACGCTATCATGCTCCAGACGAAACCATCGCATCGCAAGACCGAAGGAATCGCGCTTCAGAAGTGCATCTCGCCCTCCTGTGGCGCCACCTACGAGGCGGAGTCGGTGCGCACCAGTTGCGATCGGTGCGGCGATCTGGTCGACGTGGTCTACGATTGGGATCGCGGTACGGTTCCGACAAAGTTGAAGGACTTCGAACAATTCTGGACGCAGCGGCACGATCGGCTGCGGTTCAGCGGTGTTTGGCGATTTAAAGAGTTGCTGCCATTTGCCCCCGACGACAAGATCGTCACCGTGGGGGAAGGTCAGACGTTGCTGCAGCAGGCGGAATCGGTCGCCCAATACGTCGGTATGAACGCGGGCCAGTTGTATCTGCAGTACGAGGGGATGAACCCGTCGGGCAGCTTCAAAGACAACGGCATGTGTGCCGCCTTCACTCACGCGCACATGATGGGTGCCAAGCGAGCGGCTTGTGCCAGCACCGGCAACACCAGCGCGTCGTTGGCGATGTATTGTGCGGTCAGCCAATTGATGAAGGCGGTTATCTTCGTCGGATCGGGCAAGATCGCCTACGGCAAGCTCAGTCAGGCCCTGGAGTATGGTGCGTTAACCGTGCAAATCGCTGGCGACTTCGACGATGCGATGATCCGCGTCAAGCAGGTCAGCGATGAACTGGGGATCTATCTGGTCAACAGCGTGAATCCCTTCCGGCTGGAAGGCCAGAAGACGATCATGTTCCGCGTTCTCGAAGCGTTGCAGTGGGAAGTTCCCGATTGGATCGTTGTTCCCGGCGGCAACTTGGGGAACAGCAGTGCGTTTGGCAAGGCGTTTACCGAGCTGAAGGAACTGGGGCTGATCGATCGGATTCCACGCTTGGCAGTGATCAACGCATCGGGAGCCGACACGCTGTACGAACTGTACGAACGCCGCGGCGTCCGTTGGAACGGCGGCAATGTCGACATGGATCCGATCCGTGCGTTCTACGACGAGATGGACCGCGATGGGGCCAAGGCGGACACGATCGCCAGCGCGATTGAGATCAATCGCCCGGTGAATTTGAAGAAGTGTCTGCGCGCGTTGGAAGCTTGCGATGGCGTCGTCCGCCAGGTCTCCGACCAAGAGATCCTGGACGCCAAGGCGAAGGTGGGCGCTGGCGGAATCGGTTGCGAACCGGCCAGTGCAGCAAGCGTTGCCGGAGCGAAGATGCTTCGCCGCGAAGGGGTGATCGCCCCGAGCGACCGCGTCGTCTGCATCCTGACCGGGCATCAGTTGAAAGACCCGACAGCGACCGTCGCCTATCACACGACTGACCAGGCGGTCTTTAACGACGTCTTGGGAAGCCGCGGCGTGCAGCGGGCCAGTTTTGCCAACCGAGCTGTCGCGTTGCCCAACGATTTGGAAGAGATCATCAAAGCGATCCGGTTGTATTCTTAAGCCGGCATCGGTCGCTGGTCGGTACGCGAGCGGTCCGCCCTCCCCTACCCTGCTCCATCCAGTTGGATGGAGTCTTCCGTCGCATAGCATTTCATCGACTGGGCGGTTTTGCTGCGCAATCGCGTTGCCGGACGCTGTAGAATCGGTGTTGTGCTTACACAACTAATGCGTCGATTCGACGACTGGCGGTTTGGTAAAATCGATCTCAGTCGCCCCCTGGGAGAGCGTGGCGAGCGGGCTGCGGAGCGCTATCTTCGCAAGCTGGGCTATCGGATCGTCTCGCAGAATGATCGCCAGGGAATCGGAGAGATCGATCTGGTGGCAGTCGACAAACGAACTGTGGTGTTCGTCGAGGTCAAGACGCGGACAAGCGATCATCGCGGACATCCGGCGGACCGGATCGATGCCGACAAAGAGCGGCGACTGACACGCGCCGCCCTCTCGTTTCTGAAACGCCATCGGTTGTTAGAGCACCGGGCGCGGATCGATGTGATCGCCGTCTGGTGGCCGCCGGGGCTGGAGCAGCCCGAGCGGATCGAACACTACAAGAACGCTGTCGAGCCGACTGGTCAGTACCAATGGTTCAGCTGACCTCGTCGGAATCGTCCCCGATTCGCAGGATTAGGTTCCTGCAAAATACTCGTCGACAGCCTCGGTGTAGGCGTCAAGGCTAGCTTCCCCTTCGGGCAAAGTGCTTTGAGTGAACGCGACATCGCCCAGGACGCGAATGACGGTGTCCCCGGTTTCGGGATCTTCGATCGAGATGAACAGCGATCGTTGAATCACGACGGGGTTCGATTTGCTACCGTCGGCGTACCATTTGGTCAGTTCTAGTTGGTTTCCGTCGTCGCTTAACGTCGCCGTGATCGCTGCCGCATTTTGGAAGCCGGTGCCACCCTTCACAAACATGAACGACATTTCGTCGTTTTCGTCGATCCCGAAGACGATCCCCTGTTGCGAAAGGGCTGCGAGGTCCGCGTCGGTCAAGCCACCATTGGCACGTTGCAGTGCCATCAGGTAGCTGCCGATGTAGCGATCGAGCGTATTGCCAGCGGTCGCACTGAGGCTCTCGGCGGTGAAGGAGTTGTCTTTGAATTCCTCTCCACCCGCGGGACCAATCACGATTTCAATGCTGTCGGGATTGCTCGCGCTGTCGTTGACACCGGTTGGAGTCTCGTAGGAGAGCGTGTATGTGCCGGGAGCGACATTCTCGAATTTGAAGTTGCCGTAGGCATCGGAGAGGACCGACAAGGCGGGCGCGCCCGCTTGGGAAAGGGTGACGCGAACGGCACCGAGTCCAATCTCGCCAACGTCTTGGGAACCGTTGGGTGTGCTGCCGTTGGCTTGATCGACGTAGACCGATCCGCTGATCGTGCTTGGTTGGAATGGCAGAATCTCCACGTCGACGATCCCGATACGTTCGGAGAACGAATCGGTCACGGTGTAGGTGAATTGAGTCGCTTCGGCATCCGTTTCGCTCGGGGTCGTCAAGACGATCGAAAGGCCATCGGCGCTCAGTTCAGCGGTTCCAACCGACGGCTGGGTGATCGATGTGATCGTCAGCGGATCGCCTTCGGCGTCCGAATCGTTCGCCAGAAGGTCACTGACGAGGATTGTTTTGGTCAGCCCTTTGTAGGTCGAAACCGTGTCGTTACCAACGACTGGAGCGGCGTTGTTGGTGATCGAAATCGTCGCCGTTGCCGTTTCGTTAGGTGTGCCGTTGTCGCGAACCGAGATCTGGAACGTGTCGGTTCCGGAGAAACCAGCAGGGGGCGTGTAGGTGATCGATTGATCGGGGTTGAGGACGACGCTGCCATTGGCCGAAGTCGAGCTGCCGGTGCTAATCGCAAAGATCGTTAACTCTTGGCTCGATTCATTGGAAGGGCCGGGAGTTGCTCCGGTCAGCAAGGTGCTCTTGTCCAAGGTGATCGCTTCGGAACCTTGGGTCAGTTGAGTGACGGGAAGCAGGTTTGGAGCATCGTTGATCGACGCGATCGAGAAGCTGGCTGTTGCCGTTGTCGTATCGACGCCGTCGCTGATCGTGTAGGTGAACGAATCGTTGCCGTGGTAATCGGCAGCCGGTTGGAAAGTGACGACGCCACCGGAGAGCGTGACCGTGCCGCCGGCACCGGAGGTGGCTGCAACCGCGGAGATCACAAGCGTTTGCTGCTCGTTCGGTGGACCTGCCGAATCGTTTGCCAAGACGCTTGCAGGAAGCGTGAAGGTTTCGTCTTCGTCGATTTCGAACAACGTGTCGGCACCAAAGACGGGCTTGTCGTTGACCGAAGCGACATTGATCGTGACGGTCGCGGTGTTGGCACCGATCGCAGCCGCTTCGGAATCGTTTCCGCTGGTGTCGCTGATCGTGTAGGTGAAGGTCAGACCGCTGGTGCTGAAGTAGTTCGCTGCCGGGGTGAAGGTGACGACATCGTCGGTCTTGGTTTCGGTGCCTTGGTCGTTGATCTCCAGCGTTCCCGCGGCGGCGGGGAAGCCCGTGGTGTCGATCGATTCGAGCGTCACCTGGTGCCCTTCGTTGCCGAGGTCATTGGCTAACACATTGATGTTAATCGCGCTCGAGTCTTCGTTGATATTCACGATCTCGGGGAGTGCTCGTGGGCGAACCGTGGGGACGATGTTCAGTTGAACGTCCGCGGTTGCTGAGAGTCCCGCGCTGTCTTGCACCGTATAGGTGAACGAAACGTCCGTGCTGACAAAGGTGGCCGATGGTGCGGTGTAGATTAACGACTGTCCGTTGCTTGCAATCGTGACGGTGCCGCTGCCCGCCGGCGGATTGGTGACGCTGACGATCGTTAGGGTTCCGGATTCGCCAGGGCCCGCGGTATCGTTGCTAAGCACATTGACGGTTCGAGGCGTCAGGCCTTCGTCGAAGGTCTCGGTGTCATCGTTCGCTTCGGGCGGATCGTTGACGCCAGTAATGTTGACCTGAACCGTGGCGGTAACGGGAGCATTCACTCCGTCGGATAGAGTGTACGTGAACGAGTCGGCGGCGGTGCCAAAGACGTTCGCCGCAGGAGTGTACGTAATCGTGCCTGCAGACGCGTTCAGGGTGGCGGTTCCCGAAGCGACGCCGGTCCCGCTGGTCACACTCGCGATGCTGAAGATGTTGTTGTCGTCCGAATCGTTCGCCAAGAGCGTCGAAACGTCGAATGTCAACGGTGTGTCTTCGGTGACGGTGATCGTGTCGTTACCAGCGATCGGCGATGTGTTGACGTCGGTTACGTTGACCGTGACGGTCCCCGTCGCCGTTCCGCCCGCGCCATCGCTGATCGTGTAGGTGAAGGTGTCGTTACCAAGTTCACCGTTCTTCGGCGTGTACAGGATTTCCTTGGTCGAAGAGTTGAACGAAACCGTTCCTCCCTTGGACGACGCGGGGGAGACGTCGGTAACGCTCAAGACCTGAGCCGATTCGTTATCGGCGCCCTTGAGGTCGTTGGCCAGCAAACGATCGGCGGTGATCGTCAACGGATCGGTCTCAGGCGTCGTCAGGCCTGTGCCAGAATCGTTGACTGCCGTGGGAGGGTCATTGACCGGGGTGACTGTGATCGAAACAACACCGGTCGCTTCGACGCCTTCGCTGTTAACAACGGTGTAGGTGAAGCTGTCGGGACCGTTGTAATTGAGATTTGGCCTGTAGGTGAAGCTGTTGGTTGTGCCAACGCGTGTGACGGTACCGTTGGTCGGTTGTGTGAAGCCGCCGGTGGTCTTGATGGTCAGCACGCCCCCATCGATCTCCACGTCGTTCGCAACCGGATCGAACGCGTTGCTTGTCGTGTCCTCCGCAACAGTCAGACTGTCGGCGCCAATCGTGATGTCTTCGGGGACTGCGACAAACGTGCCGCGGACCAAACCGTTCCCGTTTTCAGAAAGATCGATTTTTACGCGATCGTCAGGCACGCTCACGTCGCTTCCAAAGACGACAAGCTCGGTTCCGGTGGTGTCGGGCAGGTTCAAGCTGAACGTCACATTGTCAGCGGGCTGAACCACGATCAATTCGAGGCTAAAGGCCTCGAAATCCTGTCCAGTGTACACTGGATCGTCTGGAGCGATCCCGGGAAGGCCGGCTCCAGAGAGTGAGCTCGAAAAGCCACCAACCTCGTCGAAGACGACGTCGTCGCCGTCGACGTTTCCATCGCCGGTGAGCGTATAGACTCCATTTGCACCGAAAGTGTACAAAGATTCTTCGTTCAGGTTCGTCGACCGGAAATCGATGTTGTAGCGGAGCGCGTTGGGGTTGAACCCCTGTGCCTCGTCGTTATTTATGTAGACGGGGATTTCCAAAACCGAGGTTGGGATGTCCAGCAGTTGGCCACCAATGTCGGTGAGATTGGTCGTAACCTCAAACGCAGTGATGTCGATGAGTTCTTCGTCGTCGCCGGTATATCGAACCACAAATTCAAATGGGTCGGTTGTCTCGGGCCGAACGCCGTTTTGATAGACAATGATACTTCCAGCTTCAAATTCACCTGCTTGCTCGATTGCATTGGCAAGCGATCCTTCGATACCATCGTTGCGGATGTCATCAATAGTCACTGTGGCGGGCGTTTTGCCAGGGAAACTCACCTGGTAGCTACCGCCAGCGGTTGAATTGAAGTTGGGCCCGAGCGTTAGTATCTGCGTTTCGCTCAGAACCGGCGCGAAGGCGTCCTTATTGTTGGCCAGAATATCCGCATAGACAGTGTAGGCACCCAGTGGCTTGGAAATGCCAGTTGGCGCGTGAGACCATCGAACTTCAAGATTGAATTTCTCACCGACCATCAGTTCGAAATCTCGAGTGATCATCGGGTTGGAGGAGGCCGTGGGATCGTTGGCTCGCAGCAAGGAGACGTTGTCTTGAGAAACGTCCAAAGTGAGCTCAAGAATGTGGCCAAGTTCTCCTTCGCCACGATTGATCGTGTTCAGAACACGCAATGCATCGAGCGGCGTAATGAAACCGTCGTTGTTGACGTCGGGGAAGACTTCCTCACCGTTGGTCGATCCCAATTCACCACTCGCCGACGAATTGGCGGAGTTTAAACGATTGATCACGATCAACGCATCGACCGCTGTCGTTTGATAATCGCGGTTCGTGTCGGTGCCGAAAATATAGTTGTGGTGCGGGTTGAGTCCATCCATTGGGACCGCAATGTCCGCGGCAAGCAATTGCCGGCCTTCCAACGCCTCTCCAAACAATTTCCGCCGTTGCCGGCTGGTGCTTTTTTTGCGTGACTTCAAAAACCGTTGGCGCAGTTGGTTCATCGCCATTCCTATTGTTTGGTCTGCGAGAAGCGGGGTCGTTATTTACGATGATCGATGCGTTGAAGCTTGCCGGAAAATAAGGTTTGACAAGACATCCGGGGGGGCCGTGCACGTCGGGGTTCGTGGGGGAAGACACGAATACGAACGGTTGACTACAGCAATTTCCCCTATCTTATCCAGACTGCCAGGGTTAGCAAGTTTTCTTGGTCATGAGAATGTCGTCGAGGTGCGAAAACAGAAGTTAGAACCAGAAATACCGCTATAGTTCCACTAAAACCGAGAATAAAGTTTTGCCTTTAGAACGGTTCTGCTGAGGGGCCCGATGGAAGTACGTTCCATTGTAGGGAGCTTATCGAGACTTCTGTTTCGTTTGCGTCGTCTTTTTCTTCCGGATTGGGGGACGCTGTTTGATTGGTCGGTGTCGCGTGTTGGGTAATTAAACCGGGGATCGGTTGGAACAAAGCGAGACGTTGCGTCGCGAAAAATGCATCGGTCGCTTGTTCGTGATCCGATGGTGCAACCAAGCTTTCCTTGTCGGTTTGCTCACCGGCGACCTGGGAAAATGCCTGCAACGGAACACTTGCCGAGGCATCACGAACGACCTCGGTGAAGCGGTCCTCAGGGGACTGGTCGCTCATCGCGACCGATTCCCCTTCGCTGGAGGCAGATGGAGTACGTTGGATGGCGTTGATGACGTTCAGGACGTCAATGGGCGCGATCAACCCGTCGCCGTTGACATCAAAATAGCGGGCGCCGATATCGTCGGAGGTCAGTGCGCGGCTGCCGTTTCGATTGATTTCGTTAAGGATTTGTAGGGCATCGAGCGGTTCGAGCGAATTGCTGTCATTGACATCGAATCGGTCGGCGGGATTTTGCCACGGGCTTGTCAGTTGGAGCACGCGGACGGCGACTTTTGACTGAATCGCGCCATTGGTCACGTCGACGTCGATCAGCGGATCTTGAATCTGGAAGATCTCCGGACGCTCGGTATCGATTTGGATTCGGTATTGGCCGTCGGGCAGTCCGACAAACGAAAACGTTCCCAATCGATCGGTTTGAGTGGCTGTCGGCGTGCCGAATCGCAGGTTGTCCAGCGCGATCGAGGTTTCGGCGTGTCCAAAGACCTGGACCGATGCGATCTGTGCCGTTTCGGTGGCAATTTCAAGCGTGACGCTCTCTCCCGTCGCGATGGCGTCGCTAGTGACACGGTAGATCAGGTCTCCGTTGGAATCGTAGGCTTCGATTCGGCCATACGCGGGGGCGGTTAATGCAGTCGCATCGATCCAGACCTGCCTGACGGGGTCGTCGAACGTGGCTTGGAAGATTTGATCGCGCGCCGAGGACCATGATTCCGAACCACGGAATTGTTGAATCGCGAGCGCCGCGAAGACATCGGTCCCCGTGGTAGCAAACTCCGATTCCACCGCAAAAACATCGCTGTTGACGGCAGTCCCGATGGCAGAAATCGTCACCCCCGGCGTTTCTGGCACGCCGCCAGTAGGGAAATTATCGGGGTCGACGCCTTCTACCAGGGAGATAGGCTGTCCCAGTTCGTCGATCAATTGGATTGATAAGCCCGCAACTCCAGGATCCGCCGAATCAAACGTCTGGTCGTTTTTGCGGTCCAACCACACATGACCGGAGATGGCTGCTACCGATTCGGTGGTGGCCGGAAGATCGGCGGTGCCGGTGAAGAGATTGCTGGTCACTCCGGTTTGTCGATCGACTGCACGAATCCGGATCTCGTTAAACGCAGCACTGATTGGGATCTGCAGGTCCAGGGCGGCCGTTTGCAGGTTGGGCTGCGCTGCGACGATCCAGTCGCCACCATCGATTTGGTATTCGATCCAGCTGATTTCGTTCAGGGTGATATCGTTCTGCAATCCCGATGGGTTTTGATTGGGCAAAGCCTGCGCGGTGGCGGTCCCTTGGAAGCGATAGGTGCTGGTATTGCTATCGAATCGCCCACTGCCGGAGAGTTTCAGCGGAACGTCCAAGACGTCGAAGATTCCATCACCATCACTGTCCTGCCAGCCGACAAGTGCCAGCGTCGAAGCCGCACTCGTGTGATTCAAGAAAGCCGTTTGTAGGACGGTTCCCCCCGACATAATGCTCGGCTGTTGGACAAACCCAGCCTGAGGGTTGCCATCGATCGCGTTCGAGTTGAGCGTGTTGTAATAGCCTCGACTTCGTTGGGCGGATGCCCCTCCCTGATATTCATCGAGGGCATAGAAAATATGCCCCGCTTCGTGCGAAAACGTCGATGTTGGACGCGACGATGGCGAGACAAAAAACAGTCCTCCGGGCAAGGCGAAGGCTGTCGAGAACGAGCCCCCCGATGCGAATTGACCATTGGCATCCGCTGCGGCGACAAAGATCGTAAACGACCAGTCCGTGTCCAGTTTCTGGCGTTGGGCGTCGTTGAATTCGCGAATCCCTTGGTCCAGCGAACCGCTGTCGGCGTGGCCTACGTCATGCAAAAACTGCGAGACCCAAAGCACGTAATCGTCCGAACGCCGGGCGATGGGTTCGTAAGGGGATTCGTACGGCGTGGTGGCAAAGCTGTCGTCGATTACGAATTCCAGCGAATGGACGGTATTGAGTTCGTCCAGCGTGTCGGCCCACCACTGCATCCCCTCGGTCACTTTGGCCAACGTCTCGGCGATCTCTTCGGTCGACCAGTCCTGGCTGCTGGGATCGATCGAGCCATCGCTTTCGATGAACACCGGGGTTACCGCCACGCGGCCCAGCAGATACTCGGCCGTATCGAACGAGCTCGCCCCCAGTGGTAAACCGGCCAGAAGTTGCCGGCTTTCCAAGTGTTCGACCCTCAGGGCGCAGCGCCGCCGCGAATTTCGGCGTCGCGATAGTCGCAGAGGATGACTCATGGATAGCAACAGGCAATAGACGGAGAGGGGGAGGAGCAACGAATAATCGATCGAACCAATAAAGGACGGAAATCCGCTTATTAGATTCTCGTTCGCCAAAAAGATTCCGTCTTCTAAATAAAGTTCTCCGGCTGGGGAAACTTTGCGTCGCGATCGGGTCTTAGCTCATCTGAGGAATTTCCCGATTGCGCGACGCGGCTTCCGATTCTCTATTCAAAACTGAGATTTGCGAAGAAATCATCGATTTCCGAAATCTCGTCCTGGGACTGCTCCGATGCCAGTTCGCCGATAACTTCCTCCAGAGTGTTGCTGACCGTGGAATCAAACACACTGGTGGTCGACGACGCGGTTGCGGCGGGGAGTTGCGTTCCGGTGACGGTCGCCTCCGGTTCGCTTTCGATGTCCATGAACTCAGGAGTCAGCACGCCATTGGCGGCGGGGACCCAACCGAAGCCTTCCCCTTCCGCTTCGCTATTAGCGACCGCCGAGTTCAGGTGGTTCAATACTCGTAAGACGTCGATGGGTTCCAGAAGCCCGTTCCCGTTGACGTCGATATACGGGAAGTTAGGAATGTTGCTGGTGATCTGCCCGGTGCCATATCGGGAGATGGCGTTGATCACTTGCAATGCATCGATTGGCGAGACATCGCCACTGCCGTTGACGTCCAACGCGTTGGTTGGGTTTTGGTGCGAGCTGGCTTGCACGTTGACAACGAGATCTTCGACTTCTCCGTCGTTTGCTTTGCCCACCGGCGAAGTGACGCCGGTCGAGCTGAGGCGGAAGCGACCGTAAGTGGTGCCAGGGAGCGCCGTTTCGGGAACGCGAATCGAATAGGTGTTGGTGCCACTTGCCAATTCAATCCCGCCAGTGCTTGCCAGGATCGGTCCGGCATTCCAGACCAATCGTTCGCTATCGGAGAACTGGCCATCTTGGTTCCAGTCGATCCAGGCGTCCAGGATCGCATCGCTTCCAATGGTGTTGGTAAGTTCGATCTCAAGCGTCGCCGATCCCGAGGGGGTCAACGTCGTGCCTGAAGCGAACGCGACGCCATCGTCGATGTCGCCATCGGCATTGGACGCGTCGTCGCCCAAGCGGGCGTCGCTTTCCGGCGTCGCGGACACGCCCAGCGAGAAACCGGAGGTGACGGTATGGCGGGCGCCGTTGGACGCTTCCAGCGTGCCGTAGCCTGCTGGGGCGTCGCCGTAATCCAGTCCGGCTTCATCGGAGACGAAAATTGTGAACTGGGTGGTGCCGGTCAACGGATCGTTGGACGACAGGGTGTTGCCCGCGTTGTCGCTGATCGCTTGAACGCGTATGGCGCCCGCGCCGGTAACGGCTTGAGCCCCCTTGAGGATGATCTGATCGCCGATGACGCGGAGTGTCACTCCCGTCGGGTTGGCTGATTCGATCGCTTGCTGGATCAATTGGCCGACTTCCGAGCTGGTCAAATTGCCGGCCAACACGATCGGCACTGCCGCTTCGTCGCCCGGTTGTCCAATCTGAGTCAGCACACTGTTGCTTAGGTCGATCGTGACATCCGCAGCATTGGACATCAAGATCTGCCCACCGGCCACGACTTCTGGATTCAAGCCCAGGTCGGATACCGCGATCGCATCGCGGATCGCATTGGCGATGACCGTCAGGTTGGTGGTCGACGTGAGTTGGATTGGTGTCGCCGACGTGTTGGTGACACTGTTGTTCAGGTCGATCTCGAAGAATCGAATTCGACCATCGCCACGACGGACACTGAATTGCTGTCCATCGGTGATGCCATCGGCAACGCCCAAAAGGTTGGGAACTTGGATGCCAAATCCCGTCGAGACACCAATGCTGCCAGCAACCGTAAGCGTCGAACCGTCGGGGTTCACTGAGGTCAAGCGATCGCTTGCGAACAGTTGCACTTCGCCGTTGAGATCGACCACCTGCAGGTTCAGACCGGAGATCTGAATCGCTTGAGCGATCGCCGCCGAGACTTGGTTGACCGATTGCGGTTCGCCGGTGTTGGTGCTTGGCGGAATCGAAACTGCGATATTGCCGGCAAAGGCCGCGTTGTTGGTGTCAAATTCGAAGGTTCGTTCGCTGACGCCATCGAAGATCGTGAACGTTTCGCCGTCGTTGACATCGGCAAAATCGCCGGGCAGGACGGGAACGGTCAGGATGATGCCACGTTCGATTTCAAACGCTGTTTCGGCGTTGCTGCTGTCGATGACGCGGATTTGCTGGCCATCGGTGTAGCTGGACGAATCCTGCGACTTTAGCACCGCCTGAGCATCGTTGAGCAGTTCGATCCGGTAGACCGAATCCTCTTTCCAGCGACCCGCCAGCGGAGTCAGGCGGATGATGTCGCCCGAGGTGTCGTAGGCAAAGATATAGTCCTCGCCTTCGATCAGCGGTACGTTGTCTTCGAACAACAGCAGCGCGTCGGAGGTCACCGAAGCATCGCGGATACCAACGCCACCGCGTGGATTGGCGGGTTCACCCCCATCGACCAGCAAGATTTCGAAGTAGTTTTTATTGACTTGGCGAATTTGGACCGAATCGGTGACCGGATCGGCGTCGGATCCGTCACGCGAGTTATCCAGTGGCGTGATCACGATGCCACGCGGGGCCGCGAGGTCGCCACGATCGAACGCACCACGATCCTTATAGATCAAGTTCCCTTGCCCGCCGGGCACATTGTGAGTGGGGTCGTCGATCCGCAACGCGCCGTTGGCGTCAAAGTCGGGGGCGATAACGGGCGATGCGAGCAGCCCCACCGTTTCGCGAACGATTTGCAATTGTGGACGATCATCCAACGAATTGATCGAACTGTCGATCAGATCCGAACCTTGTGCAGGGATGAAGATCCCATCGGTCGCCGACACAAAGAGATTGGAATTGTCATCGACAAACCGTGCCAAGACATTGTCCAGCAACGATCCGTTGGGGTCGGTGAGATTGAACGTATTGGCCTGGAAAGTGTTCGCTCCCAACACTACCGGATTGTTAGGTACAAAGTTGCCCGTCGCATCGATCGCGTTGGCGTTGTTGACGAAGACATTGTTCATCAGCGTAGGGCTGACACCATTGGACAATGCGATGCCGGTTCCTGCAGGCGAGAACAGGTCGGCGGGGACCGAGGAGATCGCCCCTACGGCGTCGATGTCCGCTCCCACCGCTAGGTCCAAGGCGCTGCCGAAGTTCTGGTCGGTAATCCGCACAAACGCGATTCGATCGTTGGGGCCAAAGCCGTAGCGATCGATGTCGATCTGATTGGCTCCGCCCACCGAGGTGCCAACGTCGACAAAGTTAACTCCGTCGACGCTGACTTCGACACGGACCGGTTCGGCGTTGCCGACTTCGAAGATCTCCAGATCGGGCGAGGCATCGCCGCTGCCGACCAGACGATTGTCGACAAATTGAACCGTAATCGAACCACCGCCACCGAGTGACACGGAACCTTGCCCCGCGTTGGGCGTTGGTTCGGCGACGCCGCCGGAGTAGTTTGGAATTCCCAACGCCTCCGATGAAATCTGCAGTCCAATCGCGGGGGGCGCTGTCGTGCTGGGATTGAATGAGACGACGGTGTCGGCAAACGAGATGCTGCCGTTGGTATACAAGGTGCCCTGGTAGGTGGCCTCGCCAGGAGAGTCGGTCGCGTTGATCGTGCCACCGATGATCGTGTTGTTAACGATCCGGTCGAACGCCACGGTCGACAGTTGAGGGCCGTTGGTGGTATCCATTCCCTCAACATTGATGCCGCCGAGTCCGTTGTAAGCGAGCACGTTGCTTTGGACCACTACGCCCGGAGCCAAGCCCGCGTGGACGACGCCGGCAGCGTCGACGTAGGAGTTCAGTTCGACAAGGTTTTTCGGATACTTGAACGTACCGACGTCGGCACCATGGTCCAAGTTGATTCCGTAACCCGACGAATAGGAAACCGCCACACCTTCGATTTTAATTACGCCCTGTTCTTCGCTGCCGGTGTTCGAATCGCCGCGGCGGTTCAAAGCCAACGCTTGCGTTGCTTGCGCAAACAAGGCCACGATTGGCAGTTCATCGGTACCTGGTTTCCGCGAGTCGCCCACGATTTGCGACGACAGTTGCGTCAGGTTTTCGATGATGTTGACGTTTCCGGACAGATTGATCCGGTAGTCGCCACTGGCAGCGGCATCGGTCGACGCGGCACCGCTGGAGCTCAACGCACTGATGTTCAGCAATGCTTGTACATCGGGCAGGTTGATTGCATTGCTGATCTTGGCCGCGATCTCCGCTGCCGTTTCCGGAACCGATTCGCCACTGATCGCGTTGACCACGCCCGTGTTGTAGTAGATCGGAACGTTCCCTTCCAAAGGCGCGATGTCCGATGCCGCGTTGACGAATTCAAACGTGATGTTGGTTTGACCATCGTTGAGCGTGAAGCTCAAACGCGTATCGGGATCGATGTCTTGCAACGTCGGGTCGGTGTTGCGAAGTTCGATCAAATCCGCCAGGGCGGTTGCCGCGGCGTCGAGATCGGTAGCGCTCAATGCTTCGAGCATCGCACCTTGGACCAAGCGGTCATTGGTATCGAACGAACGGAACATTGGAATCGGACTGGTCAACCCTCGCGAAAGCACGTATTCGCTGGCCCCGCGGATTTCCAGCTGGTACTCACCGGTCTGGGTTAGAGCGAAGTCGTCGCCACCCAGATCGAAGCCGTTGTTCGTGACAAAGTCGTTGCTGATACCCGCGGAGGTGACAAATTCACCTCGCTCGCGGAAGCCGATGATGAAGTCGTCCAAGTAGACGCCTCGGCTATCGTTGTCGCGGGCCATCTGGACCGATGGCGAAGCAAAGGCGTCGCCGGTTCGGACCGGGATCGTCAGCGGGCCGACGCTGTTGATCGTTAACCCAGGCAGCGACAAGACGCCGCCTTGTTGGGTAATGATCTGCGTTGGGCCAACGGTGTCGCGGATCGCGTCGGCAATCGCCGTCGCCACCTCGGCGGGAGTCATATCGCGGTTGACCAACACGGGGATGCCGCTGGATCCATCGTTTCCAACGACTTGGATCGAACTGTTCGCCGAAAACGTTGCGTCCCCGGTGCCATTGAGGATAACTTGGTTGCCCGCATTGCGAATGTCGTAGGGGCGGGTGCTGACCAGTTCCAGCGTATAACCGCCGCTTTTGCCAAACGCGCGGCCGCCGAGATTGTCGGTGGGATCGTAGTTTCCGTTCCCTTCGCCACTGATGCCGATGTAATACGTTCCATCAGCGGGAGCTTCGAAGGAGATCACGGTCTGTCCGTCAACCGAAACCTCGCGTGCCAGTTCCACACCTTGGCCGTTGAACAGGCGAGCGACCGGGTTCAGTGCCGGCGCGCCAGCTACTTCATTGATTGTTAGCAAAATCGTTTGGCCGGCTGCCAAATCCATTTGCAACATGTCGACGTCCAGGCTGTTGACTGCCCCGTTGGGAGTTCCAATCGATCCCGCGGAGGTGATCGTTGTCTGAGCCCCTGGTAGGTCGACCTGGTCTGCGGTGGCAAACGTGTCGTTGACCTGCGATGCGTCGCCTTGGTCGGTGTCATAGTCGTTGTCTTCAGTGAATGCAAAGTTTGCGATTGCATCGCGGAGCGATTGGGCAATTTGTTCGCCGCTATCGGTGAGACTGTAGACAACGGGTACGTTCGGGCTGGCCACGGTCAATGGATCGGTGGTGAATTGATAAACCGCACCATCGATCGCGATGGTTTCACCGTTGACGATTTGATTTCCATCGGGCATGACCAGCAGCGGCGAAAGTACAAATTCGTAATCGCGGCCGCTGATTCGGAAGCGGTCGCCATCGCTGATCTCTTCGCCAGCAACGGCTTGCAGTTCCACTTGGCCAAATTCGAGGCTTCCCGAGGTGCTGAATTCAAATCGCAGCTTGAGATCTTTCAGACCCGCGAATTCATCCAAGGGGACGCGGGCTTGACGCCATGTTCCGGTGTTGTCGAAGGTCTCTTGCGCTGCGTCCAAAGCCGACACGTCGACCAAGGATAGGTTCGGGTTGTCAGCGAGTGCTGTTGCGGAGTCGCTGTTGGTTGACAACAGGTACTCGGTGCCGTTTTCGTCAACCAAGTAGACTCGCAGCGAATCTTCCAGTTGGCTGTCGCCGATTCGTCCGGTTTCTAAGAAGTAATTGAAATAGAAGGTCGGCAAATCGTCCGAGCTGTAGCCTTCCAGGCTGAACGGATTGCTGACGATCTCGCCATGCGCACCGCCGGCGAAATCGTAGGTTCCGTTGACGGTGGTGCCATCAACACGTGTCGTCCGCGCGTTGAGTGTGCCGGTGGAGATTGCATCGTCCAAACCAAAGTACCAACTGGCACCACCTGCCGACGCATCGCGAGTGTCGTTAAAGGTTCCGTTGATTCCGTGCCCAGGCAACGTGATCGGCGTGACGCTTCCTGCGAAGGTATCGCTAGTGACATGCCACAAGTTGTAGTCGAGGTTGCCGAAATCGAATCCCGTCGCACCCGAGATTCCGGTGGAGATCCGTGAAGCACCATTGGCGAAGATCGGCTGCAGTTCACCACGGGTGTTGAACGCGTAGACGTCGCCGTTGCCTGTGATGCCAAACAATAGATCGGAGTAGGCACCTCCAGCAAGGTTCTCTGGCCCGGCAGAGAGTCCGGTGAAGTTAAGCCCCAACAGGTCGGTCGCGGTCTCAACGTAGGTGCCGATGTTATTCAGGAAGGTAACGCGAACCGGTTCGATGACATTCGAAGAGATTTGGTAAAGGCCGCCCGCATTGCTGACCGCATACATGTCTCCGCTGGCCGGAACCGCGATGCCCGTTACGGTTCCACCCGGCGCGATGCCGGCAACATCGAGCGGTCCCGATGCAGACAGCACATTGGCTCCATTGAAGTCGACCGTGTTGCCATCGACCGTCGCAGTGACGCTGGTCAACAAGCCCGAATCGACGGCCGCTTGAACGGCTGCAACAACGCGTGCACCGATTTCGGCCGCGGTATCGTCGACGTCGAATGGAATGATCGTTGGGCCGCCCGCGGCATTGGCGGTTCCGACAATCGCGATCGCCGGATTCGTTCCAAAGGCGGTTTCCAGATCGAGGTCGATCGTTGGGTTGTTGGTAAAGTCGATGCGTGTTCCAGCCGTCGCGATTGCAATCTGGCTGTCGCGGAACGTGTCGGAGACCACGCGGGTCAGATCGGTGGCCGAAAGATCGTCATCGACGACAATCGCCGTCGCGTTGACGGTGGTGATTCCATCGGCTCCCAGTGATGCGATTCCCAGTCCAACCGACGGTGCTGTGCCGGTGGCACCGGTCAAGACAATTTCGCCTGTGTTTGCCGCGGTGGCGCGGATCCCGATATCGGCCGCGTTGATCGCTGCGGCCAACACACTTGCTGCGGCGGCATCGGTCGTCGCGGCTTCGAGATCGACGGCAAACAGATCCGGACGCGAGAAGTTGCGGCCTGTGAAATCACGGCCGTCGCTGTCGAATTCAAACGTGTAAGCAAGTCCCGTCGATTTGCTGGTCAACGTGACGCGCGAACCTTCGACGACTCCGGCTCCCAACGGATCTTCGACTCCGGTGACATCCAATCGGACTCCGGTGTCAAACTCAAACAATTGGCCGCCGACACTGATCGTGTCGCCGTCGCGAACGAAGCTTCCCGCCGCGATATTGCTGTTCAGTTGGATCGCCGATCCCAGATCGAACTGGAACGGAACCGAACCGGCATTAACAAAGTCGCGAATGGTGAAGGTCAAACCATCGGTCAAACTCGGGACAACAAAGCCCCCCGCGTTGACGACCGATGCCGCAGTCACACCCAATCGCGTGCTCGGCAGATTGTTAGGATTTCCCGTTTCGATATATCCACGTTCGCGTGGGCTGGTGTAACCTCCCGAGGCGCCAAACAGTTGAGGGGTGCCAGGTGCGGCGAGTCCTTCAATGTTGCCGGTAGCAGGATTGATTTCCCACAATAAATTGTCGGTGTAGGTGACTTGAGTGAGGCCGGGGTTTTGGCCACGGTTACCCACGATGAATCCACGCTCGACACCGTTGACGGGGTCAAAGGTGATCGCACTGACCGTCACCCCAACATTCGATTGAACCAAGTTGGCCGTCGTGTTGCCTTGAGCGTCGACCGTGAAGGTTGTATCTAAAGTCACCATGTTCGTCCCCGTAGGGGTCAAGTCGGTGATGTTGGCGTAGCCTGTATCAATGTTGTAGTAATGCCAAGCCGCGTCGTTGTTGACGCCGTTGACGTTGTACCCAAACATGTCTCCGTTGGGACGGATCGCAATATCGTTGAAGCTTTGGCCCCCTGTGGAACCAATCGATCCATACTGCAAACCGGTGTAGGCGTTGACCAGACGGATGTTGTCGACGGCACCGCCAGTGCTGACGTACAGTTTCAAATCGTTCAGTGTCAGCGGAGTCGCTGCATTGACGGGATCGAACAGCAGGCTTTGCAACGCCGTGGGGGCGTAGGTGCTGCCGCCGATGGTGCTGACGTGATCCTCGGCGATACGAACCAACGATTCGATGGGTTCCAGACGTACCAACGGGTTGGTTGCCGCCGCGGTTGTGAATTGATCCAACACCGAGGGCATGTTGTTCAATCCGCTGATCGCCACGTAATAGGTCTGCGAATCGACGGTCCCGTTTCCTTGGGCACTCAGTTCAACAGCACCGATGTACGGATCGGCGGTGCCGGTGGAGCCTCTCGATAAGGAGGTGAAGTCGGGCGAGTTGGGATTGCCCGGTTGGTCGTCGGCGACATTGCTGTCGAGTCCAGTTAGGATCAGTTGTCCGTTTTGGTCGAAGACCCAGATCGAGAAGTCGCCACGTCCCAAGCCGTCTGCGTAATCCAGATCGAAGACTGTCGAAACGTAGTTCTGCAGGCCGCTCTGAGTTGTCGATCCGGAAATCGAAAACTCGAACCAATCGACGTCGGTGGCTGAGCTGATTGCTCCGGCAATCGACAACGTATCGTTGGAGTTTGGATCGCTCTGCGTGCCAAACGGTCCCAACGGTTGGGCGGTGGCAAGCGTGTCGTTGTTATCGCTGCCGTTTTGGTCGATGAATTCGATCGCGTCGCCCAACAACGGTGAATTGAACGGTTGACCGATCACGGTCACACCCGTCGTGGCATAGCGAATGTCGGCAAGGTTCAGGTAGGAACCGGCAACTTCATCGCTTTCGGCCAAACGGATGCTCAACTCATAAGGACCCGACGTCAGGCCGTCATAATTGCCGGCGTCGATCTTGGCACCCGTGGCTGGTGAGTAGAGCTTCGACAACGGATCGTTGAGCTTCAAGTTGCTGCTTCGGACACGCACCTGGTAGGTGAAGACCTCACCGGTTTCGCCAGGCAGCACCACACGCAAGCCGGGGTCGTTGGGGTTCGTGGAGAACAGATCTTGTGGCGTGTTGAACGCGGAGGTTGCCGAATTGGAGAACATCGAATTGGTCAGCGAATTCGCTTGTCCGCTGCTGACCGTCCGTTCTAACGTCCCGGCACTCTCATCCAGAATGATCAAGCCAGAATCGATCGCTTCGGAGATCGATCCGTTGGAGATGGCCACGACGCTATCGGAAATTCCATCGCCGTCGGTATCGGCGGCATTGGGCAGGAGGCGAACCAGTTCGATCACCGAATCGAGCGCGCTGTTGGTGCGATCGATTTCCAGCCAGACTTCGGTTCCTGCTTCGGCGTCAAACGAATAGACGTCAACGTCCGAAGGTTGGTCGATGTTACCGTAGACCTGGTATCCGATCCGACGGTTTTCACTGCCCGCGGTAACCGATGGTGCCAGTTCGCCCAAGTATTGGCCAAGGGCGGTCTGGTCGTTGCGATTCAGCGACAGGTTGCCTTCCTGTTCAACGGCCGCTTCGACGTTGCGATCTAGGGCCGCTTCGCGAATGACAATACCGTCCCACGCACCCGCGAGATTCAGTTCATCCGAGGGATCCGAAACGATCAATTCCAAGAACGTGGTGATCACCGCCGAATTGGCGGCAGGGAAGACGTCCCAGGCAAAAGCCGTCGTCACGTCGTTAAAGCCATAGGCCGTCCCCAACGCGGGATCGTTGAAGGCAGGTAGGTCGCCCAGGTCGATGTTGCCGGCGATCGAGTAGGCGGATCCATTTCCGAGGATCGCGGTTTCGAGCTCGTTGTATTGATCCGCTGCCCAGCCAACGTACGCAGCCCCTTGAAGGCCGTCGCCTAGTTCGTAAATACCCCCTTGAGCGAATCCGATCCGTTGGATTCCGTCGAGCGTGAAGACGCGGAAGTCGGCTTCTCCGGGCGTCCCTACGGGGTAGAGGATATCGTCGGAGATGCCCTGAACGTCTTCATCCAGATAATTGATGAAGCGGATGTTGCCCAGCGGCTGGTCGCTGGTGAACGACAGCACGTTGTTGACTTTGGTTTCACCATCGTTGAGGCTCGTTTGGACCGTCCAGGTGACCAAGCCATTGGCTCCTGTGAACGTACCACTGCTGACCACCAAGTCGTCGGCAACCAATGTAGGTGTTTGCGTGATCGTGGTGGTGCCCAACGCGAACGCACCGCCATCGGAGCCGATGTCGATGAAGTTCTCAAACGAGAAGAGGAAGTCTTGATTGGCTAACAACATCGTGTTGCCTTGAACCGTCACGCCACTAGCGGTGATCGATCCGCCTGCGGCGGGCCGTACGGACATGAAACCTGGAGTTGCAGTGGCAACGTCGTTGTCGATCAGCAAACCATTGTTCACCTCGGGGCCGGTTGGCAACAAGGTGGGGCCACCCTCATCGGGATCGCCATTGTCGGTGTTGGTTTGGGGCCTTCCTTCCGTATCAAATCCCGCGCCGATCGTGTCGTCTTCCAATGCGGTTAGGACGACCGATTTGCCAGGCTGGCCGATGATCTGCAACGCCCCGCCGACCCGGTCGGCCAAGCCGTTGAATTGGTCCGCCGATCCATTTGAATTGCCACCGGCGATAATCGTCGCTGGCGCGGTGCTGGAATCAAACTTCACAACCAAGCTGCGGTCGGGGTCGCTTTCCAAACGCAAGCCGCCGTAGACTTCGTGGTTGGGGATCGAAACGGTGCCACGGACGACGTGCACGATGTCGGTATCGTCCCAGACACCCGCGGTGGCCAATTCGCCGCCGCGAATCTCCATACCGTTAATCGCGTTGTTGTCCAAGACATTATCGAAGACCAACGGGCCTTGGTTGCCAAGGCTGACGCCTGGCACCATTTCCAGAAATCCGGTGCTTCGCCCGCGGTCGGTAACGTACGAATTGTTCAGCGAATTCAGGTCAAAATTGAGCGCAACGGCGTCATTGTTCAGGAACGTGTTGGATGCGATCGTCGGTTGTGCACCGCGTACAAAGACTACCGCAGCATTGTGCGTTTGCAGGCCGGCGCGATCGCTGTCGCCCGCAGCAAAACCGGTGCCGCTTTCATCCAGCTGGCTGTTGGTTAAACGCAGGTCGCCTTGGTGGACTTCGATCGGATTGAAGAACGACAGCTTGCCGTCGATGCGCGCCCCGCCACCGGCTCCGGTGACGCGGACATGGTCCAAGCTGGCTTGCGCTCCAGGGCCCACGTAGATGCCACCCCAGTCGCCTGCTTGGAAGACCGTGTTGGCGTTGGATTGATTGGTGGAGAACGTTCCGCCGCGACCGTAGCGTTGATCGTCCAGGCTCGTGAAGATGATCTGTTGCCGGTCGGTTCCTTCGGCAAGCAGTTGAGCCCCTTGTTCGACTTCGATGACGGCTCCGGACAACTTGATGACCACGCCTGGATCGATTGCCAAACGCGCGTCCATTCGCGGACGCAGGTTTTCGATCAGCGTCATCCCGCTGACCAAGCCGGCGTCGGTAAATTGGGTATCGGTATTGTTGGGGATCAATGCGATCATGCGGAACGCGTCGCCGTTGAACGATCGATACACGCGTCGCGCGACCACGCTGGCCGAATTCGAGGTGGGTAAATTGTCCAGCACAATCGTGTTGTCGTCGATGTCGACACCCGGAACGCTGATCGCTTCGGTGGCGAACGAAACCGAAACTTCGTTGCCGCTGGCGTCCAGGTAGCTGATCTTGTATTCGTATTGGCCGGCTGGCAACGTGCCGTCGGCGGTGGCGGTCAGCACCACGTCGTCGACGTTTGGACGGTTGGTGTCGATCGCGACTCCGCCGGCCAGACCGGCGTCGGTGAACGCGGTGCTGCTGCCGTTGAGCGTGGCCACCAATTGGTAATTGCCACCATCGACCGATCGGTACAGCCGCCGCGCAACGTAATCGCTTCCGGCGGGGACGGCCGGTAGTTGGTCCAGCAGAATCGAGGCGTTGCTGCTGGTGGTGACGACCGTGCCGGTCGCGTCGGAAACGGGACTCTCGTTTCCGTTTTGTGTTACGTACGACAGTCGATAGCTGTATTCACCAACGGCCAGCGTGCCGCCGGCCTGCGTCGTCAAGCGAACAATCCGCGTTGGCGGTGCCGAGGAATCGACAATTCCGCCTCCAGGCGTCCCTTGGATCTCCAGGTTTTCGGCGATCACATGCACGACATCCAAGTCGTCGAATCGGGCTTGGACAGTCAGTTTTTCCACGCCGCTGCCGTCGCGAGTTTCCGATCGAATGAACATTCCATTGATCGAATTGTCCGCGAACGTGACGTTGTAGATCGATGGTCCAACGCGTGTATAGTCGGGAGTTGCTTGCCCTTCGAAGAGCGTGAACTTGTCGTCTTCGAACGTGTTTGCAGAGGCCTCGATCGCGGCGTCTGCATTGTTGGTGAAGGTGCTGTTGGCGATCGTGGCACGCGTGCCCGACAATTCGATCGGGCTGATCACTTCGGATCGCGTGCCGACAATGATCGTACCGCCGCCGTAACGGAAGTCGCCGTATTGGACGACATTCAAGAAGATTCCTTCGGCTTCGTAATTGATCCGGCTCTCATCGACTTTATCGATATCCGAACGGAAATCGATGCCCCCCCAGTCGCCTTGACGGGCCACATTGCCGCTTTGAGTACCACCGATCGTGGCGTCGGCAAGCGACGTGAACACGACCTCGCCACTCACGGGCGTCGATGTGATTTGGCTGCCATTGGCTCCAACCACCAACGGTGTTCCCAGAACCTGCAACGACCCGCCGCTGGCATCGACCACGGGGCTGCTGCTGCCGACGCCGATTCGGGCGCGACGGAGCTTAATGATCGCTCCGGCGTCGATCATTACGGTGACGTCTTTGGGGACTTCAAAGCTGGAACCATCGGCCAGCGTGCGGCCAAAGTCATCGAACCCAATCAGATACGGCAGGTTGTCAGCGGTCGTTTCCACATTGCCATCGCCGCTTGGCAAGATGCGAACGATATCCGTTCCCAGTGACGAGACGCTTCCCAGCGCGGTGGAGATCGAGGTGACCGCTCCCTTGGCCACGCCACTGATCGCATTGTTCACCATCGGTGTGATCGTGCCGCCATCCTTTTTGACGAAGACGGTGTCGGTGAAAGCCGCTGATTCGAACCAGAAGTCGAATGCACCCCCTTGTTCGCCATCATTGTCGCCATCGAGGGCAATGCCTGTGGTGTCGGTGATCGTCGTTGCGCTCTCGGGCTTGAAGGACATCCGCAGTTCGTAAGCCCCTTCGCTGAGCCCACCCATGCCGGAATCTTCGATCATCGGATCGTAGCTGTCGTTGCCGCTGGCGCTGACACCGATGTAATACGTGCCGGCGGTCAAAGCGACGGTGATCTCGGAGTCTTCGCTCCAGTAATCGTCGTTGGCGGCCAGTTCCTCGATCGTGCCGCCGGGACCTTCACGGTACAGTCGCAGGGTTGTATCGAGCAGGCTGGACGTGCCGGCAAGTCGTTCGGCGAACGTTTCAATCGTGACCTCGCCCGACGTTGGCAGGGCGAACTTGTAAAGGTCGATATCGGTGCTATCGGGGCGATACGAATACTGACCTTCGATGATGTCGCGAGGCGACGGATACAAGGGGTCGGCACCGACATCGATCGCCGACAGGAAGTCGGAAACGCCGATCAGATCTTTGACCATGCCGCTGGCCAATTGGAAGAACTCTTGCCCGAACAGGTCGTCGTCCGATTCGTCGACAAGTCGCGAATTGATGACGCCGAGATCATCCGAGACCTCCCAGCCGATTACTGTGCTGGAGGTTTCGCCGACGGCGATCTGCAGCCCCATATCGGCGCTTTCGACAAACTGCACGCCCAAGTATTGGCTGTACAGATCCAACACTTCGCGGACACGTTGCTTCTGCTGTTCGGTGATGTTATTGAACAGCACGCGGTCGTTATCAACTGGCAACGACGTTGGATCGTCGCCACGGAACTGGCCGAAGAAGTTGTAGTAGTACGTCGAAATTCCATCCAGCGGGTCAGCTTGCGGCGCTCCATAGCTGGAAGGATCTTCGGGGCGGAATTCTTGCACCCCGGGGGCTCCCGCGCCACCTGGGTAATCGATCAAGTACTCGTTGTTTGAAACAGGCACGCCATTGATGAACTCCGTCTTGGCGATTGCTCCTTCGAGTACCACCGACGAGATGTTGGTCGACGACACCGTCCAATCGGTGCGAATGTCGCGTGCCAACGCAAAACTGTCTCCCGGTTCGACGACGGCGGGCAATACCGTCGGCGTGGTGCCGCGCACGTCGGTTTCACCGATACGCAAACGGAACTGTTTGACCTCTGCTCCGGGGAACAGCGAATAAAGGTCGCCGGAGAACTGCAAAACCGCAACACCCGTTCCGGGATTGTAGCTGACCGAAACTGGCGTTAGCGCGAAATCATCGGCACCCGTTTCCGTGCCGGCTGTCGAGATCAATTGATACAACGCAGCGGTCCGGACGCTGTTGACGTCCAAGGGATCGTTGCGGTCGAAGTAAACCCAAATCTGGTCGCGCAGTTGCTGACCATTGACGATCGGCTGCGGCACAACGGCTTGAATCGTCGGCGCCAGGTTGATCGAGAATTCGATCGTTTGGTCGACGCCGTTGTTGAAGTTGTCACCCTGGGTGTTCTGCAACGCGTTTTCGCTGCTGCCGTCGATTTGGATGCGGTACCGGTCCTGTGGCAAATCTTCGGCAAATCGGAAGACAACCTCGCGTTGGTTGGCATCGACAAAGCCGACGTAACCCGGCACGACTTCGATATCCAAGTCGCCGTTCTGTAGCGAAAATTCGATCGGCGAAAACAGGCTGAGATCCTGTCCGATTGTTGCCGACGCGTTCCCCGATTCCAGTTCCGCAGTCATCAACAGCTTGGCAGCGGGATGGTTGTTGATCGCGGTGATCAATTCGCCAACGGTCGATCGCGAGGCGGGATTGCTGTTGATCAGAACTTCGATACGATTGCCCAAAACCGAAACAATCGGCGGCGCGCCCGCGACGCGGAACGACTGCCGCACATCGATTGCCAAATCTTGCCCGGCGACACCGCTGCTGACCGCGGTGAATCGTACTTGTGTGTTAGCAATGCCCAATTGCGACGTCGCTTGCGCACGATCCGAACCCTTCAGAGTCAGCACTTGGCCTTGGGTGGCGGTGCGGCCGACGTCATAGTAGGTCTGTCCGGTTACCGAAGCGACGCGCAGCAGCGCAGCAGCCTCTGGATTTTGTGCGATGCCGTATTGAATATCTGCGGCACGCGTGACCAGCGTGGAATTCGAGTTCAATTCGATCTGAACTTGCCCTCCCACCACACTGACGATCGGCAGCGTCTTGTCGGTCCGGTTGACCTTGGTGAAGACGATCTCCAGGTTGTCGCCGCTCGAACCGCTCTGAACCGCTTCAAAGGTGATCGTGACTGCGCCGCCCGATCCGAGATCGGTGACACCCGATGCCGAGGCAAATTCCCCATCGTCGCCCGCGCGGATGATCTTAATCCCATCGAGCGAAGCAGGGTCGAGTGAGGCCAATTCGTCGAACCGCAGCGTTAGTTCGCGCGGCGACGTATTCAGCACCGCCATGTCCTGCAGCAATGGCTCGGTGTCCGGCTGGATCCCCGCCAGCATCGGACCGGCATCCAGCATTTGGCGACCTTCCAGAGTCTCCAGCAGCGACCGACGGCTGTTGAGCCGCTGGCGTTTCGCAGCGCGATCGCTTCTGCGGGAGTTGTTGGAATTGTTCTTCACCGACGATCCAGTTTTCCGGATAGCCATTCACCGACCTCTTCGTAAACCCTTTCGGGCGAACAACTTATGGGCCGAACGATTCGGCCCTCAAATGTAGGCGCAACGCCTATGTTGACAAAGCTTTCGGAGCGTTTCGCAAAGCGAATGAAGGTGGTCCCGAATGCCAAAATAGACAAGCTGGGCAATGTGCGTAAGCAAAGTGCCGCATTGGCTGGATTGTAGTTGGGAGCACCGACAGTGCAACGAAAATCAATGTGATACCCCGTTCCACGCTAGCTAAAAAACGCTTATGCCAAATGTGCTGGCGTCGCGGAACGATTCGGTTTTGATACTTGTGACTCTGGGAAAGTTCCGTTGCTTTGAAGATCGTTCTCTGAGGGACACCTTGGAAAAGATGGTATGGCGGACGCAAAGGGACCAAAACGACCTTGCCGCCGAACGACAGAGGCTGGTAACGTCCCCCTTAAATAGCGACATTCTTCCTTTAAAACCGAAGTAGACAAAGGTGCACAGCATGCACTCCCTCCGGAAAAAACAACCGAAATCGCCAGTTTTGGCGGCGGCATTGCTCGTTTTGTCGCTGTCGGGCTGTCAATTCGCCGCCAGCGGCCAAAATGCCCAGGGCGTGCGGTTGTACGACCAGGGGCAATACTCCGCCGCGCTGCAGCAATTTCAGCAGGCGATTGCGTCGGATCCTAAAAATCCCGACAGCTACTACAACCTGGCGGCGACCACGCACCGGTTGGGGAAAGAGCGGAATGATCGCGCTCTGATGGACCAAGCCGAATCGCTGTACAACCAATGTCTCGACCTGCAGCCGGCCCATGTCGATTGCCATCGGGGGTTAGCCGTTTTGTTGGTCGAAACCGATCGTCCCGACAGGGCGTTTGCGCTGTTGAGGAACTGGGCTACCAGCCAGCCTCAGTTGGCCGATGCTCGTATCGAACTGGCGCGAATGTACCAGGAGTTTGGCGAGGGAGAGACCGCTCAGAAATTTCTTGAGGACGCGATTCACCAAGACGGCAACAATGCCCGGGCTTGGTTGGCACTTGGGCAGATCCGCGAATCGGCTGGCGATTACCAGCAAGCGTTGCAGGATTATCAACGCAGCTACGACCTGAACAGCATGCAGCCTCAAGTTGCCGAGAGGATCGCCGCGATGAACCGTCAGATCGTTAGCGGTGTCGGCGGGGTGACCGCCAGCGGAACCCGTTTGGCCCAGCAGTCTGCGGCCGATGTTTCCAAGGGACGCTACTAGCGGGCGTTTGCCGGAGGTCGCTCTTCTAGCGAGCCGTTTTACAGCGACGAGCAAATGTTCGTTCGCCCCGTTCTGTTCAGCCCACCTGCTTGACGCCGGCCGCACGACCATACCATCGCGACGCGCCAGCGAGTGAGACTTGCTCACACGCTAGCTAAACGTTGCATGCTCTAAAGACGCGGTCGTTCACTCGCCGGCGCTTTGTGCTTGTATTCGGTGTTCTCAATCACTCGCCTACGCTTCGTGCTCGTCCGTGTGCTGGATTTTCACTCGCGAGTGCTTCGTGCTTGATGCGTGGGAGCACCGAGATTCGGCGATACGTTATGCGGCGCGGCGGTTTGCAATAGCTTGGTTGGCATCGAACATCGCGATCAATTGATCGGCGGCGCGGTCGGACGCACCTGGGACCGCATACTTGCTGCGCAACGTCTGCAGTTCGCGTTGAACATCGGCCAGGTGAGCTGGATCGCTCAGCAAGCGATCGGCTGCGGCCACGACCTCGGCAATCACCGGTTCGGGATCGCCAGCGGAGACAAATTCTGGAAAGAGCGTCTTCTCCGCCATTAGGTTGGGTAAAGTCATGCTTTTGGTGGAAACCAGAACCGAAGCGAGCCATTTGATCGTCCGCCCTACGCGGTACAGAACCACAGCGGGAGTCGACCGGGCCATCAGCTCCAGACTGACCGATCCGGAGACCATGATCGCCGATTCGGCGGCCTCGACGATTTCACTTGTCTTGCCGACAAAAAAGTCCAGGGGCAGCGATTGGTCTTCGGCGGTCAATTGTTCGCGGCACCAAAGACATTGTCGATCGCGAAAGCAGGCGACCTGGAACCGCACATCGGGGTGACGCTTGGATAGCCGGCGGATCGCTTCCAGCTGAAGCGGCCAGTTGTTGGTGACCTCGTTGCGTCGGGAGCCGGGCAGCACGGCAACCAACCGCTTGCCCTCCCGACGCAGCGTTCGGAAACGCTCCATTGTCGCTGGATCGAGTGGCTTCTTGGCCACTGCGTCGAAAAACGGATGGCCAACGTACTCCGCGTCGATTCCCCGCTCGCGGTACCATTGGTATTCAAACGGCAGCACGCAGAGCACTTTGTCGACATATTTGCGAACTTTACGGATTCGCCACGGGGCCCAAGCCCACAGTTGGGGAGGCAGGTAATAATAAACGGGAATCCCGTTCGCCTTGGCTCGCTTGGCGATGTGCCAGTTGAAGCCGGGGAAATCGACCAGAACCACCGCTCGCGGAGGCGATTGGGAGAAGATCTGCGTCGCCTGTTGTGCAACGCGATAGAACTCCGCCACCTTGGGGGCAACCTCGACCACTCCCATCACCGCCAGTTGGGTCAGTTCGAAATCCAGCTGGCAGCCGGCCTGCTGCATCTCGCTGCCGCCGAAACCACGATAACTCAGCTGAGGGGCACGAACGCGCAGCGCGTCGATCAGACGGGCGGTATGTTGGTCGCCACTGGGTTCACCGGCAGAGAAGAAGATTGATTGATTCATGGAGGCGTGATAGGGTTGCTGGAGGGGATCGGCCCAATCAGACAGGTGTATTCGCAGCCGAAATACCGGTCAAGACGAACCCTGCTGCTAGCATTTACCCGAAACGACAGCTCCGATCGCCTCGAGCCCTGGAATTTGCGATGAATCTACCCGAATCGCCCGACTACTTAAATTCGCTGCAGGGCGGATGGGAAGCGCTCGGGAATGGGGCTCCCACGTTGGTGGCGTTGGCCCAGCTGTGTGCCCGTGCGTTGGTCGAAGGATCGCGCGATGAGGAACCGTTGAGTGTTGAAGCGAAGGCGATTTTGTTTGCCGCCCGCAATCGTGGCGTGATCGAAGTGCGTGGTGTGAACACCGCCTTCGAGGCGACCGCGCGGTTGTTGGCCATTTACATCGAAGTCGATGAACATCGCACGATCGCATTCCGCAACCGGGAAAAGCCGCAGGTGACGGTTCGTTTCTTCGATGCGTTTTGTCAGCTGTGTCGCAGCGGGCTGGTGTTGCATCACCTGTACCGCGACTTTTCGTTGACCGATCGCGGGTTTGAGGTCGCTGCGAAGATCGTCGAGCCGGAGGTGGCCCAGGCGTTGGGGCAAGCGACTGAATTTGGGCTGCATGATTAGCCGCCCAGAAGCTCTTGGCGCAAAAAAAAACGGCCCGGAAAGCCGAAGCTGACCGGGCCGTTTATCGAATCACGTCTGAAGGATCTAGCATCCTACTCGCATTAGCGAGCGTAGCGGGTGCTAGCCTGAATGACGCGACGCTTGCTGTTCAAGTAAGCACTTGGGTCAACCACAGGTGCTGGTGGCATTGGAGCAGCGTCTTCGACGACTGGAGCTTCAACGTGAACCGAAGTTCCACCGTTGCAGCTCGAGCAAGCTGGTGCTGCTGGAGCAGCGTAGCTGGTCGAAGCACATCCGCAGCTGTCGCAAGCCGAATCGCAGCTGCTCTTCTTCTTGCAGCAGCTCAGGCCGCCGAACAACTTCGACAGCAGGCCACCGCTCTTCTTCTTTCCGCATGGGTCGCAACCGCAAGCTGGTTCGCAGCAAGAAGCCGATTCGCAGCAAGAAGTTTCGCAACCGCAAGCTGGTTCGCAGCAAGAGGTTCCGCAAGCCGAAGTTTCGCAACCGCAAGCTGGTTCGCAGCAAGAGGCTCCGCAAGCCGAAGTTTCACATCCGCAAGCTGGTTCGCAGCAAGCCGAAGTTTCGCAGCACGAATCGCAGCTGCTCTTCTTCGATCCACCGAACAGCTTCGAAAGCAAACCGCAGCAGCTCTTCGATGCACAGCACTTCTTGCTGTCACAGCAAGCTGGTTCGCAGCAAGAGGTTTCGCAACCACAAGCTGGTTCGCAGCAAGATGCGCCACAAGCCGAAGTTTCGCAACCGCAAGCTGGTTCACAGCAAGAGGTTCCGCATGCCGAGCTTTCGCAACCACAAGCGGGTTCGCAAGCAACTTCGCAACAGGAAGATTCACAACCACAAGCTGGTTCACAAACGTCCGAGCAGCCGGTTTCGCAGCAGCTGCTGCTTCCACCACCACACTTCAGTCCCAACATGCGGTCCAACAGGTCAAATCCGAAACCTTGCGAGCAGATGCTCATACCGATAATCAAGGTCGTAGACAGGATTGCACGCTTCATTGCACCACGTCTCCTAACGTTAGTTCGACGTTTTTTTAAACCTAGGTTCAACTCACTACGGACGGTGGCGGCCAAGGACACGGTCGGCGGACGAAGTCGCCGCCGATCAAGCCCTAATGGGCCGGCTAGCACTTTAGAGGTCAACATTCCAAAAGGAACGCCAACCCTCCGACTTCGTTCTGCTTGCACTGCCACTGACGGTCCTACCTCGGGATGGCAAGACCAGTGAGTTCTTTATTGTTCAGGTTCTAGACCGGCTCAGACCATCCACTAGTCTGAAATTCGCACCGGCCTTAGTTGTTGTCTCAGGAGGCCTTAACGCGAGGTAAGGCACTGGACTCGTAACACGTCACTTACCGTATCGTCCCGGCGATCGGGTTCTCTTGACATCCGAATGGTAAATTCGGCAGGATGCTGAAGTTGGGCGGATACGTAAAAAATGCCGGTTTGACGACTTTTTCTGACGGTGCCGGTTAGCGCATGGAAATGGGACCGTGGTACGTATAAAATGGTCTCGATAGGCGAATATGCCTTCACATCCACCCCACCTCCAACCTCGCGTAGACCACAAATGCCAACAGCCCCCGCCTTTGTGGTGGCTCATCTTCCTGATTTGCCTGGCACCCCCTGCCCTTGCGGTACGGCGCGTCGCGCATTTGCTGAGATCGAGTCGTTCCCAGCAACTGTCCACCTCACCGAAATCGCTGCAACCGCCAAAGTCCACTACCATAAGACCTTGACCGAAACCTACGTCGTTCAAGAATGCGACGACAATGCCGTGATTGAACTCGACGGCCAATCCCACCCCGTTCGCCCTGGCACGGCGATCTTGATTCCTCCCGGCACCCGCCATCGGGCGGTCGGCAAAATGAAGGTGATCATCTTTTGCACTCCAAAATTTGATCCCAGCGACGAATGGTTCGATTGATAAGCGGTCGATTCGGAGCGGATTCCCGATCGAGGCCCTCCCTTTTTGGATGGATTCGCGTTTCGCAGTTCAAAACCAAAGCCTACCCCGGCTTCCAACAACACCAAGCTTTCAACAATGATGATGCGAAAACTCCTTTTGATCCTACCGACACTCTTGTTTCTGTCTGGGTACGCATTGGGGCAAGCGCCCCAAGCTGCCGACTGGAGCTATTGGCGAGGCCCCAACTACAATGGCACCAGCCAGGCGACCGGCTTGCCGGCGACCTGGGATCCCGAGGGCGGGGAAGGGAGCAATCTGAAGTGGCACCGCGACGACCTCTCCGGTCGCAGCACTCCGGTTGCGATGGATGGGAAGCTCTATCTGACCACTCGCGCCGATCCGGGGACACCGATCGAAGGCGAACGCGTCGTCTGCATCGATGCCAAAACGGGCGAAACGGTTTGGGAACACAAATTTAACGTCTGGATGTCCGATGTCCCCGACACACGTGTCGGTTGGTCCAGCGTCGTGGCTGATCCGGAGACCGGCAACGTTTATGCGTTGGGCGTTTGCGACATCTTTATGTGCCTTGACGGCAAGACCGGCGAGGAGAAGTGGAGCGTTCCGCTGCACGAATTCCTCGGCATGCTAAGCACCTACGGCGGGCGAACCAACTTTCCGATCATCCACGAAGACCTGGTGATCATCAGCGGCATCATCATCAACTGGGGCGACGCGGCCAAGCCAAACCATCGCTTCTTGGCGATGGACAAGCGAACCGGCGAAATCGTTTGGTTCAGCCCAACTCGCGATCTTCCCGACGATACCTCCTACAGCGCGCCGAACTTGGCGGTCATCAACGGCCAATTGCAGATGGTCGTCGGCGGTGGCGATGGTGGCATCTGGGGGTTCCAACCTCGTACCGGCAAGCCGTTGTGGAGCTACCAGTTTTCGCGACGCGGTCTATTCGCGACCCCATTGGTCGTCGGAAACCGCATTTATGCTGGTCACGGTGAAGAGAATATGGAAGGCACCTCGATGGGCGCTCTGGCGGCGATCGAGGTCGAAGGGGCCGGCTTGGAAACCAAAGCGAAGCCGCTTTGGAAGATGGAAGGTTTGATCCTCAATCGCAGCTCACCACTGGTGATCGGCGACCGTCTTTATATTGTCGACGATCGCTGCAAGTTGTGGGTGGTCGATGCCAATACTGGCGAAATGATTCAAGAGCGTGTTGCCCTGGGCGACCGCAAGCAATGGGCTAGCCTGGTCTACGCCGACGGTCGGATCTACGCCGTCACCGAAAACGGCCGCTGGGCCTTTATGGAACTCTCCGATGCGGGAGTCGATATCACCGACAAGGGCCGGATCAGCAATGAAGCCTTCTACGCTTCGCCGATCGTTTACGATGGCGCTATCTATTTTGTTGGCACCTCGGGGATCTATTGTATCGCCGACGAAAAAGCGAAGCCCGGCGTCAGCCCCGCTCCCGAAGTCGCTCAAGAGATGGCAAACGACGACAAGACGCCCGCTTGGGTTCAAGTTGTTCCTGCCGAAGCGATCGTTCGTCCCGGCGAGAAGATCGATTACAAAGTTCGTCTCTTCAACCAGAACGGCCAATTTATCGAAGAGGCTTCCGATCCGAAGCTCTCCGTCGTTGGCGGTGGTTCGGTTGCCGGAACCACTTTCAATGCAGCCGACAACAACGGATCGCACTACGCGGCGACCATCAAGGCGACCGTGGGCGATCTGTCGGGTGAATCGCGCGTCCGCGTCGTGCCCAGCCTGCCTTGGAAGTTCGATTTCGACAAGCTCAAAGATCCACCCGTCACCTGGGTCGGCGCACGCTATCGACACGTGATTCGCGATGTCGATGGGTCGCCTGCATTGGTCAAGATCTCGACGATTCCCAAGGGAGCGCGAAGCCGCGGTTGGATGGGCCAATGGGATCTCGCCAATTACACGATTGCCGCTGATGTCAAAGGCCAGCAGGTCGGAACCCAGTTGCCCGATATCGGGTTGACCGCGATGGGTTACGCCTTGGATTTGCAAGGGAACAGCCAAAAATTGCAGATTCGCACCTGGTATGCCCAGCTGCGGATGGCTCAAACGGTTCCGTTCGAATGGAAGGCCGATGTCTGGTACCGCATGAAATTGCAAGCCGCCATCGAAGAGCAGGACGGCAAGAAGGTTGCCGTTTTGAAGGGCAAGGTCTGGCCTCGCGATGACAAAGAACCAAGCGAATGGACGGTTACCGCGGTCGATCATTCGCCCAACCTCTCGGGCAGTCCCGGGCTATATGGGAATGCCAAAGTCTGCGAGTTGTATTTGGACAACGTCGAAGTCACTGCAAACGAAAAATAGGCCTGCCGCCCCAAGGCAAGCCCTCCCGATGCCCTGTTTGCGGATTGCGCGCAGGCAGGGCGATATCACGGCGGACAAAGTGTCCGTCCCACCCACGCTTTTTTGGAACACCAAAACACTTCCGCCCCACGGCTTAAAAAATGAACAGTGAAATAAAAACTTGGTGCATGCTGACGCTGGCAGTCATCTGTGGCAGTTTTGCCGCGACGTCGATGAGTGGTTGCCGCAAGCCGGTCGATCCGGCGGACGTTTCGAGCAATGCGACGGCTGACGACAGCAACCTAACCGCGGCCGAAACGCCCGTTGCAGCGGCTGACGACAATCAGCCCGCTGCCGATATGACGCTCAAGGCTGCCGACACTCCTGCGGAACCAAAGCCCGCTGAAGTTGCGAAAGCTGTCGCGCCGGCGGTTCCCGCTGTCGAGTCCGCTCCGCCAGCAACCTCGACCGAAGTCGCCGAATCGACCGAAGGGATGAAGCTGGCCGCCGCGGCGGAAGCGAAGCCCGCCCCAGCGGCTGAGTCAAAAGAGGAGCCCGCGGTCAAAGTTGCCGCAGCACCGGCAGCCGCCAAGACCGCTGCCGCACCGGCGGGCAAGAGCGACGATCCGGCAGCCGTTCTCGAAGCCGGTGGCGATTGGCCTCAGTGGGCTGGAACGCGTTTGCGCAACAACACTCCCAACGTCAAGGGAATCGCAAAGGCTTGGAACATCGGCAAATTCGATCGCCGGACCGGTGAATGGGACGGAACCAACGCCGAGAACATTAAGTGGTTTGCTCCCCTGGGCAGTCAGACTTACGGTAACCCCGTCGTTGCCGGTGGCCGCGTCTATTGTGGCACCAACAACAGTGGTGGCTACTTGAAGCGTTATCCGAGCGGTGTCGATCTCGGCTGCTTGCTCTGTTTCGACGAAGAGACGGGCGAATTCCTGTGGCAGCATAGCAGCGAAAAACTGATCACCGGACGCGTCCACGACTGGCCGCTGCAAGGTATCTGTTGTGCTCCGCTTGTCGAAGGCGATCGCTTGTGGTTCGTCACCAGCCGCGGCGAAGTCCGCTGCTTGGACACCAAGGGTTTTCATGACGGCAGCGACGATGGTGAAGTCAAGGGTGAGAGAGGGCGCGTTGCCGACCTGCCCGTGGCGAAGCCCGAATTTAAAGAAGCTGTCGCGGGACTCGATAAGGGTGAGTTGACCAAGGCGTTGATCGATCTGTTGGCTGAATATGGCGAACCGATCGAAGGGACCGCCGAAGTGAAGACCGTTGCCGAAGGGAAGAAGTGGTCGATCAAAGCGACGATCGACGGTGCCGCACGCGATCTCGAAGCGGTTGTTGCCGGCCCGCGTTTGAGCGTCTTCAAGACGATCACCGCCGACGACAAAGAAGAGGCCGACGTGTTGTGGGTCTACAACATGATGGAGAACTTGGACACGAGCCAGCACAACATGTGCAGCTGCTCGGTCACCAGCTACGGCGACCTGTTGTTCGTCAACACCAGTAACGGTGTCGATGAATCGCATATCGTCCTCCCCTCCCCCGACGCGCCTAGCTTCATTTGCATGAACAAGAACACCGGCGAGGTGTTGTGGACCGACAAGTCGCCCGGAACCAACATCGTTCACGGCCAATGGTCCAGCCCAACCGTGGCGGAACTTGGTGGCGTCGTGCAGGCGATCTTCGCTGGCGGTGACGGCTGGGTCTACAGCTTCAAAGCCGACCAGGGGGCCGATGGCAAGCCGGAACTGCTGTGGCGGTTTGACGCCAACCCCAAGACTTCGAAGTGGATCTTGGGTGGTGCGGGAACGCGTAACAACATCATCGCTACGCCTGTCGTTCACGACGGGCTGGTCTACGTCGCGGTGGGACAAGATCCCGAGCACGGTGAAGGCCAGGGGCACCTGTGGTGTATCGATCCGACCAAACGCGGCGACATCAGTTCGGAACTGGCGATGAAGATCGAAGGCGACAAACGCGTGCCGATCCCGCATCGTCGCTTGCAAGCGGTTATCGAAGAGGATGGCGAAGTTGCGATCGACAACCCAAATTCGGGCGTCGTTTGGCACTACGCTTCGTTCGACCAGAACGGCGACGGTGAGATCGACTTCGAAGAGGAGATGCACCGCAGCTGTGGCACCGTGGCGATTCAAGGCGATCTGCTGTACGTCGCCGATTTCTCGGGCATGTTGCACTGCTTGGACCCCAAGGGATCGAAAGATGGCGAACCGATCGTCCACTTTACCTACGACATGTTGGCTCAAGCTTGGGGCAGCCCGTTGATCGCCGATGGCTATGTTTACATCGGTGACGAAGATGGCGACGTGGCGATCTTCGAGCTCGGCAAAGAGAACAACGAGCCGATCGAAGAGATCAACATGGGAACCAGCGTCTACAGCACGCCGATCGCCGCCAATGGCGTGATCTATATCAGCACCAAGGACAAGCTGTTTGCGATCGCTCCGCCAAAGGAATAAAGCGACAGCTTTGGACTGTCCGTCCCGAACAACCCGGCTGCTCGCAGCCGGGTTTTTTCGTGGCGAATGCCTCCCCGAAGCGGCCTTTGCCGTGGACAACATGCCCGCCGATGCAAAGAATACATTGCACGCGCGGCGGTTTTATTCGTCGGCCGGCATTTCCCGTTTGGGATGCAAGTGGTGCATTGCGTGTTCGCCGATTGGAAAAGCCTCCCCCCCTGCCCTGGAATCTCAGAGATCATGCAGACCGTTCTCGACATTGGAAACTGCAGCCCGGATCATTCCGCGATCCGAACGCTGATCGAAGGCAACTTCGACGCACGTGTGGTGCAGGCCCACGGAGCGGCTGATGCGATGGAGATCCTGGGCCGCCAGGAGGTCGCGTTGATCACCGTCAATCGTAAACTGGATCGCGATTACAGCGACGGGATGGAGATCATTCGGCAACTGAAAAACGACCCGAAGACCCAAGCGATCCCCGTGATGTTGATTACCAATTTTCCCGAACATCAAGACGCGGCGATGGCGATCGGCGCCGAGCGTGGTTTTGGAAAGTTGCAGTTGCGAGCCGCCGAGACCAAACAATCGCTGGCCGCATTTCTATCGTAGGACTATTGACTCGCCATGCCATTTCGCAAACTTCTCAGTGCCAAGATTCATCGCGCAACCGTCACGGGAGCCGATCTGGAATATGAAGGCAGCATCACGATTCCGCCCGAGTTGATGGAAGCCGCCGGGATCGTTCCCTATGAATCGATCCAGATCTGGAACGTGACGCGCGGTTCGCGATTGGAAACGTACGCGATCGAAGGCGTTCGCGGATCGAGCGATATCTGTGCCAACGGTGCCGCGGCGCACCACGTCTATCCCGGCGACAAAGTCATCCTGGCCACCTTCGCCTTCTACGATCGCGACGACGCGGCAACGCACTGCCCGCGGCTGATCTTTGTCGACGATCACAACCAGATCAAACACGAAGGCCCCGAGGTCGCCGGCCCCCAACGCCGCGCCGAACCCGCCGGATCCTAAAGCGGAACCCGCAGCGACCGCAGCCTTATCATCGAGACCCTTCTCAGGCCGCAGGCCGACACACGACCTGCCGGCGGTGTAAACCGCCGGGGTCCAGAACCGCGCAGATGTTTTCAGGCCGGAGGCCGACACACGAATTGCCGGTGGTGTAAGCCACCGGGTTCCAGAGCCGCGCAAATGCCTTCAGGCCGGAGGCCGGCACACGAACTGCCGGTGGTGTAAGCCACCGGGGTCCAGAACCGCGCAAACATCTTCAAGGCCGGAGGCCGGCACACGACCTGCCGGTGGTGCAAGCCACCGGGGTCCAGAACCGCGCAAACATCTTCAGGCCGGAGGCCGACACACGAACTGCCGGTGGTGTAAGCCACCGGTAGGCATCGCCCAGCAAGAAGAGAGCAGCCCGGAGGGCGACACATGGGAGTTGAAGTGTGTCGCCCTCCGGGCTTTGTTGTGGTGGGCGATCCTGGAACCGGTGGCTCACACCACCGGCAATGGATGTTTCGCCCTGCGGGCTCCCACGGTCCAAGCACCCACCACCGACCTGCAGGCCGGAGGCCACCGCACGGTCTTCGTACGTGCGGTTTACATGAGATACCGGCAGGGGCAACTTGCGGTCACCCCTGCCGTGACAGTGCTTTCCAATTAAGGTTCGCTTGTCAGTTCGACATTGAACTCGTTTTCCCCCGCCGTTGCGAGCGTGGTTTTCAGTCCACTTGTGGTGCGCGCTGAATACTTCTTGGGAATTAAGTTAACAACCTTTTCCGGTGGGTTTTCGACTAGCGCGGTTGCGTCCAGTTCATCCTCTTGGGGAGGCCCGATTGTCACTTCGTAATCAGCTCCAATGTCGGCTTTGGGGAACGTGACCGAATAGCGGCCCTCATTGTCCAAATTGACAGCGGCGCTTTCTCCTGTCTTGGGGGAGGTGAGCTGGATGTTGCCGGAGGACAGTGGAGTCCCATCGAGCAACACTTGGCCGCTGATCGTCGCGGACTGGCGGGGGTCGCTATCTCCACATCCGACCAACAGGACCAGCGAGGCGATCAATCCCAGGTATCGATTTTTATTGAAATAAGCCATTACCATTCTCCAATTACCTGTCCATCGTCACGTGTGGCAAGCTTCAGCACGATTTCCAGTGCGACGGTGTCGGACATGAATCGTGTGGATCCGTCGGCCTGAAGCACTTGGACACCGCCGGGGTGGTACGAGGTCAATGGCGTGTTGCTGTCCCAGTCCGCATTGGCTTCGCTTCCCAGCGAAGTGGGGTTTGGGGAATGGTAGAGCGCCGTGACTCCAGATCCGAATCTGTGTTGCGAAGCGGCGCCAGCGTTCCAGGTCGCTACGGTTCCGGAGTAACCATAGCCAGACCAGCCGGAATGGTAGTTTGCGGTCCGGGTTGGAAATCGGCGGTTACCCGATTGTTCGCCAACAATGACCGTGTTGGATGTTCCATCGGTAATGTCGCGGAAAGCGGTGTGTTCGTTGATTAACAGACTGCCGTTGTTAGTTGCAAAACTCGAGTATTGAGTTTGGTAGGAAGAGCTCGTGCGTCCGGCGGGATCGGGATAGGCTCCCATGATTCCGGTGTAATTGATGCGCTGTGTCCCTGTGTTCGTAAAGTGAGACGAGTATGCGTATATTTCCGGCGCGGCGCTTGAGGGGCAAGCGTAGGCTGGGATGACCAGATTTATCAGCGGCTGGGTATAAATGTTGTAGTCCGCGAGTGTGTGCGCCGCATTGCCCTTCGGGTAAAAGTTGATCATTGTGCCCGCTGCTTCCGCAGCCCTGGCAAGGTCCGCAATCGCTTGCTGTTCCATGAAAGGAAGCAAGGCGAATCGCCAGCTATTGGGATTGGTTAGGCCATGCCGGGCGCCTTGGGGGAACTTCTTATACGTGTCGTGATAATTGTGCAGCGCCAGGCCGATCTGCTTGGTGTTGTTGCTGCATTCCATGCGGCGTGCGGCTTCGCGAGCCGCTTGGACTGCAGGCAGTAACAGGCCAACAAGGATGCCGATGATCGCAATGACCACAAGCAATTCAACTAAAGTGAAACCTTGGGATCGTTTAAAGTGAAAGCTCTTCATGTGGGACCAAATAGTGGGGGAGGGAAAGAACGGAAAACGACGTGTCTGGAAGGAGGGATTGCAATGGGCCCGTCGCGCAAGATGACACAACCGATTGTCTTGGGGATGGCTCGCGATCACCTGGAGTGCTGACGGCGCTAGGAAGGCAGGGTTTGTTCGTGTGGAGGGGTTTGGCTGGTGTGGTGGGGGGCGTCGAGTCTAGCAGCTTCGCGGAGTACGTGTCAAATTATTTTGAGTTGAGTTTTTCGTCGTTCTCAACGACTGGATCGTCTTCCCGGATGCGCTGACAAATGGTTCCATCGCCGTGGTGTTGAGACGTGTCCGTGCCTCCCTTGAGGCCGCAGGCCGCCACAAGATCTGCCAGCGCTGCAAGCCACCGGCCCCTCAGGCTGCCACACCAAATACCTTCACAGGCCGCAGGCCGACACGCGACCTGCCGGTGGTGTAAGCCACCGGGGGCGAGCCCTGCAACAGAATGCCTTCAGGCCGGAGGCCGACACAGGACCTGCCGGTGGTGTAAGCCACCGGTAGGCACGCCCGGCGAGAAGGGAGCAGCCCGGAGGGCGACACATGGGATTCTAAGTGTGTCGCCCTCCGGGCTTTGTTGTGGCCGGCGAGTCTGGAACCGGTGGCTTACACCACCGGCAATGGATGTGCCGCCCTCCGGGCTCAGTCGATTGAACCGCTAGCGGCCACACCATCGCGACAGCCACTTCTTCAGGCCGCAGGCCGACACACGACCTGCCGGCGGTGTAAACCACCGGTGTCGAGCCCTGCAACAGAATTTCTTCGAGGCCGGAGGCCGACACACGACCTGCCGGTGGTGTAAGCCACCGGGGTCCAGAACCGCGCAAATGTCTTCGAGGCCGGAGGCCGACACGAGAATAGCCGGTGGTGGAAAACACCGGTAGGCGCCACCCAGCAAGAAAACAGCAGCCCGGAGGGCGACACATGCCCTCCCCTCCGGGACTGACTATCTGAAAGATTCGACGCTGCCTAGCGTGCTGTCAGCGTCGACTTGGTTCCCAGGTTCGCTTTGCTGCCGCGCGGGCTATGGTCCAACACATAGGGACCGAGCGTCCGATCGAAGTGCAGCAACAGATGCGTCTTTTCCGAAGGCACCAGCCGCTCTGCCGGTTCAAACGCTTCGCTGTAAAGAGCTCCGGCGGTCAAGCGAACCTCGTCGATCTTGCCGATGAAGGGACGCGTCGGTTGGCCGCTGTTGTCCGGGTCGGCACCGACGTACAGCGGATGTTTGTTCTTCTTCCGTTTCCCCTTGGCGTCGACGGCGGAGATCGGTTGGCCATCGATGAACAGACGGACTTGTTTGCCGTCGAAGACGCCGGCGACGTGAGTCCATTTTCCAACGGGCAGCTTTTCTTTTGCTTCGGCGGTGTAATATTTGCCATCCAGGTTGAGGTCAAACTGGGGCACTCCTTCGTCGCAGAAGATCGCGTAATCGCTCTGTTGGGTCTTCGCGACCGCCGCTTGCATCCCTTCGCTGCGACTTGGGTTCAACCAGGCTTCCAGTGTGAAAGGACCATCGGGCAGTCCGATCGCGTCGCTGGCGATGCGGGCAGCTGACTGTTCTCCTTTGACTTCCAGGCAGTGGTCGGTTTGGTTGGTGAAATAATCGGCGGGGACAGCGGCCAAGTCGAGCTCAACCGGCGTCGAGACGCTGGGCAGTTGGATGCGAGCGGTTTCGCCGATGAAGACACGGTCCAGTGCGATCCGTGGGATCGTCCACGTCGCCTGCGGATCCGCGACGCGGCGCAGTTTGACTGTCAAGGTTTCGGTCGCGCCAGCATCCAAGGTCAGGTGATCGTGATCCAGCGAGCTGAGCCAGTCGCGCGAGGCGGTATCGATCGACGCGGTGACTTGCATTTTGCGAGGCGACGAATTGTGCAGCTTCACCGTCACCTGCCCCGTCGCCGATCCATCGGTCTGCAGCAACAGATCGCTTGCGGTGATCTGCGGTCGCACTTTGCGAGCCGCTTGGATCTCAGCCAAGAACTCGGGCGTGAACTCTTTCGGATCCATCACGGCACCGACCGGCAACGCGGCGACGGAGATGTCGTCCGGCCGAACGGTGACGATGTTCAGGTGATGCAAGTATCCGGCGCCGGGGATCTCGGCCGAAAGATGACCGCCGGTGGTCGCCAGCGTGTAGTAGGCGATGCCATCTTTGTGACCGTCGAAACGCATGTGGTGGATATGTCCGGCGAAGACCGCCGATACGTTTCCCGCCTTTTTCATCATGCCGTGTACGGTGTCCCAGTTGGTTCCGGTGTAACCGCCACCGGTCCAGCGTGGATGGTGCAGGAAGACGAAGACATGGTCGAGGCTCTTGTGCCGCTCGAGTGCTTCGCCGAGGAACTTCAGTTGCTGCTCGCTCATCTGTTGCAGCTTGCCGTCGTTGAAGGCTTTTTTGTTGCTGACCGGATCTCCCTCGTCGCTGTAGAGGACGATGAAGCCGGCGTTCTTGTGGCGGAACGTGTACCACAGCGGGCCGAAGTGCTGTTCGTAATTCGAATCGTGTTGGCCAGCCGGTGCGGGGCCCTGGCCGCGCCAATAGACGTCGTGATTTCCGGCGACCGGGAACCAACGCATCTTCAGTTGGTTCATGATCTCCTTGTATTCGGCCATCTGACGCATCCATTCGGGCTTCTCGTTGTAGCCCTGGATCAAATCTCCGACCGTCATCACCAGATCGGGCGACAGCAGGTTGGTGTCGGCGACCGCCTGTTCTAAGACCTTCAGCCCCTCGGGGACGCCGCCGGTTCGGTCACCGTAGACGACGAAGTGGAAGACGTCTTCTTCTTTGGCCAGCGGCAGCACTTGGGCCTTACCACGCGTGGTGAAGAAGCTGTCATTGGCAGGATGTTTGTGATCGTGCGAATGGCCAGCAACACCCTCGTGTGACATGGCGATGCTGGTTAACGCGAGTGATGTACAAAGGCCTAGCAGTCCGCTGGCCACGAAACGAGTGGTCGATGGTTTTAAAATCATTTGCATCAGGAAGGTCGTGGAGAGAGGGATGCCCCGGGTTTTTTGAGGTGCTATTCTAGACGATCCAGGAGAATTCAGGCGTCAAATCTATGTGAAGATTGTACGAAGAGTGATCGCGAGTGCGTTAGATTGGTTTTCATGGTGTCGTTAATCGAGTGGTCGTGCAGATGAGTATTGTTCGGATCGGAATGGCTGGCGTTGTCATCTGCAGCGTGTTGCTGGGGCGTTTGGTTGCGGCGGACGATGTGGCCAGCGGGAAATCGGAATCGGCAAGGCGTCCATTAAACGTTTTGTTTATCATCTCGGACGATCTGACCTTAAACGCCTTGTCGTGTTACGGGAACGAGGTTTGTCAGACGCCGAATATCGACGCCTTGGCTCGCTCCGGCACTCGGTTCACCCGCGCCTATTGCCAGGGGACGTATTGCGGTCCCTCGCGCGCATCGTTCATGTCGGGCTATTACCCGCACGCGACCGGGATCTTGGGATACATCAGTCCTCGCAAAGCGATCGGCGACCGCGCCACATGGGCTCAGCATTTCAAGAACTCCGGCTACTACACCTCGCGAGTCAGCAAGATATTTCACATGGGAGTTCCCGGCGGGATCGAAAAAGGAGACGACGGGGCCGACGATCCGATCTCGTGGACCGAGCGTTTTAATAGCCAGGGCCCCGAATGGCGGGCTCCAGGCAAAGGGGAGACGCTGGAAAACAATCCCGATGGCAAGAAGCCGGCGGTCGGCGGCAACACGTTTGTCGTCGTGCAAGCCGACGGCGACGACTTGGTCCACAGCGACGGGCGGACGGCGGAAAAGGCGTGCCAGTTGATTCACGAACACAAGGACGAGCCGTTTTTCTTGGGCGTTGGATTTGTCCGGCCCCACGTTCCCTTTGTCGCTCCCGCGTCGTATCACGAACCGTTTCCCGAAGCCCAGATGCAGTTGCCGGAAAAAGTGGCTGGCGACTGGGACGACATTCCGAAGCTGGGGATCAATTACAAAACCAGCAAGAACATGAAGATGAACGTCCAGCGGCAACGCAAAGCGGTCGCCGGCTATTACGCTTCGGTCGCTTACATGGACGCTCAAGTGGGCAAGGTGATGGCGGCGCTGCAGGAGGCGGGGATTGCCGATCGCACGATTGTGATCTTCACCAGCGACCACGGCTACCATCTGGGCGAACACGATTTCTGGGCCAAGGTCAGCCTGCACGAAGAATCGGTGCTGGTGCCGTTGATCATCCGCGTTCCGGGCAAACAGCCCGCGGTTTGCGAGTCGTTGACCGAGTTGATCGATCTCTATCCGACCGTCTCCAGTTTGTGCGGTTTGGAAGTTCCCAAGCGGCTGCAGGGGATCGACGTTTCGGGGATGCTCGACGATCCCGAACTGGAGCTTCGCGAGACGGCGTTCAGCGTCAACGGCAAAGGCTTTCTGATCCGCAGCGAGCGTTACGCCTACATCCGCTACCGTGAGAATGCTTCGGGAGGCGAAGAGTTATTCGACATGCAAACCGACCCACTGCAATACACCAACCTCGTCGACGATCCAGCTTACGCGGCGACGCTGGAAAAGATGCGCGCCGAATTCGCCAAGACGATGCAACGCGTCCGCGACAACGACCTCGCCGCCTCCCCGCGCTCCAAGAACTAGCCGCCACGCGCTAGCGTCCATTTCTCTCGGTCTACACCGCGCAAGCACCGACTAATTCCCCTGAGCGCAAGCACGCATCCGACCAACGGGACCACCGAGCCTGCTTGCACTTTCTAGTTGGATTCGTCAGAATTGGACCCTCAGTAGGGTGGTCTGTTTTCCTGGCTGATCTGGGAACTGGCAAGTCGCCTCAGAGAGCGCAGGGCAGCCTGCTGCTGTCGGGGGCTGGTGCGACTAGGTTGACATGAAGTAGCCCTCAGAGAAATGAATACAGGTGTTCCGTGCGTGACACTTATGTTCGCGGGTTCCTCCCCCCGTGAGGCCCCCCACACTTGTTCTCAGTCGGACGCTCGGGTGAGAAACATCGTTATCCGAGTGAAATCAACATCTGATTTGCGTTAACCATGAACGACCATTGGACATATTTCGTCCGCGAATACCTGCGGATAAAAATTGATGAACTGCGACACTACATTGCCACGGTTGAGTCTGCGCTAGACAAGGAGTTTAATACCTTTGACAACTGGGTTGCGGACCAGACATCGCAAATGACCGAAGACGCAAAAAGTGATTTTTACGATTTCCACTCTGACACTGCCTGGAATCTATCTGAGTCATTTCCTCGAATGACGAGAAATGCGATCTTCTCATCCGCCTATTTCTCGCTGGAGCACGAATTACTAGCGATCTGCAAGCAGTTGCGTGCAAGGAAAAAGATTCCTCTCGCGGTTAATGACCTGAAACACAATGGAATTACTGCTGCCAGCGTATATCTGCGAAAAGTAGGCGGAATTGAGTTCCCGAGCAATACCCAAGAGTGGCAGCGAATAACGATCTATAACAAGATTCGAAACTTCATCGCACATAATGACGGGACTCTGGATAAATCGGATAACGCTGCTGCGGTTCGGCAATACGCAAAAACGCACCCACACATATCCTTCAGCAGCAGCGATGAAATTATCCTGGGCCAAGATTTTTGCACACAGACGCTGGATACAATCGAGACATTCTTCAACGCGGTGCTCGACGCAATTGACTCGCAATCGGACGGATAACCATGGCATGCGCGGTAGGACAGGAGAGACTAAGGTGTCAGGACTTTTAGACGCGCCGGTTTATTAGTGAGTTCTGCCCTCCTGATTTCGCCAATCTCGACGCTTCCTAGGTACCCTTCGATCTGCCGCAAATTTCGTGATGTGTACTGGTGAAATGACCCAACATGTCAACGGTGTCACAGATGATGCTGGCTTACCTGCATTCGTTCAAGAGGCATCTCAATGTTGAATTCGCTCGGAAAGACGGCACTTGTCAGTTCGACTATCGCACCGGTGCTCGGCGCTTTTGCGGTCAGTGCTTGGTCCAACGACCAACTAGAAGCTATGTGTTGGTATGGAGGGCTGGGGCTCGTGCTGACGGCTATTGCGGGGGGGATTCTGTGGGAATGCCGGCATCGTGTCGAAGTTGAAACGCTACGTGTCAAGAAGGTAAAGGCCGCAGACAAAGAGTCACTTGCTTTCCTTGTCGTCTATTTGCTCCCACTACTTGCCAAAGACTCTAGCCGTTTTAACGGCGATCTTTGGACAGCAGTCTATGTCTTTCTGGTGATTGGGGTCGTTGTGGCTCATGGCAATCTAGTGACGTTTAACCCTGTCTTTGTCCTGTTTCAACTGCATTTCTACGAAGTCGAAACAGAATCTGGCTTGGTTGCGACCGTAGTGTCTCGCCGAATCCTGATGAAGCAAAAAGATGAATACAAAGTACAAATGATATTTCCTTTCTTCTATTTCGAGGACAAAACGTGCTGGATTTTTATGCCGTCACTAGGCAGGGAACCTTGAGCTTTGATTTAGAGCGAATCCGATTGGAACGACCGGTTCAAGAAGATCTGTCTGCGCAATTCGAAGCACAGGCCGCTGAATTTGTCGGAGCGGACTGCGAGCCACTTCCGTTTAGTTGTCAGCATCGTATTGAGAGGGATTCCAAAGAGGTTTTTTGTGTTGACGCTTTTCAAATACCGAAATACTTGCGTCCGGCATTAGATGAACCAGCAGCAATTGGTGAACTGCGAGCACCATTTACGACCGCCGCGCCGCAAGTGAAGGCGATTGTGGGGGTCGACGCCACCAACGAATCGTTTTTCTTTCAGTATTTTGAGCGACGCCGTATTCTCGACCGTCGTCGGGTGTTTATTTTCAACGGAAGCAGCTTCAATTCAATTGAATACCCTGCGGTCATGCTCGACGAGCATTTGGTCGCCTCGATTGTGGACAACAGATTGTGCTTTAAGTCGTTTCATCGGACCAACCAATTTCTGGACCTGTCCGATTTGTATGCTACGGCAACTGACGTTGAGGTTTCCGAAGTATTGTCGCATCCCAAGCTTTTGGCCGATTCCGCTGCCATCGTTGATAGCGGTATTGCCAACCGGACACGGCAGCAGTTTTCGCGTCTAATTCATCTAGGGATTCTTGATCGCGACGGTGTAACACCGGATCGAATTCGAAACGGTGCGAGAAAATACGAAGGTCTCGAATCTATCCGGGTCCGGAATTTCAATGGTCAACGTCTAGTGGAAGTTCCGACCGAGAAGCGAGTTCTGGCAAAGTTTTTGAAGTTCCTTTGTGAAGAGTTGTACGTTGGTGATCTAACCGGCGACCAGCGTTCGACCAATTCGTCTCGCGTAGAAGTTCCGTCAAGCTAGAGAAAATAAGGTGTCAAAACTGTTTTAGACACGCCGGTTTGTTAAATAGTCCTAACCGCTTTGATTTCGCGGGACAAAGAATGAACAGCTGGGGCATTCCTCTCGAAATGGAGACTGCAATCCGCGAACGTGATCAGGCGTGCGTTTACTGCGGGATTGCATTCCTCGAAGCGGACGCGAATGGCGGTTCACGAAAACGCGTTGCGACGTGGGAGCATATCGTAAACGACGCTCGCATCGTTACGCTGGAGAACATCGCCTTGTGTTGTAATTCATGCAACGCAAGCAAGGGAGCAAAAGAGTTGGTGGTCTGGGTGGCATCGGACTACTGCCAACGTAAGGGCATTTCCCGGGATTCTGTCGCGAGCGTTGTCCAGGCGCACTTGGTCTAGCCCCAGATCGAACTCACGCGCCATGGCACCTTGGGATTTGCTAAAAAGAGACGAACCCGGAGGCCGCTACATGGGAGTTTCGTGTCGATGTGTCGCCCTCCGGGCTTTGTTGTGTTTGGCGATCTTGGGACCGGTGGCTTACACCACCGGCAGGTCGTGTTCCGCCCTCCGGGCTCCAGCAGTCTCAAACTCCCATCACGCACACCATCGACCTTTGCAATAGGCCGCTGGCCGTCGCAAGACTTACCGGTGGTGTCAACCACCGGATCCTGGCCCCACACCAAACGTTTTCAGGCCGCAGGCCGGCACAGGAACTGCCGGCGGTGTAAGCCGCCGGTAAGCATCCCCTAACAGCAAAAGTTCAGCCCGGAGGGCGACACCCGGAAGTTTGGTTGTGTCGCCCTCCAGGCTTTGTTGTGTCTGGCGATCTTGGGACCGGTGGCTGACGCCACCGGCAGTTCCTATTCCGCCCTGCGGGCTCCAGCAGTCCAAGTTCCCGCCACGCACACTAGCGGTCCGGTTTATCAAAGTGTCATTGCGTCTTTGAATTCGCCAGAAGGTTTTACTTCCCTGCCACAACCGCAAAAGTCGCCAGCCCGAGCATGATGCTGGTCACCGGTCCCCACAACCGCCGCTCGGGGCGTGACGGTGTGATCCAGTTCAGCAGCGTGCTCAGGGACTGCACTCCGAGTGCCGCCCACCCGGTCCAGTTCTGCCAGTTGGGGGCCAGGCCAGCGGCCGACGTGATCCCTGCTGCCATGAAGGCGAGCAATACGGCAGATAAGAGAGCCACCACGCGTCCCTTGGCCGGCAACGCCCCGGGGTGCTGTCCTCCTTGTGTCACCGGTCCCCATGGCGCGCCTGCGATCAGACAACACTGAAACAGGATCACGCCGATGATGATCATCGCGTACAAAATTGCGGCTAGGTGGGGCATGAGGTCAATTGTGGCTACAGAGGGTTAGAAGCACCTTCATAGCCACCTCGGTGGTGATGATCCAGGTGGGCTTTGAATTTGCCCGCTCTCTCGTCTGCTTGCAAGTCGTGCGACCGTCCCCACTGCTTCCCGCCGCGATCCAATGTTGGAGACGGATGGCGAGAGCTATGTTTGCCGCGCGGGTTGTCACCAGCTAAAATCCTGACTGGAGAACCCATCATGACTGACTTGCTTGAAAAAGTGTTTGAGCACGCATCAAAACTGCCTCCTCAACAGCAAGACGCACTTGCGAAATGGCTGCTTAACGAGATCGCGGCAGACAACGCATGGGACGCTACTTTCGCAAAATCACCCGCTTTGCTGGCGTCACTTGCTTCGGAGACGCTGCAGGAGAAGGACGGTGGCGACGCTCAACCACTCGTTCCATATGAACTTTGAAATCGTTAACGCCCCGTCGTTTTCGCGATTGCTTCGCTTCCCTACCTCAGCACCTCCAAAAGCAAACTCGCGATGCCTACCGGCAATTCCTGGCTGATCCATCCCACCCCGGCTTGCGATTCAAGCGAATTGCTGACACCTTTGATTTCCATAGTGAAATAGCTGTCCTGCACATTCAACGCCGTAGAACGTTGGCATGGTACGGAGCCGCCGGTCGAGCCTTTTTAAGTCGTGCATCAACCGCGGTTATGCCAAAACGTTAGAACACAACAACATGATGTATGTACGCCTATTGCTTGTCGCTTCCGTGCTGATCCTTGGGGTCGCGCGTCTGGGATACGCTCAGTCGCCGTTTATTGTGCGAATGGATCCTGCGGGATCGGACGCCAACGACGGTTTGACGCCTGACACGCCCGTCGTGACACTCCAGCGGGTGCAGCAGATCTTGAAGTCGACGCTTGCCGACAATCCCAGAGACGCGGAGGTCCGGATTGGGTCGGGCACCTACCGCGGGCAGAGTATTCGCTGGACATTCACGATGCCCGAACACTCGATCACTTTCATGCCCCGCGCTGGCGACAAGGTGCGGCCGGTTTTTGATGGTGTTGAGCATCGCGGAACTTGGTTCCGCCTCGACCACTCTTTGGGGCAGCAGACGGGGCTGAACTTCCAGTACATCCACGTCACGCGTTACGCGACAGCGATCTCGTTGAACGGGAACCGGAATGCGGTGGAAACGTGCAATCGCGGCAACTCGATATACGGCTGCATGTTCACAGATGTTGGTGAGGGATCGACCGCCGCAGTGCGACTCGTCAATTCCAAAGACAACTCGATCGTCAACAATCATTTCTTGAACATCACGAGGTCGAGCCGGTACGGGCTGTTGCACGCAATCTATATCGCGCACCATTCGTCGGGGAATCAGATTCTTCGCAACCGATTCCAGGACTGCTGCGGTGATCCGGTTCGCGTTCGCGATGCATCCAACAACAATATTGTCAATGAAAACACGTTCATCCGCGCGGGGATCGCTGCAGCGTATTCTCAGTGGTACTGTGACCACCGTCGCAACGATGACGACAACCCACGCAACGATTGCTCCAAGCCCACACCGGAATGTCCTTCGTGGAACAACCAATTCCGCAACAATCGGCTGCTGGAAACCTACAACGGGGAACGACTGTCCGCGTGGTATTTCGCTCAAGACGATGTTGATTCCCTGTGTCCGCCGCCGTCGCCGGGTGCGAGGAGATTGGCGACAAGTGGCAACCGACACGAATAACAATGGTGTAACAACAGCGTGAACCGTCGTGTCGAATTGGGGTGAAGTGGAATGGGCAAAGTGACGTAACCACACGGTTCCGTTAAATGTTGTTGTTTGGGGGTGCTGTTGTTTTGCCATCCAACGCTGCGCGGCGTCCTTGGCTTTTTGGCGGAGCAGACGTTTCGTCCGCTTCTGCTCAGCGGGGAAACTCTTGATTCGCTGCTCCATGGCCTCTAATGCGCCAGGCTTAGTCTGACGCATCAAAGAGACTGGGCTCGGCTGCACTCTTAATTTGCGTCGGTGCTTTGAAGGAGCTAAGCATATCTGCAAGTTTTTGGGGGAGCACCGAGAGGAAAATTCTTGCACAGCCTGGTCTGATCCGTAAGAATTGGTTTCTCAGTTGGGGGGGGGCGGTTTTCAGGGAAATCTGGGAGCGGACGCGTCATCTGCGGGAACAAAACGCACCCCATGCAAGTCGACTGCCGCCGCCCGCATATCGCTACCGTTCTGTGCAAACCAAACCCGGAAGCGAAAAGATGATTAATGAAAACCGAATGCACGATTTACTTGGCAAAATGGTTTCTGAAATGGGAGCCGCTGCGGTAGGTTCTTTGGTGATTTTGGGTGATAAGCTTGGGCTGTATCGCGCTCTCGCGAAGGACGGCCCCTTGTCGGCCGGCATGCTGGCGGAAAAGACAGGGACCACCGAACGCTACGTGCGCGAATGGTGTGCCGCCCAAGCCGGTTCTGGCTACATCGAATATGAAGCAGATACAGACAAGTTTAGCATGAGCCCTGAACAACAAGCTGTATTTGCGGACCCGGACAGTCCTTTTTGCATGACGGGAGGATTTTATGCAATCGGTTCAATATATGTCGATGAACCGAAAATTACACATGCATTTCAAACAGGCGAAGGCGTTTCATGGGGTGACCATAGCGCTTGCCTTTTCTGTGGAACCGAAAAGTTCTTTCGGCCAGGGTACCAGGCAAGCCTTGTGAGCGAGTGGCTCCCGTCACTGGACGGTGTGATTGATAAATTGGAGGCGGGAGCGAAGGTTGCCGATGTGGGCTGTGGCCACGGGGCCTCCACGCTGGTGATGGCCAAGGCTTTTCCGAAATCGAGTTTCATCGGATTTGACTTTCACGAGCCTTCGGTAAAGCGCGCCAATGAACTTGCCTCTGACTCGGGGCTGGCGAACGTCCGTTTTGATGTAGCAGCAGCAAAGAATTTTCCGGGAACAGACTATGACCTTATCGCCTTTTTTGATTGCTTGCACGACATGGGCGACCCGGTTGGAGCGGCCGCGCATACTCTTGAGGCATTAAGGCCCGACGGAACGATGATGCTTGTGGAGCCGTTTGCACATGACGAACTGAAAGACAATCTCAACCCGGTCGGACGAATGTTCTACAGTTTTTCGACAATGGTCTGTACTCCTGCGTCCATTAGTCAGGAGGTTGGGCTTGCACTAGGCGCTCAGGCTGGTGAGAAAAGACTGAGCGAAGTCGCTGCAGAAGCAGGCTTCAGTCAATTTCGACGTGCCACCGAAACTCCTTTTAATCTCGTTCTTGAGGCAAAGCCGTAACAGGGCTTGGGAAACTAAGAAGCGGACGGAAAACCTCTGGTTCGCGTGGCACCGCAGTTTAAAACCTTGGTTTTCTGTCAGGCTCTAACGTGGCAGGACTCGTTTAGACGGATAGCAAAGAGTCCTGGCACCTTTGAATTCGCCCCATGCAGCGAAGATCGCGATCGGGCATTTATTAATGGAATATTAACCACGCGATTTCGGTGATGTGTACCGTTATTGGGCAATTCGATTTCCCTGACCATGTATGAACCGCATGAGCGAATGCGTCGGAATTTGAAATGAGAGCGTAAGCTTGCCGCCCGGTTACGCGGGATGTGCGTCAAGAGAATCGACTTAATTTTGACAAAGATGAGCTGACGTGAAGTGGCCTCCCCTATGATGTGCCAACGAGCGCAATCGTACGCCCTGACCGCCAGCGTATGCGTTCCAATTTATGGCGGGGCAACTCAACGAACGAAAGATACTATGAAAACGCAGCTACGCATCCACCGCTGGATGCCGGCCCTCCGGGTCACGGCACTGTTGGCAGCCTGCCTGATGTCTGTTGGCGCCACCGCTCAAGCGGACGAGAAAAAGCCGAACATCATGTTCATCATGGCGGATGACATCGGATGGATGCAGCCGGGTTGTTATCATCGAGGCTTGATGGTCGGGGAAACTCCCAATATCGACCGGCTTGCCAGCGAGGGCGGCCTCTTCATGCACTACTACGCCCAGCAAAGTTGCACGGCCGGGCGGACAGCGTTTTTCACCGGCATGAATCCGATGCGGGCCGGGATGCTGATGCCCCAGTTGCCAGGTGCGATTTCGTACCTGCGCCCCGGCACTCCAAGCCTGGCGAAGTTCCTTTTAGATCAGGGCTACAGTACCGGTGAGTTCGGCAAGAACCACCTCGGCGATCATCCCGATTCCCTGCCGACCGCGCATGGTTTCCAGGAATTCTGGGGTTACCTCTACCATCTGGATGCGATGCAAGGGGTCAGCTTCCCCGACATTAACAAGAGTCCGACCGAGCAGGCTGTCGTGCCACCGATGAAGATGGTGCCGATCCCCGGTATTCCTGAAACACCCGGCGCGATCACTCCCGAAGAAGGCGTTTGCATGGCTTCCCCGCGGCCGATTCTGTGGATGAAATCCTCCAATGGCACCGCGAAGAATCAGAGTGGCAAGGACGAAGGCCCGCTGACTCTAGAACGCTCGAAGACTATCGATGAGGAAATTTCCGCCAAGGTCGTGGACTGGCTCGATCGCCAAGATCCCGAGAAGACGGACAAGCCCTTTTTCTGCTGGTACAACCCCGCCCGTATGCACATCACCACGATGTTGTCGCCTAAGTATGAAGCCATGCTCGGCGTGAAGGGGGGCAAGGATTGGGGAATCAACGAAGTCGGCATGAAGCAGCTCGACGACAACATCGGTGTCGTCCTCAAAAAGCTCGAGGACATGGGTGAACTCGACAATACCATCATCGTCTTCACGACCGACAACGGCGCGGAAGTCATTACCTTCCCTGATGGAGGCACCACTCCATTCAAGGGCGGCAAGCTGACTACCTGGGAGGGCGGCATGCGTGCCCCCTGCGTCGTCCGCTGGCCCGGAAAGATTAAGCCGGGCACTATCTTCAAAGAAATCTTCGCCTCCCAAGACTGGCTGCCCACGCTCGTCGAAATCGCGGGCGGTGCCAAGGATAACGACCTCAATGATCAAATCATGGCGGGCAAATATCCCGGTATCGTGAAGACCAAGCTCGATGGGTTCAATCAGACCGAATACCTGACGGGTGAGTCGAAGGAATCGGCTCGCGACACGTTCTTCTACTACACCGGCGCACAACCCTCGGCCGTGCGATACAAGAACTGGAAGTTCTACTACACAATGGTTGGTGCCGGTGCAATGGGTGGACTGATGGGGGCGCAAACCTACCACTGGACTCAGCTTGCCAATATCAAGCGCGATCCGTTTGAGATCAGCGTCGGTGCCGATACGAAGTCGCTGATGAGTTACGCCGGAGCACTCGCAGCACCTAGCACTGCGTACGTCTACGACTGGAACCTGTTGCCGATCGGCCAACTTCTGTGGGAGAAGGAGCTGATGTCATACAAAAATTTCCCGCCTCTGCAGATGGCAGCCAGCTACAATCTCGACCAGATCTTGGAGTCGTTGAAAAGCCAAAGTGGCTCCCGCTCGGACTGACCATTACCGATTGATCATTTGTCGCGCGGGTCGCTTTTCGTGAGCGACCCGCGATTTTTGAACTAGGGAATCAAACATCGGACTGCGTTGGGACCTAACGAGTCCGTGGACCCGGGCGGTGATGCGGGGGCTCTTGCAAACAACGTCACTTGGCCGCCGGCAGGTGCTTTGGCTGGAAGTAACGAAGGTTTCTGCACTCTTTTTAGGCGGGCCGGTTTCTCAAAGAATCTTGACACCATTGATTGCGCTGGCAGTGAAAAGACTCAGCACGAAAGGGATCGACATGCAACGATTCACTATCATTCTTTTTGTCTTCGTCGCCGGATGTCGTGAGCAGCCCGATACGCCGACAGCGGCAACTCCACAGGTGCAGCGGGTTGGTGAGGTTGTGGGAACCGAGGGTCATTCTGCCAACGGATCTCAGCTTTCGGAAACAATCGTTGGTGGTATTGTGCTCAAGCCAAATGTGGCCATCGATGGGAAGCTCTCGCTGCTTCTTCCTGAGGATTTCTCGGAGATGGATGAGGAGAGGCTGAAGCTCAAATATCCGAACGAACTGCGGCCAACGCTTGTGTACACCAACAAATCAGCGGCAATCAACGTCGCCATTAATTACACGACGAAGCGGATGCGACGGAGTGAGATCGGCGCGTTCCATCAACAGATGGAAGGCACGTACCGCAAATTCCATCCGACGGCAACATGGTTCCATAGCGGTGTTGTCGACATCGACGGGCGCAACTGGATAAAACTAGATTTGCGGACCCCCGCAAGCGACACTGAAATACGTAACATCATGGTCGGAACATCGGTGAAGGGTCGACTGTTACTTGTATCTTTCAACGTCACCAAGCAACTGGAGGACCAGTGGCTTGAGGCAGCGGAGGCAATTATTCAGTCGCTTCGCGTCCGAGATTAGCCGAAGTGGATTGAATGCTGCATCTCGCGGCCCCGTCGCAACGCAACGTTGGGATGCTGAGGTGTGGGGACTCTTGTAGGCGGAGCCAGTCGAATCTGACATCAGCGCGTGACGTCGCCATCCGGATGCATGAAAACGTTATCGCAACTTTACCGTTCTGATGCTGCGCAACGCTACGCGGCGTCTTTGCCTTGTTGGCGGAGCAGGCGTTTCATTCGCTTCCGTTCCGCTTTGCTCATCGAGGACCAGTCGATGTTGTCGACGTCGACCGATTCGTCTTCCGCGGCATGATGTGATTCGCTGTGGTCGTCTTGTTCGTCGTCGTCGTGCTGCCAGTTGTCGTCTTCGGACTCATCTTCGTAAGTCTCATCGTCGTTTGAATCTTCTTCAGCCGCAGGCTTGGCCTTGCGGCTGAACCAGCCCTTGCTCTTGGCGGGTGCTACGTCCTCTTGAGCCTCATCGGTTGCGTCGTCGCTCGATTCTTCATCGGTCGCTGCAGGCTTGGCCTTGCGACCGAACCAACCCTTGCGTTTGGGCGGTGCTTCGTCGTCGTCGGCTTGTTCGTCATCGGACTCCCCTGCCCCATCCTCTGCGGCAGTCTTGGCCTTGCGACCGAACCAGCCCTTGCGTTTGGGCGGTGCTTCGCCGTCGTCGGCCTGTTCGTCATCGGAGTCCCCTGCCCCATCCTCTGCGACGGGCTTGGCCTTGCGGCTGAACCAACCCTTGCGTTTGACGGGGGCTTCGTCGTCGTCCGCTTTGCGGGCGACTTCGCGCTGTTCGTCGTTGAATTGCTCGTCGACTTCGTCAGCAGCTGGCTTCGGTTTGCGGCGGAACCAGCCTCGCTTGGCGGGCGGTTGTTCCTCGGGCTCCGGTTCCGGTGCTGCCGCGGCGGCTTTCTTGCGCGATCGCGATGGTTTGGGGGCTTCATCCGGTTCGTCGAACGCTTCGCGGCCGAGGTGTTTGCGGCCGAACCGTGGCAATCGCAAGCGGCCAGTCTGGCCGTCGGTCTGGTTCAATCCGCGGACGTCGCGGTAGATCGAGCGGAGGTAGGTGACCAGCGACAGGAAGACGGCGATGCGGCCGATCAACGGTCCTGCACCGACGATCATTGCGGTCGCCAACGGGCCTGTCTCGATGAAGTTCCAGCGGATCGGCAGTCGCGAGGCGACGGCAGCCGAGCCGGTGACGAGCCAAAAAGCGGCGGCGGGGCTGTGCCGCATCTCGATCAACAGCCGCGCGGTCATCGCAAATCCGGCGACGCATAACAGCAGCCGCAGCCAGTCGCCGCCGGCCATCGGGGCGCGGCCTGCCAGCAGGGTGTCGAGGATCGCACCGCACCAATCGAGCGTGCCAGCGATCGAATCGACACTTAATAGGACAAGCAACGCCATCACGGGACGCCAGATTCGATAATGCCCTCGGTAATCGTCGGCGCGATGGCGGCGCAGTTGGTAGATCAGGAAGCCGATACCCGCGGAAAGGGCGAGCGAAATCGAACCAAACCAGCCACCGAAGCTGGCCGGGTTGTCCAGACGCAGCGGGCGGGCCAGTTCGGGGTATTGATACAGCGGTGCCCAATTCATGCTCAGGTAATGCCCGGCGATCAGCAGGCAAGCGGCCAGCAGTACAAACGATTTAACGGCCAGCAGCGACCGCCGCCGGACGGGGACCAGTTCGAACCAACGAGCGCGCAAGCGACGTTGGACCCGCGAACCGTAGGCTGCCGGCGCGGGGCGCGACGCATCGTCCCGCAGCTTGGATTGGCTGCGCGGCACTTCGGCAGCCGGATCCATCGACAGGATCTGCGCCGAAATCATCCGGCGGCGTCGGGTTTGTAGGGATCTTCGGTCGTGACTCATGGGCCCGTTGCGATCTTCATTGAGCGGCGAACGCGTCTCTCCGGAAGGGGCGACGTCGCGTTGGCGCGATTGCGAGGGTAACGAAATCGGGGCGTCGGAGCCAACATCACCCTGAAACGTTCGGATTTCGGAAAATCCATTTTTGCCAAACTGCGAACAAAACGTAGGCTTGCTTAGTCTCTTTGCACCGTCCATTTAACGCTATCTAGCCCCTGCGTCGCCCCTATGATCGATACAACTCCGCCCCTTCCTACGGGGCAATCCGCCGAAAAACCAAGCCGTGTGGACGTGGTTGAAGGCTTTGAACGGATTTCCACCCTGTTGGGTGATCTCAATCGACTTCCCTCGGGGACGGTGGCAAGTCGCAAAGAATATGATGCCGATGGCTCGCATGAGAACCAATTGCTAGCGGTTCGCTTGGGCGTGGCGACTTCGTTGTTCTATTCGTTGCGCTGCAAGCACCGGCAAACTGCCGAGCACAGCCTGCGCGTTGCATTGGGGTGTTCGGTTTGGGCCGACCGGTTGCAATTGTCGACCGAAATGCGGGACCGATTGGAAGTGGCTGCGTTGCTGCACGATATTGGAAAAATTGCCACTCCCGATCGCGTACTGAAAAAACCTGGGCATTTGAACGACGACGAACGGCTGATTATGGAACAGGCCCCCGATGTGGGCTGTGAAATCTTGCGGGGCTGCTGCAGCGATGAGAGCTTGTTAGAAATCCTGCGCTACAGCCGGAATTGGTTCCATGCGGGCACGGATAGCGACCAGCTGAGCGGCGAGGACCTGCCGTTGGGATCGCGGATGCTGGCGATCGTTGAATCGTTCGATTCGATGACAACCGATCAGGTTTATCGGCGGGCGTTTAGCCAAGAGCGGGCTGTCGCCGAGTTGTTTCAGTATGCGGGAACCCAGTTTGATCCCGACCTTGTGCGCGACTACGCCAGTCTCTTGGAAAGTCGTCCCGAGTTGATGTACGGCGCTGCGGCGCGGCGGTGGTTGCAGGATTTGCAGGGGGATTACTCCAACCGGTTTTGGTCGTCCAGCTCGCCGAAGCCCCGCTCGCGAAACAACGACGGCGCTTTGGGCCAATTGCTATTCCACCAGCATCTGCTGGACACGATGTGCGATGGTGTGGTGGCGATCGATGGCGAAGGGGTGATCACGCATTGGAACTACGCTTTCGAACGGATGACCAACATCGCGGCCGATGCGATGATTGGGCAAGCTTGGTCGGACACCTTGGTGCGTTGGGACGATTCGCGTCAACATCCTGGCGAGGCTGCGAGCCTGGGAGGCTGTTTGGCCACCGGGGCGCAGTCGCGACGCCGGATGCGGTTGGTCTTGCCCGATGGGAAGCAGACTCCCGTTAAAGTGAACTTTATTCCCATCCTGGGCGAAGAGAGCCGCGTGCAGGGGGCGTTGGCGATTGTCAACGATATCTCGCAAGAGGAGTCGCTCGAACAGAAGGTCCAGTCGCTGCATGTCAAAGCGACTCGCGACGGTTTAACCGGTGTCGCCAATCGCGCTGAATTCGATCGCGCGTTGGGGGATGTCGTCGAATTCGCAGCCGCTGGGAAGGGACCTGCGAGTCTAATTCTTTGTGACATCGATCGATTTAAGTCGGTCAATGACACGCATGGCCACCAGGCTGGCGATGACGCCTTGATCAGCTTTGCCTCCGTGTTGGAGCGTCACAGTCGGGACGGCGATTTGGTCGCTCGTTATGGAGGTGAAGAGTTTGCGTTGTTGTGTCCTGGTTGTGACAACGCGACGGCGGCAAAACGGGCCGAAACCATTCGCTGTGATTTGGAGCGGATCGCCCAGCCGGCGCTCGCCAATAAATGTATCACCGCCAGTTTCGGCGTCACCGAGTACCAATCTGGAGACACCGAGTCGACGATTGTGGCGCGGGCCGATCGGGCTTTGTACAAGGCCAAAGAGAATGGTCGCAACCGCGTCGTGCAGCTCGGGTCCGGATTGCGTGAACCGGTCGACGTGCTTGCCACGTCATCCAAAGGTTGGTTTCATTGGCTGCTGACCCCTTCGAAATCGGACCAGGTGAAAGCCAAACTCGCGACGCGTGTTCCGGTGGAAATGGTGATCGAGAAATTGCGAGGCTTTATTGCCGATCACAACGCGGAAATCCTCAAGGTGCAGGATCAACGCTTGGAGCTTCGCTTGGATGTGCGGTCTTCAATCCATGGCCGCCGCAGCGCCGATGGCGTCTCCGCGTTCCATCTCCGCATCAACCTCGATGAACGCGATGTCGAAACCGGGTATCAGGGAGAGTCAAACTTGATGCGTGAAACGGTGATCGATGCCAACGTCAGTCCGTGGCGAAGTCGAGATCGCCGCAATCGGGAGGTCAAAAACGCGTGCCGCAACGTGATCGCCAGCTTGAAGAGCTATCTGATGGCGGATTACATCGACCGTCCCTAGCCGAGACGGCGATGCCGTGTTCGGCAGCGCTCCGATGCCCAGGCAAGGCCACCGTGAGGTGGCCCCTTGTCGCGCCGGGCGGCTACTCTTATGGTGCCTAGATAGGGTGCTGCGATAGCAGGACCCCGTTCCCCTTGCAAACCCTGGCACCTGATAATCGGAGAAACCTCATGGCTTACGCATTGCCTGCACTTCCATACGCTCTGGACGCCCTGGAACCTCACATCGATGCCCGCACGATGGAGATCCACCACGGGAAACACCACCAGGCTTACATCACCAAGGTCAACGACGCGATCGCCGGTACCGACCTGGAAAGCAAGTCGATCGAAGATCTGATCTCCAACCTTTCGGCAGTCCCTGCCGACAAGCTGGGAGCCGTTCGCAACAACGGCGGTGGACACGCCAATCACTCGCTGTTCTGGACCGTCATGGGCCCTGGATGCGGTGGTGCTCCCAGCGGCGACCTGGCCGCTGCGATCGATAGCGACTTGGGTGGATTGGATGCCTTCAAGACAGCCTTCGCCAACGCCGGAGCGACTCGCTTTGGTAGCGGTTGGGCTTGGTTGTACGTCAGCGAAGGAAAGCTGAAAGTTGGCAGCACCGCCAACCAAGACAGTCCTTTGATGGGCGAAGCCGTCGCCGGTATCGGTGGCACCCCGATCCTCGGCTTGGACGTTTGGGAGCACGCCTACTACTTGAACTATCAAAACCGTCGTCCCGACTACATCAGCGCCTTCTGGGAAGTTGTCAACTGGAGCGCCGTTGCCGATGGTTTTGCAGCGGCCAAATAAGCTGCTTCGGCTCGCTGGGATACCCATCGAATCACCCAAGCGATGTTTCGCTTGGACTCCGGATCGATAAACGATAAAAGCCGGCACGCAATTGCGTCCGGCTTTTTTTCTGCTCGGGTCGAGAGGCTGGTCTGTCTATTGGCTGCGGGCGACGCTGACGATCCGTTTGTGTCCAGCCAAGTCCTTGATCACGCGGACATCTTCGGCCGCATCGACGTGGGCCAAGTGTTCGATCACCTGGTCGACGATCATCGGGCTCAGTTCAAAGATCAACCGTCCGCCGGGCTTCAGTCGCGGGAGGGCTTCGGCGATCAGGCGGACGATCGTTTCGGTTCCGTCGGGGCCGCCGACCAGCGCCTGACGCGGCTCAAAGTCACGGACCGATTTGTCCAGTTCGGCATATTCGGCTTCGCTGACATAAGGTGGATTGCTGCAGATCATGTCCAGTGTCGGCGTTTCGGGAAGCTTCGCCAGAAGGTCCCCTTCGATGAACTGGATCCGGTCTTGAACCTTGTGCGCCGCCGCGTTGGTTTCCGCGACCCGTAGCGCCGCCGCGGAGATGTCGATCGCCGTGAAGCGGGCGTTGGGGAGGTTTTTTGCCAAGCAGATGGCGATGATCCCGCTGCCGGTACCGACGTCCGCGATCTGCAGCGACTCTTTGGACTGCCCTTGCCGCTTGAATTCGTCCAACGCCTCGATCACGAGGTGTTCGGTTTCGGGGCGTGGGATCAATGTGTCTTCGCTGACCCGAAACGACAGCGAATAAAACTCTTTGCGGCCCAGCAGTTGCGAAACGGGAGTCCCTTCGCCGCGGCGGCGGACGAGTTCGCGAAACGCCGTGCGCACTTCGTCTCCGGGCTCTTCGTTGAACGCGGTGTACAGTTCGATGCGTTCGCAACCACGCGCTTCGGAAAGCAACAGTTCGGCGTCCAGGCGGGGCGAATCGGAGCCCGACTTGCCGAAGTATTCCGTCGTCCATTCCAGCAGTCGCAGGATGGTCCACTTTTCGGCTTGTTCGGCACTCATGTTCCTGGTTCCTTGTGAGGATCGGGGGGCTAGATAACGCCCATGTCGCCGCGCAACTGGTCGCGATCGTATTCGATCATGGCATCGGTGACCGGTTGCAAATCGCCCGCGATGATCTGATCCAATTTGTACAGCGTCAGGTTGATGCGGTGATCGCTCAAACGATTCTGTGGGAAATTGTAGGTGCGAATCCGCTGGCTGCGATCTCCCGAACCGATCAGGCTGTTGCGGGTATCGGACCGTTTGGCCATCTCTTCTTCGCGTTTCTTTTCGTAGACCCGCGTCTTCAGCACGCGTAGCGCCTTGGCGAGGTTCTTGTGTTGGCTCTTTTCATCCTGGCACTGGACGACGATTCCAGTTTCGTAGTGGGTCAATCGGATCGCTGATTCGGTCTTGTTGACGTGCTGGCCGCCGGGGCCCGACGCACAGAATTTGTCGACGCGGTAGTCATCCGGTTTTAGGGTGACTTCGACGTCTTCGGGTTCCGGCATCACTGCCACCGTGGCTGCGGAGGTGTGGACGCGGCCTTGAGTCTCGGTTTCGGGAACGCGTTGTACGCGGTGTCCTCCCGATTCGTACTGCAAGTCGCGGAAGACGCCCTCCCCTTCAAATGCCAACGTGATTTCTTTGAAGCCGCCCAGTTCGGTCACGCTCGTGTCGAGGATCTCGGTCTTCCAACCGACGCGCTCGGCATGTTTGCGATACATTTCGAACAGATCGCGGGCGAACAGCGCCGCCTCGTCGCCTCCGGTGCCGGAGCGAATTTCCATCACGCAACGCGTCCGCAAAGCGTCTTCACCGCCAACGGTCATCGTCAGCAATTCATCCCACAACGCTTCGCGTCGTTTCCGTAGATCCTCGGCCTCTTCTTCGGCCATCTCGCGTTCCTCGGGATCTTCGGTCTCTTCGATGATCTCTTTGCAGCCGCGGATTTCGTCGGTCAGCTTCTTGAAGGTGCGGAATTTGTTGGCTAACCGGGCCAGCCCGCCATGCTCGCGGGCGACAGCCGACATCATCGTTCCGTCGGCCTGGACCGAGGGGTCGGCCATTTGGCGTTCGAGATCCAGGAATCGTTTAAGCTTGCCGTCGAGGGTGTCGCGAATGGAAGTCATGGTATTCGTCGCTGGGCACGCAGCCGGCGTGCCAATGTACTTCAACAAGACGCGCCGGCTGCGCGCCTTATAAGCATAAAAACAGCCATCGCGTTGATACGCGACGGCTGTCAGTTGGTCGTTCCGATTCGGTAGCTACTTCTTCTTCTTGCCCTTGGCCAAGCTGGCGTAGCTGCCCGCAGCGAACTTCTTCTGGAACTTATCGATCCGCCCAGCGGTGTCGACAAATTTCAGTTTGCCCGTGTAGAAGGGGTGACACATGTTGCAAATGTCGATCTTCAGTTCGGGTTGAACGCTGCGTGTTGTAAACGTGTTACCGCAACCACAGATGACTTCGGTGGTTTGGTAATTAGGGTGGATTCCCTCTTTCATCGGTTTGGCTCCGGTGACGGCGATAGAGATTGGCTTGGTACAATCTCGGATCGGGCTTGAATTAAAAATGGATCTGTTGGCGGATGCCGCACAGTTTGCTGGATGTCCGAATCACGAATCGTATGCGATACCAGGGCGTTTAGGCAAGCCCTGATCGTTTCGCGGCTCGTCGCACGCCATGCATTTCAGCTTGATTTAAGGCAAGAAGCCCCTCTGTGGAGGTGTGTGCTTCGCGGTATCCGATCTCCGAGGGTTTCTTCGTTGCTTTCGCGGCTGTGGCTTCAGTCGCAATCGGGAAATTGTCGGCTTTGCCCCGCTTGCCTACGCAACGCACGTTGCAGCCCGCTGGCGAGCGCGTTTGGGGAAAGGACGTGGTTCCGGAGCGGAAGGGGCCGCTCCAGATGCGAGGTTTGGAGGATGGCACGCATACCCCTCCATTTGCGCCACCAAAGTGTATGCCCAAGCCGCGAGCGCACGAAGCTTCCTCGGTGGAGTGTCGTGGCGTGTAAACACGACGGCAACCGTGCGATGGAAGGATGCGATCAACGAGTGTTGCGCGTCTCGGGCGAGCCAAGATGCATCGGCCTAGAGGTTCGGTGGAAACGCGAACCGATAGCGCGGCAACCGATTGGCTCGCCAGGGGCGACGAGCCATTTTAGGTGTCCAGGTGCTAATTCGCGTTCGCGCCAAATGCTGTGCGCTGAGCGGTCGGGGACGCTTCGGGCATCGCCGGGTTACTGGCGTTGCACTTAAACTCCACTCTTATCCATCGCCGCTTTGGCGATCGTCACACACTGACGGATATCATCGATCGGGTCTTTGGGATTCTCTTCGTATTCAAGCGAGATGGCCCCGTTTTCGGGGAAATCGGTCGCCTTGAGTGCACCGAAGACTCCTTCGACATCCAAGTGACCCTTGCCCAAAATGACGCCGTGAGTTTTGTCTTTCATCTCGGCAAAGTCTTTTAAATGGATGCCATACAGCCGGCCTTGGAACAGACGGATCACTTCGGTCTCCCGTTGGCCCGATCGAATGTAGTGACCGAGATCGGCACATGCTCCGATCCGTGCATCATGACCTTCGATCGCATGCAGTACATCGATCGCTTTGTTGTATCGGTGTTTCGGACCGTGGTTGTGAATGGCAACCCGGATGTCGAACTCCTGAACAAGCTGGTCGAGGTTGTCGAAGGAATCAGGATCCGGATCGGCCGTGATGGTTGGAATACCGACAGCTTTGGCAAACTCGAAGATTTTGCGATTGGCATCCGCGTCCTTGGTGAGGCGATTGACGCCATGCGCCGAAATCGACATTCCCAAATCGGAGACCTTCTTCTGGATCGATTTGATTTCGTCGGCCGATGCGTTCGTTGGCAACATGCCGCTGTAGAATTCGACCTGTTCGAATCCAAGATCGCTGGCATGCTGAAGTGCCTGGTCGACGTTAAAGCCACGCAACGAATAGAGCTGGATGCCGAGCTTATAGGCATGCTCGTTGGCCGCTGCCGCCAGACGGGGCAACGACGCCCCTGCCAAGACGGCCGAAGAGGCAAGCAGAAATTGACGACGGGATGAATGGAGGAATTGCATGGGTATTTTATAGGGATTCAATAGGGGCCAGGAACGGAGAACCAATGGGACGTTTCATTGTAGTCGTCGAAATGGGCAGCGGTTGGATGACCATTTCAAATTTGCAGCGGCGACTGTGTCGTCCGAGTCGTGGTATCCAAACGCCTTGGTGAAGGGGCGTTTCCTTCTCAAAGATTGTGTCCGGGCGGGGCCACGGTCAGCACGTTCCAGTCATCGGGCGGGGCCGCTGAAACTTCGGTTGTGGACCCTTTTGGCAGAATTGGTTTCGAAGAAACAGCGGTATGAGCGTTTGTCGGTGGGAGGCCATTCGCCGGGATGGGCCCGTTCCAAGAACAAGCCGGTGACTCCTCGCTGTCTTCGATGCAAAAACTTCCAGTAACAAAGTTGCTTTGCTTTGCCGGGCAGCGTGGATCGGGGGTGTTTCCACCATCGAAAAAATTTGAATCGTTGACCCGCAGTGCGACCGTCGCTCACCCGATAACTTGTCGGTTGACATCAAACGGGTGCTCCCATTTCCATTCTGGGAAACGGCAAGTCGAATACAACCGTTGTTGGCATTCCAGGTGCTTGTCACCCTGGGGGACAGCGCACGTCACTTCGTGAATTGCACCGTCGCCTCGGCAAAGCCCTTGCCGATCTGCGCCATGATGCCGGCGGAACCTAGGTAATGGTAGGCGGCGTTTGAAGTACTTTGCTGGAGGATCTCCAATTCTCGTTCGTCGAAATTCGCGGCGTAGAGATTGTTGATCGCGACTTGTCCTTCATCGCGTTGCGTTGTGCCCGCCTTGATCGATTTTGCAATCTCGTCCAGCCTTGGCTTGATAATTTTTTCCCGTTCTTGCAATCGGACGACTTCCCTATCCCAGTAGTCTTCGGTCAACACGGCGGACACATTCCCTTTGAATTCGAGGAGCCCTGCCGGCGCGGCCATCGCGTCGCGGAAGTTCTGGTGAACGGCGGTGTAACGCTGCTGTTCCGGGCCGTAGTGGTCGGTCGGGCCGCCGACTCCCATTACGCCAATCACAAACGGCAGCTTGGGCGACGCGAGATCGTTTCGGACATCGTGAATGAACTGCGTCAAGAGCTTGCTGTACTGGTCGTAGCCTCCCGGCTGATCCCGCGACGGATAAACGCCGCCATCGACCATGTCGTTCCAGCCTTGGAACCAAACGAAGCCCGCCAATTCGAAACCCTGCTTTGCGTCGTAGTCCGGATAGACTCGCCCGATATCGGCGAGCACCTTTTCCACGTGATCGATCATTAGGCGATAGTAGTGTCCTGTGGCTTTCGTCTTGTCCGCTTTGATCTGAACGATGTCCTTGCCCTGCCTTTGGAACTGTTTCAATTGCGTTTCATTGAACTCATAGGGGCCAGCGTTCGGCGGGCGGAAGTCCGTATGCAAACTCTTTCCGCCCCAGGCCGTTTTGATGATCAAGATCGGCTGGTCGATCAGGCTTTCCATCGTGATGCCGAACGTGAATTCCGGACCGATCTTTGGCCCCCGCGCCGCCGCGCCATACCCGACCGTCAGGCGGCCGGTTTGCTCGGCGTCGGCGGATCCGATCGATGTGATCCAAACCTTTTCACAGACTCGCGGCGATCCGTCCGGATTGCGCATCTGTTTCAACAGCGGTGCTGTCGCCGGGTTCAGCCGCATGGCGTCGAACGTGCTTACCTTTGCATGCCCCTGCATGTTCGACTGCCCGGCAAGAATGAAAACCTTTAGTGGTTTTCCGGCGGGTTCCGCAGCGGGAGCAGATTGGGCGGATTGATTCAGCCAGATTGTCGCTAACGCGAGCAGCAGTGCTGGTTGTCGAATTCGTTTGCACTTCGTGATCACAGCAAAGCCTCGTCAATGTCATGTTCATGGGAGGGGCGTCCCCGTCATTGGTGGCATTGTAACAAGGGGAATTGGGGGCTGCCCAAGTTGGCAGCTCTGCACTTGTTGGAATATCATGGCGCAACCAACCATGTTCTCCGTCCACGCAAGGTATGACTCTATGTTCCGCCAACTCAGGCTCGATCTGTTTTTCCTCTCGATGGCGGCTCTGATCCTTGGCGGTTCCACGCGTCTATCGGCCGAGGACTGGCCGCAGTTTCGTGGTCCCGAATCGCGAGGCGTCTCCGAAGCGATGGAGCTACCGGACCGATGGAGCGAAACCGAAAATGTCGTTTGGAAAACGCCGATTGCCGGTCGCGGTTGGTCATCGCCAATCGTGGTAGGTGAGCGTCTGTTTTTGACCACAGTAACTCGAAACACGGGTAAGCCGGAGGATGCGAAACCGGGTCTTTACTTCGGCGGTAATCGCGAGAAACCAGCTGACGTGCCGCATGCATGGAAGGCGATCTGCTTGGACCGGAAATCGGGAAAGCCATTATGGGAGAAAACGCTTCACCAGGGAAAACCTGCTACTTCGCGTCATATCAAGAACAGTTACGCATCGGAAACGCCAGTCAGTGATGGCGAACATCTCTATGTGTTATTTGGCGATGTGGGGCTGTACTGCCTGAGTGTCGACGGTGATTTGGTTTGGCAAAAGGAACTGCCACCATGCAAAACGCGCTACGACTGGGGTACCGCCGCTTCTCCCGTACTGCACGAAGGACGCCTGTATCTGATAAGCGATAATGAAGATGCGTCCTACCTGGCGGCGATCGACGCAAAGACGGGAGAGCAAGTCTGGCGAGTCGAACGCGACGAAAAGAGCAACTGGTCCACGCCTTTCATCTGGAAGCACGAATTGCGGACCGAGATCATCACGCCGGGAACCGGCCGGATTCGATCGTATGACCTGGACGGCAAACTGCTTTACGAGCTGAGTGGATGTTCGAGTATCACAATCGCGATGCCATACGCGGCGCATGGACTACTGTATGTGTCGTCGGGTTACGTCAATGACGACATGCGGCCCATCTTTGCGATTCGGCCAGGCGCATCGGGCGATATTTCACTTCGTGGCGAGGCAACGTCCAATGAGTTTATTGCGTGGTGTCAGCCCAAGGCAGCGCCATACAACCCATCGACCATCGTCTACGGCGACCAGTTGTATGTTCTGCACGATCGGGGCCTGATGGCTTCTTATGATGCGCTCACGGGTGAAGTGATCTACGAAAAGAAACGGATCCCCGGCGGCAGATCATTTACATCATCGCCGTGGGCTTATCAGGGAAAGATCTTCTGTCTGAATGAGTTTGGGAAAACGCTGGCCATTGCCGCCGGTCCTGAATTCAAACTCTTGCAGACCAATGAACTCGACAGCACCGAACTTTGCATGACCACACCCGCGATTGCCGACGGCCAGTTAATTCTGCGCACCGGAGACGCGGTCTATTGCATTGCGAAGCCATAGTTCCCGCCGAGCTTGAGGCTCCGTCGCAGGCTTGTTGATGCAACCTCCCCTGCCCCGTTTCGCCGCAAGCGACCAGCAAGATACGGTCTCGCATTCCCGATGTTTCCACCTCTTCAATCAACGCCGAGACTGCATGGTCAAATGGGATGCCACGGTGCTGCATCCATCGGTCATGTTGTCTTCTGGCCCCGTGAGAGGCTAGCGTTGCCAGAGACATAGGTTCAGTTCCAACGGGATTGCCACGTCGCTGTGGATCGGGATCACCCGGGCGGTATAGTCGTCGGCGATCTCCGTCGCAGGAACCGATGCCTGAAAGACCGTCCACGGGGTTCCGTCGTCGTCCGGACGGCTTGCGGTCCGCCGCATCTCAACGCAACGCGGCGTGCCTTCTTCCCGTGCTTCGGCATATAGCTGCACGGCGACAAAACTGGGGTCCAGTCCATCCAGATAGACCTCCACCTCAAAGTGATGTTCGTTGGCATCGGTGTGGCATTGCACGGCGCCAAATCGCAGCGAGCTCCATTTCTCTTTCAGCGAGTTTTCCCAGTTGGCGATGCCGGTTGCCAGTTGTCCGTCGAATGCGATCCGTTTGCGATACGCTTTGGCCGCCGGCAGATAATGCTGTTCGGTATACTGCCGCACGGTACGAGTCGCCGAATATTCGGGCGTTAGCGTCGACATGCTGTTTCGCATCCGCTGCAGCCACGCCGTGGGAATGCCTTCCGCGTTGCGGTCGTAGAATTCGGGGATCACTTCGTTTTCCAGGATCTGGTAGAGCTGTTCGGCTTCGGCCGCATCGATTGCGGAATCATCCTGGTGTTCTTGGCCGTCTCCCAGCGCCCAACCGAGTTCGGGCCGGTAAGCTTCCGCCCACCAACCATCCAGTTCCGAAAGGTTGATGCCTCCGTTGACCAGCACCTTCATTCCGCTGGTGCCGCTGGCTTCCCAAGGACGCCGCGGCGTGTTGACCCAAACATCGACCCCTTGGACCAACCGTTCGGTCATCAGCATGTCATAGTCGCTCAGGAAGATCACATGCTTGCGGGCTAATGGATGACGAATGAACTGAATCCATTGACGGATCATTTCTTTTCCCGCGTCGTCGGCGGGATGCGCTTTCCCGGCCAAAATCAATTGCACCGGACGCTCGGGATCGCTCAGCAATCGCAGTAGTCGATCGGGATCATGCAGCAGCAGATTCGGACGTTTATACGTTGCAAACCGACGGGCAAAACCGAGTGTCAAAGCATGCGGATCGAACCGATGTTTGGCCGCTTCAACTTCGCTCTCATCGGCCCCTGACGAGGCAAGCAGTCGGGACAGCCGGTCTCTTGCAAATTCCACCAGCGCCTTGCTCGATTCAATGCGAAAACGCCACAGTTGAGCGTCGGAGACTTTGCGGATCGCTTCGGGCAATTTCGGGCACGGTTCGCGCCAACGTTCCTTGCCACAGACCTCGGTCCACAATTGGTCCGCGGCTGCGGAGTCCCAGCTGGGCATGTGGACTCCGTTGGTGATGTGACCGACAGGGATTTCCGCTTCGGGCCACCGCGGGAACAGTGGTTCGAAGATCCTGCGGCTGACTTCGCCATGCAACCGGCTGACGCCATTAATTGCCCCGCTTCCGCGAATCGCCAGGTAGGCCATGTTGAACATTTCGTTGGGATTGTCGACTGATTGTCGCCCCAACGCCAGCAGGTCTTGGACTTCGATCCCAAGCATTTGGGTCGCATAGCGACCGAGGTATTGTTCGATCAGCTTAGGCGAGAATCTATCAAAGCCAGCCGCTACGGCGGTGTGCGTGGTGAACAGGTTGCCCGCGCGTGTTGCCGCCAGTGCGACTTCGAACGAATGCCCCGTGGCGTTCATGAAGCTGCGGGCGCGTTCGAGCACGGCAAACGCGGCGTGCCCTTCGTTTAGATGGCAAACTTCCGGGGCGATGCCGAGCGCTTCGAGCAGCCGCCAGCCACCGATGCCGAGCACGAGTTCTTGCTTTAGGCGGAGTTCGGGGCCGCCGCCGTAGAGTTCGCTGGTGATGCTGCGATGCGCGGGATAGTTCGCCGCGTCATTGCTGTCCAAAAGATACAACTTCACACGTCCGACCTGTGCCTCCCAGGCCCTCAGCCAAACCGAATAGCCCGGCAGCAAGATCTCCAATCGCAACCATTGCCCATCGGGGCGACGCAGCGGCGTGATCGGTAATTGGCCTGGATCGTTGTAGGGAAACAGCGCCTGTTGCGATCCCTCGGCGTCGATCGTTTGCCGGAAATACCCTTGCTGATACAGCAACCCCACACCCACCACGGGGACACCAAGATCGCTGACCGCCTTCAATTGATCTCCCGCTACATTGCCGAGGCCGCCGGAATAGATCGGCAACGCCTCGCTCAGCATGAATTCCATGCTAAAGTACGCCGCTTGTTTCAATTCTGAACCGGCATGTTGCCGTTGGAACCAGGGGGACGCTTCGTGCAGCTGCTGCCAAGCCTGCAGCTCCTGGTCCAGATTGTTGCGAAACGCTGGCTCGCTCAGCAGCTGTTCGATACGTTTCCGCGAGACCGTCTGCAACACGACCCACGGATTGTGCGTCAGATCCCAGAGTTCGCGATCGAGCGCCCGCCAAATCACGTCGGTCGAGTGATTCCAGGAAGAACGCAGGTCGAGTGCCAACGTTGCCAATGCATCAAACCCTTCGATGTCGGTAGGAAGTGAAGGGTAGCGTGGTTGGTCGCTTTGAAATGGTGATTTCATGTTCCGTCGTCCTGATGCTAGAGCGTCCTGAATGCGAATCGATCCAGAAGACTGTGAGATCGCGAGCACTGTACCTTGGCGAACGTCAAGATGATATCTCGCGAACGTCGCTGCAACTGCGTACGGTGGGATTTCATCATCCTTTCACCAGGTACCCGTTGGATCCGATGTCCCATGCTCGGCACCGGCTCACGCAAAACGATTGCCGATCGGCGGTTCGCGCGTCCATATTCGCACCGCGTTCGATCGTCTAAAATCGAGAAGGGTTCGCACGTCGGATCTCCTTATTGCTTGGCCCCGATGGGGGCGTTTCCTACTTGGATTGCCAACACGTTTTGACTGCTTTCGATGAGACGCATACCGCCGAACCGCGGCAGGCTGCCGGGCGATTGATCGATCGCTTCGGCCGCGTCCATCGTTCGCTTCGGATCAGCGTGATCGATCGCTGCAACATCCGCTGCTTCTATTGCATGCCCGAGCATGTCGACAGCTTTCTGCCCCAAACTGATCTGCTCTCGTTCGATGAGATCGTTCGCGTCGTCCGGCTCTTGGCTTCCGCTGGCGTTTCGAAGATTCGGCTGACCGGCGGCGAACCGCTACTGCGACCGAACCTCGACGCGCTGATCGCTCGAATCGCGGCGGTCCCGGGAGTCGATGAGATCGCTCTGACGACCAATGGGATCCTGCTACCTAGGTTTGCTGAATCGTTAAAGGCGGCCGGGTTGCAGCGTTTGAACATCAGCCTCGATACGTTGGACGAAGCGACCTTTCAAAGGATCAGTCGACGCAGCGGAGTCGACCGCGTGATCGCGGGGATCGACCACGCGATCGATCTCGGGTTTGAACAGATTCGGCTGAACGCATTGGCGATTCGCGGACTAACCGAAACGGAGATTGTGCCACTTGTCGATTTCGCCCGCCGCCGAAATTTAACGCTACGGTTCATCGAATACATGCCATTGGATGCCGATCGGGCATGGCGTGATGACAACGTTTTAACAGGCGACGCGATCCGCCAACGGTTGGAAACCCAATATGGGCCGCTGCAGGAAACCGGCCGCGACGATCCCGCTCAACCGGCGATCGACTACCGATTCGCCGACGGCAGCGGCCGCGTCGGTTTTATCAATCCGGTCTCGAAGCCGTTTTGTAATGCCTGCGATCGGCTGCGGTTAACGGCTGACGGCGGCCTGCGCAATTGTCTGTTCTCCGATCGCAACTGGGATCTTCGATCGCTATTGCGGTCGGGCGCTAGTGACGCCGATCTGCGGAACTTGATCAGCGAAAGCGTCGCCGCGAAAGAGCCCGGTCATCTGATCTCGCGGCCTGGATTCCAGCAGCCGCAGCGGGCGATGTATCAGATCGGCGGATAACACTCCGTCGCAACGTTGTCATCATCGAGATCGCTGTCATTCAGGGGTGGAAATATAGTGGGGCACATGCGGAAGTGGGCCCCCGCCTCAAAACGCAACTCTCCCAATCGCACAACAATTCAGGGCAATCGGTTAGCGGGTATCCCGCATTCGCTCCCTTTGCCACAGAGAACTCAGAGGCCACCGAGAGTGTCTTTGAAAATGGGTTTCTCTGTGGTCTCAGTGACCTCTGTGGCAAACTCGCTTTTTAAATTGGTTTGCGATCGGAAACAGGCAGCGACCGACTCATCCGTTTCGGCTGAAGCCTCGACTCCAGCGGCAATTTTGTGTGGGCGGCGGCTTGCGGAACTGTCTGTTCTCCGATCGCAACTGGGATCTCCGAATGCTATTGCGGTCGGGCGCTAGTGACGCCGATCTGCGGAACTTGATCAGCGAAAGCGTCGCCGCGAAAGAGCCCGGTCATCTGATCTCGCGGCCTGGATTCCAGCAGCCGCAGCGGGCGATGTATCAGATCGGCGGATAACACTCCGTCGCAACGTTGTCATCATCGAGATCGCTGTCATTCAGGGGTGGAAATATAGTGGGGCACATGCGGAAGTGGGCCCCCGCCTCAAAACGCAACTCTCCCAATCGCACAACAATTCAGGGCAATCGGTTAGCGGGTATCCCGCATTCGCTCCCTTTGCCACAGAGAACTCAGAGGCCACCGAGAGTGTCTTTGAAAATGGGTTTCTCTGTGGTCTCAGTGACCTCTGTGGCAAACTCGCTTTTTAAATTGGTTTGCGATCGGAAACAGGCAGCGACCGACTCATCCGTTTCGGCTGAAGCCTCGACTCCAGCGGCAATTTTGTGTGGGCGGCGGCTTGCGGAACTGTCTGTTCTCCGATCGCAACTGGGATCTCCGAATGCTATTGCGGTCGGGCGCTAGTGACGCCGATCTGCGGAACTTGATCAGCGAAAGCGTCGCCGCCAAAGAGCCCGGTCACCTGATCTCGCGGCCCGGATTCCAGCAGCCCCAGCGGGCGATGTATCAGATCGGCGGATAACACTCCGTCGCAACGTTGTCATCATCGAGATCGCTGTCATTCAGGGGTGGAAATATAGTGGGGCACATGCGGAAGTGGGCCCCCGCCTCAAAACGCAACTCTCCCAATCGCACAACAATTCAGGGCAATCGGTTAGCGGCTATCCCGCATTCGCTCCCTTTGCCACAGAGAAGTCAGAGGCCACCGAGAGTGTCTTTGAAAATGGGTTTCTCTGTGGTCTCAGTGACCTCTGTGGCAAAATCGCTTTTTAAATTGGTTTGCGATCGGAAACAGGCAGCGACCGACTCATCCGTTTCGGCTGAAGCCTCGACTCCAGCGGCAATTTTGTGTGGGCGGGGGCAAGCGGAACTGTCTGTTCTCCGATCGCAACTGGGATCTCCGAACGCTATTGCGGTCGGGCGCTAGCGACGCTGATCTGCGGAACTTGATCACCGAAAGCGTCGCCGCCAAAGAGGCTGGCCATCTGATCTCACGGCCTGGATTCCAGCAGCCGCAGCGGGCGATGTATCAGATCGGCGGGTAACCAGCCGCGGAGCGGTGATCTCGGCGGCGATGCGGTTTAGTGCGTCATCGCGTAGGTGACGATGTTGATCCCCAACGGGTAGGCGTATTTGACCGACATCTCTTCAAAATAGTCGGGGCTTTCCGCCTCGCGTTCCCAGCCGTCGCCGAGGTCGGTGTTGTGGCAGATGAAGACCATGATCCGCCCCGCGTCGTCGGTGATCGATCGATAGTTGGGCGTTTGCGTGTCGGGGCCACGTTCCCAAGTTCGGCCGCCTCGACCGCCCCAGGCACCGATCGACGGCACCTGCGGTTTGATCTTCAGCGGATAGACGCACTGGAAGATCTCGTGCGACAGCGGCACATCCTCTGGCTCGCGATCGGGAAAGACCCGCTTCATTTGGTAGTAGAGGTTCTGCCATTCCTCATCGCCCCAGAAGTCGTCGATCATCAGGAAGCCGCCGTTATCGAGGTAGCGCCGCAGCGCGACGACCTCCGGCTGCGTGAACATCAACCGCCCCGGTTCGATGATGTAGATCCAGGGATAATCGAACAGCTTGGGATCGGTCAGTTCCAAGACGATCGGTTCGGGGTTCACGTTCAGCGAGGTCAGTTGATGCAGCCGAAGCGAGAAGTTCAGGTCGCTGTCGCGGTAGTCGGTATCCCAACCGCCGCCGCGGCCCCAGCCCGCCGATTGGTATTTGATCCGCACGAAAGTAAACATGTCGTTCGGGAAATCGGCGTTTGTCTCCCAATCGGGGACATCGCCACGGCCGACGCTTTGCCAGTCGCGATCGCGACGCCACCGTTGAGCCATCGCCAGCGACGTCACCGCGATCGCCAACAACAGTCCTGCAATGATCATCGGTTTGCGGTTCACGGGGCGTTCTCCTGTTGCGTGTCGACATCGGACTGGGGGGCCGATTCCGCTGGCTCGTCGTTGTCCGCTGGCTCGTCCGGTTCGGCGGGCGGATCGGAATCCGATCCCTCTTCGGCTTGGGCCTCGGCTTCCGTTGGCTCGTCGGTTTTGGGGGCTTCCGCCGCAGGCGATGGTTCGCTGGCAGGCGGTTGGTTCAGCCGTAACAGCAAGCGATGAGCGTCGCGGAATCGGGGAGCTTGTTCCAAGGCGATCAACAGCTGGCGGCGAGCGGCCGGCGTCTCGCCGACCTCAGCCAACGACTTGGCCAAGCGAAATCGCAGCCCCGCCGGATCGATCGGTTCCATTTCGGTTAACGCCTGCAACGCGCGAACGCTTCGCTGATACGTGCCGGTCTGTTCCGCTGCACGTGCGATCTGTTCTTGCACTTCGGCGGTCAACGGATTGACGGCGGCCAGTTGATCGGCGTAGCGAGCGACAGCTTCCCAGTCCTGTTGTTGTTCGGCGATGTCGATCAACCGTCGATAGCTGGCGACGGAATCGGATGACCGTTTGGCGATCGATGTCAGCACCTGCAGTTCCTGGTCAGTCGCCTGTTGCTGGCGGTAGACTTCCGCTTCCAGCGACAGCAGCGCGATCGGAATGTCGGACTCTTCGAACAGCTTCCGCGTCTCGGCGATCGTGTCGAGCGCTTCGCTCCATTTTTTTGCAGCCACCTGAGCTGCAGCTTGCTTTAACAGGATTTCAAATCGCGTCGGCGATGGCTCGTCGACCAAACCGGAAAACGGATCGTTGGGATCGATTTCAGCCGCTTCGGGCGCCTCCCGTTTCCAGGCTTCCGGCTTGCCGTAATCGTTGGCCAGCGATTTGGCAAAGTCGGCAAACTGTTGGTCGATCACCTCCAGCGACCCAATCGAACGGGTGAGCGCATCGTTAATCGACAGCCCGATCGCCAGGTCGGCCAAGATTTTTTTGAGCGTATCGAAGCCGTGGTTTTCGACGATGTAGCGGACCGCCAGCGACGATTCGTAGTAAGCAAATTGCAGGTGCATGGCCGACTTGGGTTGCATAAACGCACTGCTCAGATCGCTCATCGGCGTGAAGGCGTCGCCGAGGATCATCTCGCGATAGGTGGGCGTCATCGACTGGCCCCACCGCTCGTCGCGTTGCAATTCCTCGTAGACCGAGATCCCTTCGCTGAGCCATCGCGGCATCCGGTTCTTTGTTTTCTGCAGCGTGACCACGTGGCAGAACTCATGCCACAGCACCGCCTTCCAATTCGCCGGCGTCTGCGTCTGCGAAGCCGGACTGTTGGCGGTGATCAATCGACCGAAGCAGACGCCCAGGAACCCCGCACCGCCAGGGACGCCGAAGGTCCGGATGGCGAAGTCCTTCTGCTGTGGAAAGATCTCGATGATCGTCGGTTCATCCAATTCGACCGCGTACTTTTCGGTCAGCGTCTGCCGAGCCTGGGCCAGCAGATCGATCACGTCGTCACCGTAGATCCTCGCTTCGCGGGCGTCCATCCGAATCTGGAACCCTTCGGCTTCGAGCGTCGTGAATTTCCGCAGCACGTCGTGCAGGTTGACCAAGTTGTGAGCGACGACATTGTAGCCATCCTGTTGGAAAACCTCGTCGGCCATTTTCCAGCCCGCTTCGTCCTGGCCGATTCGCAACAGGTCTTGCGCCAGTTGAAACTTCGCCTCGACAAAGTCCGGCTTCTTCTTCAGCGCCCGCTGCTGGTATTCGGCTCCCTCGGCAAACCGGTAGTGCCGCGACAGCTTGTTGCCGATCAAATGATCGACCTCCGGATTCGATTCCCAGCGGCACAAGGCGGCTTTGCGAAGCAACCGTTCGGCTTCGAAGTGTCCTTGCAGATGAGCGATCACCGCATGGTAGGCCCAAGCTTGCGGCTGATACGGATTGATTCGCAGGATCGTCTGCAGGATCTCTTCGGCCTGTTCAAACTGTTCCGCATCAATCGCATCATCGGCCAACGACAGCAGGCTGGGCAGATGGTTTGGGTTCAGCGAAAGGGCTCGGGATCGCATCTCCTGAGCCCGCTGCGAATCGCTACTCTGCCAAGCTTCGAATTGCAGAAAGGCGATCTGCGGATCGTCCGGCTTCATCTTCGCCGCGCGATCGAGATCCTTGGCGGCCATCGCGTAATCGTGTTTTTCGAGCGCCAGTTCACCGCTGGCGACATAGGCATCGACAAAGTTTGCGTCGGTGTTGCGGACCCGATCGTAGAACAGCTCCAGCACCTTTTTGGCATCTTCGCCGCGGTGCAGGAAGTAGCGGCCGATGGCGATCAGATTCTCTTTGTCGCTGTATCGCCAGGGGGATCGGCGGACGATCTCGAGGATCGTTTCGAGCTCCCGCTCGCCGCGAACCGGATCGTTGTTGAAGCGATAGACATCGCCGCCGAGTTGCCGCAGCGGGATGCTGCTGGAATAGCGCTGCAGCGCGGCTTCGTAGGTCGCCCGCGATTGAGGGTATTGCCCCAGCAGCAATTGGCACTGGATCAACAGCAGCGGCCAACGCTCGTTCCAGACGCCGCGATCGACCTCTGCTTTGGCTGCTGCCAACGCTTGCCGGTACTCGCCTTGGCGAAACTGTTGTTCCGCGTCGCGGACATCGGCCGCCGCCAGCAGACTGCTGCTGAACAAGACGACGACCAGCGATAGGTGGGAGATCCATTTCACGGCGGGCTGCAACCAATGGGAAGCGTGGTTTAGGAACGCTTCCAGGTTAGCAGCTTCGCAGCGGTCAATCTATCTAACGACCGACGGAGATTCCAAAACTGTAGCCCGGTCGGCCGCGATGCCCATGGTGATAATGATGGCGTGGCGGCGCGTAATATCGCGGGCGATAGACGACCGGTGGCGGAGAGACGTAGTGGTATTCTTCGACAACCACAGGGGCGGGTGCTCTCACAACCGTCGTCGGAACGGCGCTGGGCGAACCGACGGGAGCGTTTTGCATCGCGCTGATCACCGGTTCGGGGACACCTTGTTGGTGCATCCAAATGATGTCGTTCACCTCGGGACGCTTGACTACCCCATTTTGTTGGATGTGGTTGATCACGACCTGAACGCCCAGACCACTGCGGGTCATTTGAGCGACGTCGTAGGTCGAGACAGCCCCCTGCATGCGCTGCTGGTATTGCTGCTGTGCGTAAGCTTCCTGGCGTGCGATATTGTTGTCTTTGGCTTTCCCAACCGTCGCTCCGGTGATCAGGCCAAGCGCACCGCCGATCAAGGCACCGGCAAGCGGTTCATCGTTGTTTTCGCCGATCGCAGCACCGATTGCGGCACCAGCGACGCCGCCAACAGCCGCGCCCGAAGTTTGATTGTACTGGGCGAAACTGCTCGTCACCGTGCTGATTACGATCAGCGTCGACAGGGTGATTCGTTGAATGGACATGTGATTCGGTACCTCTCGCATTGTTTCCTCGGCATATAGCCGATCGGGATGCTCGATGTCTATGGCGTCTGCGATGGAATATCGGCGCCGCAGAGGCGATCCGATCAGCCAATCGCCCCGCGGCGAAAGAATCGCATCGGCGGCCCTGGGAAAACGAGAAATCGGGAAAGGCAAGCCAATCCGAAAATTTTGCCATTGCTAGCGTGTGGAACCGTGACGTTCGTAACGATTGTGGGACACCGCTGGATAGGATTCTCAACCAACCGGGCTGATTTCCTGGCTTCATTTGTTGAGGGCTCGCGGTCAGTTGATAGATTTGTACGCAGTGAACGCCTCGCATGTGGCCAGCGCGTCATCTCATTTTCGCCTCGATCACCCCCGATCCAAACATGTCATATTCCAATCGACCCACGATGGACGAGGTCGACCAACTGATGCTGAACGCGCAACTGCGCGACGAGCTGGAACCGTACATCGATGAATCGGTCTCTCGGATCGATGTTCGCCGCATGCCGCTGTCGCAGGAGAACGAGTTTCTCGCTTCGATGCTTGCTTGGGAGCGGGCCCCTGCGATTCCGATCAGCCACTGGTTCGAGCCTGCGTTGGCACTACCCCACCCCGACGAATTGGATCGCGACGAACTGCACGATTGTCTGTGGAACGCGATCGAACGCTTGCACAGCAAACGGATCATCCTAGAGTGTACCGATCACCTGACCGATCGCGAACTCTATAAGATCATCTTCCGCGATATCTTGCCCTGCCGCGAAAAGAAAGTCGATCTGCCCCGCAATTTCTTGCATTGGCGATGTTTCGACGATGGCGACAACGACACCTGGTTGCGGTTCTACGCCACGCCAAACGAACGTTGGCAATGGGAACAGGAAACAGGGCTCACCGCTCCACTGGCAGAGAACCCACCCTACCCACGTCACATGCCAACGCGTCCGCCGCAAGAGGGTTGATGCAGTTTTGGCAGCGGCGGAGCGATCAGGCTCCGCAGCACGCTGTAGACGAACAGGCCGGTGAGCAGTCCCCCGCAATCGGCCGCAAAATCGAGCACTTCCGCACTCCGTCCACGCACCAGTAACTGGGTCGATTCATCGAAGATCGCATACGCGACTCCAATCCCCAGTGCGATCAAAAGATGCCGCCGCGGATGACGCCGACTCTTGGGGAGCGCCCAGGCCAGCAGGATGGCCAGCCCCGTAAACGCAGCAAAGTGATAAGCCTTGTCGGCGTTGCTGAACGAGGGCAGACGGACACTAGGAATGTGCGTTCCGGTGAAAATCACGCTCCAGTAGGCGACCAGAGTTAGGCTAGCAAGCCGCATTCCTAAAACGGTCGTCGTAATAATCTGTCGCATCGTTTTCTAACCGGATTCCATTGGCACGAGTCGGTTGGGCTGAGATTTCTGCACGTCGCGGGGACGATCTTAGCCAAGCCCCCGTTTGCAACGATAGTCCGATTGTAGGTCTTGTTGATCGCAAGGAAATGCAGTTTCCGCTAATTTTTGCCAACCGTCCGACTCTCCAGCCACGCTTGCATCGCCTCGGCGGGGGGCAGGTCAAAGACGCGGAACTTCTCCATCCGGCCGCTCGAGTCGTCGTAAACCAGCATCGACGCGGGGCTAAGACGCCCCGCTTCAGGACTGTCGATCAGCTGAGACGAGTCGCTGATGCTCATCCGCCCCAGGATGTTGATCTCCAGATCGTGTTGCGTTTGCCGCGACAACCATCGGCCAACCGTCTCGACACTGCCACAGCTGACGATTGCATGCACCGCCGCCGCCGATCCATCCTTTAATAGGTTCTGCAACGCCGATCCGCCACTCTGCTTGGGGGCGGCGTCGAGCGAAAAGCTGAACGAGTTCTCCTCCTGCCGCAGGTCGCGGAAGCGTTCCAACGGATCGATCACCACCAGCACCGGCGGCTCCTCTTCGGGAGCATCCATTTGATTTCGAGCAGCGACCAGTTCGGCAAGCTCTAACAGCTTCGCCTCGGCATCGCGCGGCTTGATATGTTCCACTGGCACGCCGCTGGCGATGGCGAACTCCGCCGCCGAATGGGCATCGTCGCCCGAACGACGCCCGTCGAGCATCACGACGCGCAGCGTTTTCCCTTGAGCCATCGCACCGCCATAGAGCGACGCGATCGAAATGCCCAGGACATCGCGCGACAGGTCGGCATCGCCGCAGACCATCAACACGTTGCGGCCGGGCTGGGCGGGCAATCGCAATCCAACCGGCGGGCCGATCGCAACCGCTTCGCCCAACAGACCGCCAAAGCCATCGTGAACCGAAGCCGGTTTCTTTTCGTCCCCCACCAGCGCCGCCTCTGCGACGGCAGCGGACCAACGGGCCGGGCGATTTCCTTCGAAGATCACCGTCGGACCGTAATCGGTTTCCGCTTCGGGATAACGTTCGGCGAGACCGTTCAACAGATCGCGGTGGCGATTGTGGTCCAACCATCCGACTTGGAACGGTTGGTTCCCTTCGACCAAACCACCGGCGTCGTTGTAGATCGCTTCACCCGGCCGGCTCAGCAAACGGGCGGCGTTGTTGTCTTCGGCTAGGATCACCAACGCGTCCGATTCACTGCACTGCAGCGCCACGCGAACCGCCATCTGACCGAGCGTATTACGAGGCAGCGAATACGCACCTGCCAGCGACTGGCTGCTCAAGATGACGTGCATACCAAACGATCGCCCCTGCCGGACCAAGCGATCTAACAGCATCGTGCAATCTTGAGCGATCCGGTCGTCGCGGATGAATAGCTCTTGGAACTCGTCGACGACAAGCATGATCCGCGGCATCGCTTGGCCCGATGTGCGGCGGTATTCGCCCACCTCTTGCACGCCGCTGGCTCGGAACAATTCACCGCGACGCTGCAGTTCGCGATCGAGTCGTTCCAGCACACTTTGGCCGAATTCCCGTTCGCTTTCGATTCCGATCACGCGGGCATGCGGCAGTTTCGCGTCGGCGTACAGTTTGAACTCGACCCCTTTTTTGAAGTCCAACAGATAGACATGCAGTTCGTCGGGGCTGTACTTCAGCGCCCCGGCGGTGATGATCGTGTGCAGCAGCGTACTTTTACCCGACCCGGTTTTACCGGCGACCAGCATGTGTTGGCGAACCCCTTCGCCCAATTGCATCCGCAACCGACGTCCTGCCCCTTGCTGGCCCAGCGGAATGTCGAGCCCGTCGGAAGCGTCGCCATCGTTGTACAGATCCGCTGGCATCACATCGTCGAACGGAATTTCGACGCGGCGGCCATCGAGCGCTCCACGACCGATATTCTCGACAAGTTCCGCCGCCATTCCGTTGGGAGGCGGTTGGATTGGCGAAAACGGCAGCTCGCCCAATAGTGGATCGGTGTGCCGGATCCGCCCCTGCGAATCGACTTGTAAATGGAGCAGTCGTTCCATCGGCAACGCGGCAAAATCGTGAGGCCAGGCCGCCTCTGGATCGCGGACCAGGACGGTGATGATTCCACAACGGCGGCCGTTCTCTAGCAGCACGCGCAGGTTGGCGTAGCCGGCGGGAGTCAGCCCGCTGGGGATGCCGATCGCCGCGACGACGCGGTACGGTTCGGCCATCGCACCGGCTTGAGCATTGTATTGGTCGATCGTTTCATAGTTGTCGCGGAGATAGGTTTGCAGCACGTCTTCCATGTGCTGCGTCAGTTCGGCCAAACGGGCTTCGATCTGATTCGGCTGGGTCCAGGCGCGGTGCCCGACCAGCGTGGGATCGTGATCCGAGAGTGCCATCAGCGAGGCAAAGGTCTGCCCGCGCCCGATCGGATCCAACAGCGTCAGCTTTAATTCTCCCGGCGGCAGCGCGGCCAACAGTCTCCACAAAACGGCCCGCACCAAATCGATCACCGCTTCGCTGCTGCCTCCCGGACAATCGATCAACAGCCCCGAATGTTCGGTCGCGGTCAACGCGACGGGCAACCGATTGGGCATCGGTTCGGGCAACGTGTCGGCGATCGAGAGCCCATGGCGGACGTAGTCCTTGCCGGCGATCGCGGCCGATCCGTTGTGAGCGGCGATGGCCGGATCGTGCTCGCTTTTCGAAGCTGCAATCTCGACCGACCGTCGCAAATAATCGGCGACATCGAGATAGCCGACCGGTGCGAGGGAGAGCGAAGAGACCGTTCCCAGGTTTCCGGCGACGACCGATTCCCAATCGGGATGTTGCTGCTGCATCTGGGCGTTGGCGGTGTCGATGTGGCCGAGTCCGCGACGGAGTCCGTCGCGCAGCCGCTGAGCGACCGACTGGTCCTCCGCCTCTTGAGCGGCGGCCAGTTGTTCACGCTTGGCCAGGCGCTGCGTATTGGCGTCGGCGAGCCGTTGTTTGTGAGCTCGGCTGAGATCGGAGAACTCGCTGCCGTGGCTGTTTTCGACCCCGGCAAACGAATCGTGATAGTTGTTCTCCAACGCGGCGATCCGGTCGCGCAACGTCGATTCCCGCTGCTCGCGTTCCTGCTTCAGCTTCGCTTCCAATGCATCGGTCTGCTGCCGCTTCGTCTCATCCGCCTGACGTAGGGCTTGCTGGTGTTGGTCCTTGATCTGTTGGGCGAGCGTTTGGGCCGCTTTGGTGGCACACTCCTGGCCATCTTTGACGACGGCGACCGCATCGGCGGCAGCCTGTTCGATGCCGGGATACCATTGCCGTGTGATCCGCTTCAGCCGCGGAGTGAAGATCGCAAAACAGAGGATCCCCACGACGATCGGCACGCCGAGCCCAGCGGCCAACCACAGCGCCGGCGGTTGGGCTCCCATAAACAGCACGCCCAGAGACCAGACGATCAGCGACAACAGCATCACGATCGCCGGATAAACCGATTCGAGAAATCGGACCGAAAAGTCATCCCCCAGCTGCGTCAGGTGTTCGTCGCAGTCGGCGGTCAATCGATCCAGCGTTTCGATCGCCTGATCGACCGAAGCTGGCGGTTGGTAAGATTCGGAGATCGCCGGCGGATCGTTCAATTGATGCAGCCGTTTCATCGCGATCTCGCGGCCCGTTTCCAGCCGTTGGTGGATCTCGTTCCAGGCGGCGGTCAACCGATTGGTATCGCGCGTCTTCTGCTGCGCGGGCAGCCCCTTTTTCGATTCGAAGACCTGCGTCGCCTGCTTTTTCGATTCGTCGCACCGCTGACCAATCTCTTGAATCCCCTGGCGATGCCGGCGTTTGAATTCGACCTGCATCCGATTTAATTCGCTGCGCGCCTCGAGCACATTCCGCTCGTACGCCGACGTCACCATCTCGTCGGCCTGATCCCACCGCTTCAGCGACTCGCGCAGCACGGCCTCGGATTCCGCTTGCAGATGCTGTTTTTCCTGCAGTTGTTGCTGCAGCAATGCCGCCAAACGCTCGGCGTGCTGTGTCCCCAAACGTTCCCATTGCTCGACTCCATTGGCGCAGCGATCGGCCAAACCGCGCAGCAGCAGCCCTTGACGCTTGGGGGTAAACAATCCTGTTGTCATCGATCGGTGCTCTTTGAGATAGCAACACAGGGGGCGCAGCGTGGAGCCCACTGTTAAAGTTTACGCTCTACATCAGTGTACCGGTTTGCACCGACGCTAGCCAAACAGAGCGACCGCGTGTTTGTGTTCAGCCGAACCGGACGCTATCGCGTTGCGGCTGATACCGGCTGTTCAAACACTGCGTTGCCCTGGCTAGACGAAAAAATCGTTTTCCGATTCTTCGTCGCGTAATTCTTGAGAGACCCGCGCGGCGAAATCGCGAAATTCCGCGATCGCTGCGGACGTTTGGCTCATCACACCCGGCAGCGGTTGCAGGTCTTCCTGTTCGAACTGCCGGCACTTCGCGTCGCGCCACTGATCTTTCGTCTGTTGCCAGACTTCGACAAACGACGTCCAGTCCTTTCGCATCCGAGAATCGATATCGTTGAGAAAGGCAGGATTCATGGCGACGAGGACCCGATCGAATCGATTTTGATTAGAAAAGTATCGCTGGCATTTTTTCAGGCGGCCAGCGAAGACGCCGTCCGGAGAGCGAAACTCTCCGGACCTATTGTACCCAGGCTTTCAGCGAACGCTTAACCCAACGACCAGCCATCGCGCGGGTTCATCCGCCGTAGGAATCGCTCGCCATCCATGTTGGTGATCTTCATCGCTTCGCTGTCCCACAGGATCTTTTGTCCGGCGCGGAAGGCGACGTTCCCCAAGTGATTCGCTTCGGTCAACGGCCCGGCGTAACTGAAAGGGCTCCCCGTCTCGCCCTCACCCTTGCAGGCGTTGATCCATTCTTGATGGTGCCCGGGCGAATCGGCGATAAAGGGTTCGGGACGTTTGAAGTCGGCAAAGTCGGCTTCGGGCAACAGCACGTGTTTGCTGTAGTCCGACAGCAGCATCCCCTTGTCGCCGATGAACAGCGTGCCGCTGCCCCACTGAGGGATTCCCTTGTCTTTCCAGATCTGCGGCTTGTGCGATCCCTGGTACCAGAAGTGCTTGGCCGCCGGCAGATCGCCGCGGGCTCCGTATTCGTAGACCGCCGACATCGACGCCGGTGCGATCTCCGGATGCGGTTCGTCGCCAAACGCTTCGATCGACGTCGGGGCATCGAACTTCATCGCCCAGTAGGCGAGATCGTTCCAGTGGCTGCCGAGGTCGCTCATCGTGCCGTTGCCAAAGTCCCACCAGCGATACCATTTGGGACCGGGGAAATAGACTTCGTGGAAGGGACGATACTGAGCTGGCCCCAGCCACAGGTCCCAGTTCAGATATTCGGGCGGCGTCATCCCTTCGGTTGGCATTTCCTGCACCGAAACGATGTCGCGATTCGCTTTTGCCTCTTCGGGGCTTTGCAGTCCCCAAGCTCGGCCGACCCAGGTGTGGACTTCGCCGACGTTGCCGATCGCCCCACTTTGGACCAATTCGACCACGCGGCGATAGTTCGACGTGGCGTGGATCTGTGTTCCCATCTGAGTGACCACGCCCGCATCGGCTGCGGCTTTGGTGATCGCTCGCGATTCGTAGACATTGTGAGTCAGCGGCTTTTCACAATAGACGTGTTTGCCCAATCGCAGCGCCGGCATCGTCGCATACGCGTGCGTATGCTCGCTGGTCGAAATGACAACCGCATCGATATCGTTGGCATCGTCGTACAGCTTGCGGAAATCTTCGAAGGTCCGCGCCTTGGGATGTTGCGAAGCCGCCTTTTCTAGGTTGCGGCGATTGACGTCGCACAGCGCCACCACGTTCACCGAAGGATCTTTGGCGACCGAATTCAAATTCCCGCCGCCGCGCCCACCGACTCCGATGAAGGCGATGTTCATTCGATCGTTGGCAGCGGCTCGCACTTTGATCGGCGAACTGGCGGCGATCGCAGTAACGGCAGCGGCCTGAGTTAAGAAGCGACGGCGCGATGGATTGGGTTGCGAGGCGGGGAGAGGCATGTTTGGGATTCCAAGGAGAGGCGGGATTGGAGAAAACCGAAGTGAGGGAATCCCCATTGTCGCCCAGTCAGAATCGGATTTCCAGTAGCAAGCCAAGATCGCCAACGGTTTCCCCGATGTGGCCGCCGCATCCGCGGCTTCGTGCTGGACTGCGCGCCCGGGCGTGTTGCCCAGGCCGGCGCTTCGCTCGCGGGGCTCGCTGCGCTTGACCTGGGCTATGCAATGGATCGGAGCTTCGCCCCTCAGGCAGATGAAAGCGATGGAGCTGTCGCTTCGCCAAATCCAGAATCACGCCGTGGGTTCACAGGCTCAAGGTTCACAGGCCGGAGGCCGGCACAGGAACTGCCGGCGGCGTAAGTCGCCGGAAGCCAAGGCGAACATTGAAGATGCAAGGCCGGAGGCCGATGCAAGACTCGACTCCAGCTTATGAAAACTTAAAACTGAAGACGTCCGCGTCTTGGAGTTCGAATCGCAATCGGATTGGTTTGCCCGCCAGGGACGAGACGTCTTGCGTCTTGTTCCAGGTGACGGTTCTTGCGATCGTGTCGCCGAAGATCTCTGGGCAATCTTCCATCGCAAATCCGTCGATCGGCTTTCCCGCCTCGTCTTGAATCTCGATTCGAACCGTCCCCGCGGCTGAGGTTGCGAAGTTGAGTTCCAACTGTGTCCCTTCAAAGGTAAAGGGCTTGGTTACGAGCGAGCCCCCTTTCCAATCAGCCCGCGCCGATACAAATCCGTCCTGCCGCAAGGTGTACCGGCGGACCGATGTGGAATCGCCTTGCCAATAGCCTTCGGTGGCGTAGAGCGAGATGTCGTCGGGGGCCCCGTCGAGGTCCGATTTGGTTTGCAGCATGCCCCAGAAGATAAAGTTGTCGCCGTAAACCCAAGAGTCTTTAGTGGAGGGGCCGGGCTGGATGAAGGCTTCACCCCAACGGGAAAAGCTCTCGCCGTCTCGACTGGTCATAAACGCAGCATCGGTCACCGTGGTGCCGAAACGAGGATGTTGCTTAGCACGATACTCACGCTCTTCAAGCCCCGGCAATTGTTTCATCGATGGCGACCAACCGCGGTCGACATAACGCATTGGAAAGCCCATGAAAATGTGGGGCGCTCGGTAATAGGGCTGGATCTGATTCGTATACAACGCCTGTTCGGGGGCGCCGGGGTATTCGAGCCATTGCGGTTCGGGGAAACGACTCGGATCGGTCGATGTCGCCGTCATGATGCCCCGTACGCCCTCGTCGAATTGACGGTGGTACTCGCGATAAACCTTCCCCACCGAATCCCAAAACATGAGGTTCTGGGAATCGAAGGCACCGATGGTGGTAAAGGGTTTCTTGCTCTTTAAACGAAAACGGACACCATCGGCAGAGACCATCAGATACAGTCCCCTAGGTTTCGTTCCATAGATCACGATCTTATATCGTTCCTCCTCGGGACAATCGGGATTGGTGTCTTTGAAAGTGGCTGTGTGGGCGGGGCTGCCACCGATCTCAGCGACCAGCTTGGCGTCGAGGATCAAGTTGTTCTTCGTCGATCCTTCAAACTCGACGATGTCCAGTTCGGGCCGCGTCCAGTTGATGCCGTCGTGACTCTCGGCCAGGCACAACGTCTCCCACGAGTTCTTCTGCTTCTCGTAGGCTTTCGACGCAGTATGGTGACCGCCGCGGTAGTACATTCGGAAACGGTCGCCGTCGCGGAAGACGCTCTGATAGGCACTTCCGTTTCCCTCCCACGGCGCGTCGGTGCGAAAGACGATCTCACGCCGTTGCGGGCGGTTCAATTCGAGCCGGACGCCGTCGAGTCGCTCGATGAGATAATCATCGACGAACAGTTCACGTCGCGAACCAATTTCGATCGGATTCGATTTAACGTTCCCCGGTTGGTCAGCGCTCGCCTTCGGTCCCACTCCCGCGTGACCGGTCGCTGCGATGCCCAGTACTGCCGCCGTCTTCATCCAATCGCGTCGCGTATGCATTTTGGTCTTTTCCATTCAAAGGGTGCGGAAGTCGATGTGAACTAAGTTCGTCCGGGCGTCGATCGCTCGATTATACAAGTCCCGGGAGGGGATTAAGTGACTTATGTCTTCTGTCGGCGTCACTGCCATCTAAAGGTTTTGCAGAGCCTTAAATGCAAACTCAAGAGCCTGCTTTGTGTCGTCGTAGGTGGTGCTGTGGCCTCCTTCGGGACGATGAAGACTGAGGACGTGGCGATTCGTATGTTGAACTTTTTCAACCAGTCGCAGCACGCTGTCAGCCGGCACGATCTCGTCACCGCCGCCGGTTGTTACCGCCAGTGGCATCGTGAATCGGTCGGGAGCAAATTCGGCGCTACGCCGACGGTATTCGTCGGGGATCTGTTGTTTTGTGCCGCCATAAGATTCCGCGATCGCATCGAGGAACCGCTCGTATTCGACAAGGTTTGCTGTTCCGTTCAGGGAGACAACGGCATCGATCAGGTGGGAATGCAAGGCCGTAAACGTTAACGCTCCCGTTCCTCCCATCGAACCACCGCACAGGATCACACGCCCGATACGAAACTCACCTTTCATCGATTCGATGATCTGCACCACATCCGCTTCGGCCTTCGGTCCCATCCAAGAAGTCTTGGCTCGATAGTCGGGCGAGACTAGCAACGCACCGGTGTTTGCCGCCACATCGCGAACCGCTCGGCACTCGCCGCGATTCTGCCGAACGAACTGCCAGCGATCGGAACCGTGACCATGCAAAGCAATGATTAAGTCGACACGTTGATCGGAGCTGAACGCGTCGGGCGTGACGAGGACGTATCGCTGTTCGGAGCCATCACATGTGGCGATGAACGTGTGGTCTTCAACCGTCGCCGCGCTGAGGTTGCCCAACGCCAGAAAGGAGATAAACGCTGTGCAACACCCAACGGTCGCCGCTCGTAACACTACCCCGTTTAATGGAAATCGCGTCAGCATAATGGGATCGCAGGGCATGGGGCGGGAAGCAAACGACACTTCCAAGAAATGTGTAGTCCGAATCGTTTCCTGGTGCTACGGATGTCTTAGACGAGAGGCTTCGATAGAGAATCAAAGCCTCTCGATCGGACTGCAACGCTACTTCGAAGATTCAGCCGTTTCGTACAACCAAGTCACTGGAAAGCGAGTGATCTGGAAAGAATTCAACCGTGGGAATTCACAGTGCCCAAGCACCACCTGCTCCCCCACAAATGCCATGGCTGTATAGCAGTACCATCCGTCGGGATCGGTGCCGATATTCTTGACGTTCTTCCATGTGACACCGTCGTCGCTGGAGATCGCTGCGGTGAAAGGTCGACGGCCGATCGGCTTCTTTTTTGCCAGCGGATCGTCTCCGTTGTTCCAAACCAGCAACAGATCGCCTGTCGAAGGAATGCGTTCGATCGTCGCGGGGGAGGGGGACGGTTGAGGGATGTTCGAACGTTCTAATTCGGTCCATGTTTCGCCGCCATCGGATGAATAGGTCACCAATTGGCAGTCCTGGCTGCGGCACAGCATCATGACTCGACCATCCTTGAGTTCGACGACTGCAGGTTCCTGAGCCAACAGTTTGGATTCCAACGTGCTGCGCGAGGAACGCCAGGTCTTGCCAAGATCGTCCGACAGATAGCAATGGATCTGTGCGGAGTTTCGCCATCCGGGCCATCCCGTTTGGTAGTGCGTTGCGACAGGGGCAACCAGACGTCCACTTTTGAGTTGGATCACGCGATCGTTATTCAGCACGCGGTAGGCGGGTTCATCCGCAGGTGTCACTTCAACGGGCTCCGACCACGTTTTTGCCTCGTCCTCACTGACCTGCATCAAGATCGTATCCAAGAAGGGATACTTCGCCGTCTCCGGACTTTTATACTTGCGGATGTAGAACAACGCGATTCGGCCATCCTGCAGCCTTAACAAGGATACCGACATCAAATTGGCATCTCCGTCGCCTCGCGCGATGACCGATTCATCCTCTTGGGTCCATGTCTTCCCCTGGTCGTCCGAATATCGGGCAACCAGTTCAGCCGCCGCGTGGTCGCTGCGGCCGACGAACTTGGTGTAGATCAGCATCAGCCTGCCGTCGTTTAGGCGAATGAAATCGCCTTCGCTGTTTCGATCGTTCCCCGGACGGGGAGAAATTCGCATCGGTTTCTCAACCCCCGCAGCCACTCCTTGTGGCACAGCAGCTTCCGCCTGGGCCAGCAAAGATTCACAACAGGCAATCGAGATTGCACTCCAGGCGAACATCGCCACGGTTTTCTTGAACAGAACTTGTATCACTCGCATCTCAAGTTTCCAGTTATGAGTTAGGCTGCTTCAATTTCCAAATCAGATAGTCGGTCGTCGTGGGATGTTCAACATCCTTGGCGCCGGGGTAGACCAGTTCGCAATCGACGCCCGCTTGTTCGCAGTGTTCTTGCAATTTCACGCCAAAGTTGGCGGTGTGGGTCGGATCCTTTTGCTTCTCGCCCAGTGCCGGAGCCGACGAATAGCTGAGATAGACGGGTGGATCATCGGAGCTGACCAACGCATAAGGCGAATACTCAGCAATCCACGGCAGGATCGTGTCGCGTTTCGCTAGAAACTCATCAAATGCGGACAGCTTCTTTTCGGGGTCACCATCGAAACCAAATGCATGCCCGCCATAGCGACTGTTGGGAGTCCACTCTTTCATATGCTTCGGATCCAACGTGGTTTGAGCGCCGGTGACGGCGGCACACCACAACCGTGTCGATTCGCGTGCCACGGGATCCTCGCTGTCGGGATCCGCCATGTCCGGGTGAAATGCTAACCATAGACTCGAGCACGCTCCGGCCGATCCACCCGATGCACCGATCCGCTGTTTGTCGAGATTCCAATCGGCAGCCTTGCTGCGGACAAACTGCAACGCACGGGCGACATCACCGAGCGGTCCTTGGACAGGCGGCATGACACCATCGGCCGTTGCTTCATCCACAAATCGATATTCCACCGAAACGACCGAAATGCCTTCTTTCAGAATGTTTGGCAACATCCCCGACAGTCCGCTTAAGCGTCCACCGTTTCTCCAGCCCCCGCCATGAATGAAAAACAGAACGGGGGTCGGTCTGTCCGACTCGGCTTGCCAGAAATGGAGCACCTGTTTGAGATGCGGCCCGTAGGAGACGTCGTATTGGGTTGGTTGAGGCAGCGGACGGTACGCTGCCAGAATTTTTTCACTCTGCTGATCGTTGATCTCCCGAACAAATATGTTGCGCCAGCGGATCTCACCGCCATGAGTTTGCAACATGATCGGCCCTTTGGCGGGCAAGGGTTGCGAACGATCCCAGAAGTTCTCCATCACCGCCCCTTCGACCACAGCTCGCGAGTTGAGCCAGACCCAGGTGCGGTCGCCGACTTGACGAACCCTTACTTGATTCCATTGGCCAAACGGCTTATCGGCACGCATGATCGGATCGCGTCCCAAGGTTCCGGGGGTGTTGTTAAACAATCCTCCCGAACCTTGATGAGGTTTTCGGTCGGGTCGCTTCAAGTTGTAGGGTTGGTTCCAATCCCAAATCTGAACTTGTGGCGTTCCCCGCAAATAGATGCCGCTATCGGCTTTCGGGACGGTTTTGTATTCGAGCAGCAAATCGATGTTGCCAAACTCTTCTTCGGTCGTTGCGTAGGGACCGTGCCCGTCGTTCACCAGTTCTCCGTTTTCTACGGTCCAATGTTCGGAGAACTCCGCTCGCTGCTTGCGCAGATTTTCGGCTTTCTCTTCACCGGTAAGCTTTGCCGACGCGTGCGGATTCCACCCGTACCATCCCGAAAGATCTTTGCCGTTGAGAATCGCCCGATAGCCCTTCGGTGGCTCGGGCTCCACGGCATCGCAAAGCGGTGCAAATGACAGACAGGCCAGGGCAACCAACGAAGGTGCCCAGGGTTTCATAACATGCAGCATGATACGCTTCCAAGGTGGGAATAGGATTCGGTTCGTAGCCGGAGCTGCAGGGCGAAGCAGTTTTTCGACTGGAGGTGTCGGCCGGCACGCATTAGCGTCCTGTTACCTAAAGGAACGGACGCCAATGCGTGCGGGCTGACTTGCGCTGACACAAGACTGATTCGCCCTGACGGGAGTTGGCAAGCTCCGAACGCGAGGCGGGGACCATCAATATAGTCTCTCGCACGCTCGGAAGACACAACCGTTTTGAGAATGTGTTTTTCGGTTGTTGCAGACAACCATGAAACACTGGATGATTGAATTCCGAGGGTTGTTGAATGCTTTGACGACCGACACAATCGTGGCGGTCGCTGCGACGGAGTCGAACTGAAGCAGCGACGACCTTCTCCCTCCCCCTCCTCCCGCCAATCCGTCACATCTGACGAGGACAATCGATGACTTCATTGCCCCACCGACTCGTATTCCGAATTCTGTTTGCCCTGATAGCGGCTGCCTCCCTGAACGCCTCGGCGTTGCTTGCACAGGAAGCGGCAGTTCGCTGGTGGGCACCGTATGCCGATGCCAGTGAGCCGGAAGTCCTTGGGCTTTGGAAGTTTGATGGGGACGGAGACGCTTTCACAAACGATGCATCATCGCACCAACACAAAGGAACGCTGCGAGGCGCGAAGCAGAGTGCCGAGGGACGCTTTGGCGGCTGCCTGGAAACTGCAGCCGGTTATCCGATTAACGACAAAAGTCACAGCCTGCACGTTGCCCAGTCTCCGGTGCTGTCGCCCAGCGGAGCGTTCACCGTCGAGATGTGGTTGCGAGCGAAAGAGGGTGAAGAGTTTCCCGCAAAATACGCTGCCGTGCTGCTCGACATGAAATACGTGCCGGACAATCACACAGGGTTTATGTTCTCGTTGTCGCCAGGGCGCGCGGCCGGAACACGATCGCTGCATTTGGAAATTGGGGGCGGTCGGGAGTCGACGCACTGGTATTCCGTGCCGTTCCCGATGGAAGCGGGAATCTGGCGGCATGTTGCGTTCACCTACGATGGTATTGGGACCGCGGAGTTTTTTGTCGATGGCTCAACCGTCGGGCGATCAACAAATGCAACCGCCGGGCCGATGGCCGCCGCGATTCGGCCGTTGTCGATTGGCGATCGGATCGGTTCGCTGTATCGCGGTTTCCCCGGCTTCATCGACGAAGTGCGGATCACGTCGGGCGTGCGAGAGTTTCAGCCATTCAGTTTTGTTCCCGAGTCCGAACGGTTTGTGTTCCAACGCATGTCGGAGAGCGCGTTTCTGACGGCGCAGTTGATCAATCGGACTGGCGAATCGTTGTCCGGTGCGATCGTCACGGCGACGCTGCCCGACGGCTCGACGCAGCGGTTGAACGTGCCGGCCCTTGGCGATGGAGTGTCGCATCGGTTGAAGCTGAAGATCGATACGGCATTGAAGCCGGGCGAGTACTTTGTGGAACTTTCGGCGACGGTGCCGAACTGGGGCGGTATCGATGCCGGGTACCAAACGACGTCTCGCATTCCCGTCGTGATCGTGAAGCGACCGCTCCCGGATCGGATGCCGGTGGTGATGTGGGGCGTTGGCGGAACCGATGGTGTGATCAAGGAGATCCCGCGCCTGAAGCAGATTGGATTCACGCATTGCCTTGGGTTGCGATCGGAGTTCCAACGGATCTGGGACGGCGGTGCCGACGCGCTCCCCGACTCTGCCGAAGACATCCGCGAGGGTCGCAACATGCTGAACGCGGCACTCGAAAACGATCTGCAAATCGTGGCGTCCCTTGCGCCAGGTCGCTGGCTGAGGACTGCGGCAGTCGGAAAATCGTTTCGGCGCATCGATCGCAAAGGCGAACATTATGATCGCGATGACATCAGCGGCTTGTTCCCGGCGGTGCAGGAGTTTGCGTTCAACAGCGGGGCTGCGATGGGACGTGCTTACGGCGATCATCCGGCTTTCAGTTCTGCCCTGCTGCACACCGAGGTGCGAGGTGAAACGCAGGTTTCGTTTTTGCCGATTGAAATCGAAGCCTACCGAAAAGCAACGGGCAAAGAAATTCCCGCGGAAGTCACGATCAAAAATGGCGTTCAGTGGCAGAAGCTCGCCGACTTTCCGAAGAATCGAGTGGTCGCTGACGACCATCCCATCCTGCAATATCTGACTTGGTTTTGGAAGACGGGCGATGGTTGGAATGAACTGAACACGCGGCTGCATGAAGGACTGAAACAGCATACTCACGACGGGTTCTGGAGTTTCTATGATCCGGCGGTCCGTGCGCCAAGCATCGCCGGCAGTGGTGGCCGAGCCGACGTGTTGGCACACTGGACGTACAGTTACCCCGATCCAATCCGCATCGGTTTGTGTACCGATGAATTGTTCGAACTGGCCCGCGTCAATGGCCACGATCAAGATGTCATGAAGATGACTCAATTGATCTGGTATCGGTCACAGACTGCACCGAAGAAAAATGCAACCGATGTCGCCGCATCGCCGTGGGTCGATCAGGATCCCGATGCGGATTACATCAGCATTGCACCGATGCATCTGCGTGAAGCCTTTTGGTGGAAACTATCCCGGCCGATCACGGGAATCATGTATCACGGCTGGCAGTCGCTTGTTGAAACCGAATCGCCCGGCGCGTACCGGTACACGAATCCAAACACGCAGCACGAACTTCAACGATTGATTCATGACGTCGTGCAGCCTTTAGGACCGACGTTGATGCAGATTCCCGATCCACCGTCGGACGTGGTCTTTCTGGAGAGCTTCACCTCGCAAATGTTTGCTCGCCGCGGTACCTACGGCTGGAATCGTTCATGGGCCGCCGATATGTATCACATCCTGATGTACGCGCAATTGCAGCCGCGCGTCCTCTACGAACAATCGCTGTTGTCGGGCGGACTCGAGGGAGCGAAAGTCCTGGTCATGGCCGATTGCGATGTGTTGACCGAATCGGTCGTTCGGCTGATTCAGGAATTTCAAAGCAATGGTGGATTGGTTGTCGGCGATGCTGAAGTCTGTCCGGCGATTAAGCCCGATCTGGTGATTCCTCGATTTGCACGAACCAAGCAGGCGGACAAAGATCGCACCGCGTTGCAGGACGCTGCGAAGCGATTGCGGACATGGCTCGATCCGCAGTATTCGCGTGCTGTCGATTCGTCGAATCCCGACGTTGTCACTCGGCGTCGCGTTTTTGGCTCGACCGACTACGTCTTTGCTGTCAACGATCATCGCGAATTTGGGACCTACGTCGGCGGCTATGGAATGGTCATGGAAGACGGGCTCCCTTCCGAAACGACGCTCCTCATCGATCGCAAAGCCGGACACGTGTACGATCTCATCGCGGGACGGGAGATCGATGCGGAGAGCGTCAATGGTTCGATCGCCGTTCCGATGCAACTTGGTCCATGCCAGGGACGTCTGCTGATGGTGACTCAGCGGCCGATCCGCGAACTCACCATCACCGCGCCAAAAGAGTCATCGCCGTCGCAATTGATAACGATCGATGTCGCCGTCACCGACGGGAGCCAACCGGTCGACGCCGTGGTGCCGGTGGAGGTGGAAATCATTTCCCCCGAAGGCCGCCGAGCAGAATTCAGCGGTTTTCATGCTGCCAAAGCTGGCGAATTGAGCATCCGTTTCGACTTCGCTGACAACGACCGCATCGGCGTTTGGGAAGTGCGAGCGAAAGAATTGGCGTCCGGAACATCCGCGACCACGTACGTGCGGCTAACGGGACCAAACGAATAATGGAGAGCTGGCCTCATGCAGTTTCGTTTAACCGCGTGCCCAGCGGGCCGCGCGTTTTACGACACCGACGCGCGGGGCGTTGCCACCGCGGTTAAACGATTTGTGCAGGCGGAGCTGCTATCGGCAGAGGCCGCGACTTACTTGCGTTCGATCAGCTTCTTCATGTCGTCGGTGATCGGCATGACTTCGAAGTCCTTGAAGTACATTTCGCAATCGGTGCCACCGTGCATCTGAAGTCCCAGCTTGCCGGTCTTCTCAGACGCTTCGTCGATGAAATCCGAAGTGCAGAATCCGTTCAGCGTCTGGACCAAACGGTCGCCAAATGCGGCGGTGCAGGTCGTGTTCCACTGGTCGTCTTTGTTGCGAACCTTTTCGATGAACTCATCGTTCGTGGCGACCCAGCCGCGACCAGGGATCTTCTTGCCGTCGACAATGCCCGCGGTGTGCCAGAGAGCGGAGTCCTTGCTGTTGTTGGCGATTTCGTTTTGGAATCCGCGCAGAACCCACGGTGCGCTCGTCTCCTCGGCGCGGAAGTAGAGCGCGCTGTTGCCGCCGTGCATCCGGTAGGTGACGCGAGCGATGAAGTTGTCGTAATTCTTGTTGGAGATCACGAGCCCGTCCTTGCCTTCGCTCTTGGTGTGGACACCGTGTAACACGCCTTCTTCGGTGAACGACCATTCTTCGGGAAGGACAAACTTGGCGTCCTGCAGCTTGTAGCTGCCATCGTCGGCTTTGACGAAAAACGGTTCCCACTGGCTCTGTCCCAGATCCTTCACGCGGATATTTTTCCAAGCGACCGAGCCCGACTTGCCGGAATGAATCTGCAGCCCGAAAAATCCCTTCATCGAAAAACTGTCGAACATGTCGACGACCAACTTGCCGTTCAACCAAGTCTTGATCGATGGCCCAACGCACTGAATTTCCAGATCGTTCCATTGGTCCTTTTTGTAGCTGGCTTGAGCTGCGGCGAGTCGATCCTCGGGCGTGTAGGCATCGAGCCAAATGATGCCGTGCTTGTGGCCGCGCCGTCCTTCGTCATAGATGCGCCCCGTCGTGTTACCACCGGTGCTGATTTCATACTGATATCCGTAGACACGCTCGCGATCTCCTTCGGAGCGTGCGGCGGAGCGGAATTGGACCCCGGAATTTCCGGCTTCGATGACTTTGTATTGCAGCTTCAAAATGAAGTTGCCAAATTCCTTTTCCGAGCACAGGAACGTATTGCCCGGCGTATTGGGAACACATTTCCCGACGATCGCTCCGTCCTCGACGTGGTATTCCGCAGAACCTCCACGCTTGACCCAGCCGGTCATGTCGGTGCCGTTGAAGAGCGAGGTGTAGCCCTGTTCGACATCCGCTGCGGACGCAGCCAAACCGCAAGGTACCAAAAGCCCGATCGCCATCGCGGCTACAAAAAAACTTCTCATCGTTGTCTCTCCTGGATGTGGTATCAGTGAATGTTGGGCCAAATTCCCGGCCCATCCGATGGTCGGCATGCGAAAGAACGCGTCAAACGCCGCAGACAATATATCTGGTGCGCTAAAGATTCGCCTCTATGCATTTGCGGAGTTCGTTGCTGTCGCCGCTTCGCGGGCGAAATTCTGAATCGCGAAGCGATAACAGCATTTCGCCGTGGGCATCAGCCCACGGAGCTGTGGCCCCGCAAATTTATTGGCCGCGAAGCGGCGATAGCGCTCGGTTGCTGTCGCCGCTTCGCGGCTCCTCGCATGAATGTGCGTTTGACCTGCGGGCTCTCGCCCGCAGCTAGATACTGTCGCCACTTCGCGGCTAGTGTCACTGAATCGCGAAGCGATGTCAGCATTTAGCCGTGGGCATCAGCCCACGGAATGGTGGGCCCGCAAATTCATTAGCCGCAAAGCGGCGATAGCGCTCGGTTGCTGTCGCCGCTTCGCGGCTCCTCGCATGAATGTGCGTTTGACCTGCGGGCTCACGCCCGCAGCTAGATACTGTCGCCACTTCGCGGCTAGTGTCACTGAATCGCGAAGCGATAGCAGCATTTAGCCGTGGGCATCAGCCCACGGAGCTGTGGCCCCGCAAATTTATTAGCCGTGAAGCGGCGATAGCGCTCGGTTGCTGTCGCCGCTTTGCGGCTCCACGCATGAATGTGCGTTTGACCTGCGGGCTCACGCCCGCAGCTAGAAACTGTCGCCACTTCGCGGCTAGTGTCACTGAATCGCGAAGCGATGTCAGCATTTAGCCGTGGGCATCAGCCCACGGAGCTATGGCCCCGCAATTTCATTAGCCGCGAAGCGTTCAGCCATGCTGTTCGTCCTCAAACAGATGTTCAAGCCGAAATTCAATTCCGTGGCGTTCTAAGAAAGCCACATATTCTTCCTGGAACGTCGTCGTCTTGTGATGTTCTTCTTGCGTTTGAATGTAGTCGCGCACACTTGGGATTCGCGAATAGCTGACGGTGAAAGCACCATAGCCTTTCTGCCATTCAAACGGACGTTTGATCTCCGTCCGATCATTCATCCAATGAGATGAATTGGCCTTGATGTCGCGAACCACATCGGACACGGCAAGTGACGGCGAAAGGTTGGCCAAGATGTGAACGTGATCTGCGATGCCACCGATTTCGATAAGTGATCCTTTCTTTGCACGGATTGATCCACCGATGTATTCGTAGAGCCGTTCGCGAATATCGGGAATTATCGATGGGTGACGGTATTTGGTGGCGTAAACGATGTGGTAATTCAGTTGCGTGTAGCTTCCCATTAAGTCTGCCCTCCGCTCGCGATTTCTTGCCCGTTCGACGAAATCACATCATAGCAGTGGGCGATTTGAATCGCCGTGAGACACAGACGCTCAGTTGCTGACGCCGCTTCGCGGCTGAAATTCTGAATCGCGAAGCGATGACAGCATTTAGCCGTGGGCATCAGCCCACGGAATGGTGAGCCCGCAATTCCTTAATAGCCGCGAAGCGGCGATAGCGTACCATTGCTGTCGCCTTTTTGCGGCTTCTCGCGTTGACGTGCGTTCGACCTGCGGGCTGACGCCCGCAGCTAAACGCTGACGCCGCTTCGCGGCTGGTGCGAGGCCGTTTCACTCAATCTGTAGGCATCCACTCATGGAACGGATATTTCGGGCGAGAACTGGGCATTGCAACATCGCTTCGTCTGGCAACGCTTGCCGTCGCTTACTGCAGCCATTTGCTTAGATGTTCACGGACAAATGCGTCGTCGTTCAGATGGGGATAGGCGGCGAGGACTCGGTCGATCTCTTCCGACTGGCCGGGCGAGAGAACTGCGTTGGGGTCCAAGCACCAGGTCCCCGGCAGCAGGCCTTGGCGACGCAGCACCTCATGAATTCCAGGGATGCAGCCGGCAAAGTTGTTCGCCGCATCGAAGAAGGCTGCGTTGCAATCGGTGACTTCGATGTTGCGGCTCAACAATTCCGTCGGGATGTTGTCATCGCCGCAGTCGATCATCCGATGGATTTCGTCGAGCAGTTTGGTGGCCGCGCGAGTCCAAACGCACCAATGTCCCAACAGGCCCCCACGGATCCGAACCGACTTCACGCCCTGTGAGGTGACCATCCGGTAGGGTGTGATCAGGTCGGCGATGATGTTGTCGTCGTTGCCGGTGTAGAGTGTGATCGAATCCTCGCGACTGGCATCGCAAACCGCCCGAATGACATCAAGTGTTTGGTAGCGGTTGAAGGGAGCCAGCTTGATCGCGATGACGTTTTCGATCTCGGCAAACTCACGCCAGAAGCGATACGGCAACACGCGGCCACCGACGGCGGGCTGTAAGTAAAAGCCGATCACCGGCATGATTTCGGCGACTTCACGGCAATGATCTAACAAGTCGTCGATGCTGCTCTCGGCAAGGGCCGCCAAGCTCAACAGACAGGCGTGATACCGCTGCGATACGGCGAATTGGGCTTCGGCGACTGCTTGCGGCGTCTCCCCGCAAACTCCCGCAACTTTAAACAGTTCGCGTCCCTGATCGCCCGCGTATTGGTCGATGACCTCCGACGCCAGGCTCAGCACCGGTTTGAATAATCCAATCGACGGATCGCGGATGGCAAACTGTGTCGAATGGACGCCAACGGCGATGCCGCCGGCCCCCGCGTCGATGTAGTACCGCGTTAGAGCAGTTTGGTAGCGTGGTGCGAATTTTCGCTGGGCGTCCAATGCCAACGGCTGGGCCGGGATGACGGTTCCTCGGCGTACGTTCTCGCGGACGGCGGCGGGCAGGTCTTGGATCTTCATCGAATCAATACGCTCCGTCGCTGATTTCAAAGTGCGTTGGTTTTCCCAACGAGCGGCCGCCGGTCTTGATCCAGTGTGCCTGCCAACGGATCAGTTGATCGGCGGTGACCGACGGTGGGCCAAACAACTTCGTCGCCCGAGAACTATCGCTCAAATAACAACCATCGCCCGGCGTGGAGGTGAATCGAACAGGTTTTTCGAGCAGCTCGCCAAACTGCCTCGCAACCGCTTCGGTCTCAAGCGTTTCAGGACCGGTGACGTTCAGAATGTTGGCAGGGGACGAACAGTGCCCCAGGCAGAGCAACGCCTGCCGATTCGCATCCCCTTGCCAGATCACATTAAAGGCTTCCGCCGAGTTATCGACTGGTTGTCCGTTCCAGATCTTTGTGGCGATGTCGTGCAACACACCGTAGCGAAGGTCGATCGCGTAATTCAGCCGATACAGACAGACCGGCGTTCCCCAGCGGTTGCTGCCATATTCGAACATCCGTTCGCGGCCCAGACACGACTGAGCGTATTCGCCGATCGGATCGGGGGGCGTCGTCTCGTCGGGTTGGCTGTCGACGCGAGCCAGTGGGTAAACGCAACCCGTTGAAAAAGCCACGATCCTGGAATCGCGAAAATGATCGGCGACGTTTGCTGGGACCAACGTGTTCATCGCCCAAGTCAACGGTTCCTCGCCGCCGGTTCCAAACTTGCGGCCTGCCATGAACAGGACGTTAGGCGATTGAGGCAGCTTTGCCACAGCGGTGCGGTCGAGCAAATCGCACTGGATCGTCCGAACCCCGGCGGCTTCCAAGCGAGCGCGGGCGTCGGCATCGGAAAACCTCGCGACCCCGTAGACGTTCTTTTGAATGCCCGCCTTCTCGATCGCCGCGACAGCCAACTGCCCGAGACTAACTCCCATCTTCCCGGCGATCCCCAGGATGATCAGGTCCCCTTCCAGTTGATGCATGAAATCGATCAACCGATCATCGGGCTGAGCGAGCATCGCGTCGAGTTGAGCTTCGGATTCGATGAGGTCAGGCAAGGTGAGAGCCTCTCTGTAATTAGATAATCAAGCGATCGCGTGGGGAAGGAGCGATCGACGGGAAGGGACCAGCGGCGGGTTTGCGTTCACGCAAGTTGCCCAACATTTTAACGATCTTCGATCGGCTCCGTTAGTGGAAGCCAGAGGCCAGGGACCGACATAAGATCTGCCGGCGGCGTAAGCCGACGCGGAATACCGCCCAGCCGCGAAGCGGCAGCAGCATTTAGCTGCGGGCGTCAGCCCGCAGCCCCATCAAGTTTGTCCGGCATCAGCCGCGAAGCGGCGACAGCAACCGAGCGCTACCGCCGCTTCGCGGCTGATAGTTTTTGGGGGAACGCACGGTTCTGTGGGCTGATGCCCACGGCTAAATGCTGGCATCGCTTCGCGATTAAAACGCCCAGCCACGACAAGCCAACGCTATTGAAACGCATCCGCTTGCGGATCGCCACTGGATCTTAGGTAGGCGATGAGGTCGAGTATCTCGTCGAGCGTTAGCACGTTCATCAGCCCCGACGGCATCGGCGATAGACCGCTTGGCGTTGTCTGTTCGATCTCCGCGCGTTTTAGCGGGACCGTTTCAGCACGCATCGAATCGGTCTGGACGGTGATCATCGTGGCGGAGACGCCGATCGGTCGGCCCGTGACCAGCTCGCCACTGTCCAACAAGTAGCTGCTCAAACGGTATTTTTCGTCGATCACCTTCGACGGCTGAACGATCGATTCCAGTAACGCCCGTTCGTCGAAGCGGCTTCCGACGTGAGTCAGGTCCGGGCCCGTTGAGCTTCCCTGTTCGCTCACGCGATGGCACTTCACGCACTGCGCTTTCGCCAACGCGGTGCGGCCTTGTTCCCACGACCGACCGTGACGCGCCCGCGGCAGTTCGGCTTCTAGTTCTTCCCACGTCCACTGTTTGACAAACGAGGCGGAAGGCGATTCGTGTTCGCTCGAGCCATCAACCGCTGTTGCCAGCATCTCCAAGCGTGGTTTCAGATGTTCCTTCTCCGCTTCAGTCAATGTAGCGATCGCATCTTCCTGGATATTTTGCAGCGACGCGCTCAACAGCTTCCCTCCCTGGAATCGGCGAGCTGCCAACAGCGAATCAAAAAACGCCTCACGCGTTTCGTTCGTCCAGCCTTCGGAGAGACGAGCCAATCGCTGCGAATAATAGATCATGTCTTCCTGCCCGATCGCGGTGCGGATCAATTTAACCGTCCGCGGTACCACGTCGGGTGCCTGCAAGTAGATCAGCAAACTGCATAACTCACGATTCACGTAACCGCTTGTCTGTGGATACAAAGGGCTGAGTTGCGACAGCACTTTTTCGCGGTCCGCTTCCGAAGGCTCTCCCTGGCGAATGAAGCTCAATTGCCAAACCCGCAGCGCATCCAGCAGATCTTCACGGTGCAACGTCGCTAGCGGCAGTCGCCCCAGCGCCGTCAAAAGCTGCGACTGATCCTCCGCTCGCCCTCGGTGGGCCAACGCCAACAGCGCGGCAATCGACGCTTTCGGTTGCGATTCGTTCAACGCTTGTTCGCGCCACAGCTCCAGATTTTGGCGTTCAATGGCCAGCCGCGCCGCAAATCGCAACCAGCGATCGTCGCTGTTCAGGTGAGGCCAGATGAAGTCAATCGCCTTGGCGTCGGCATCGCTCCGCGTGTGCCATTGTTCCAACTGGTGCCGCACCTTCCGGGCTGCGGCTGATGCCAGTGACAGATCGGTTTGTTTGGCGTCGAGCGAGGGTGCCGCGAATTCGGGGCCCTCGTAGGTCACTCGATAGAGTCCCGATTGCGAACCGCGTCCCCCGGTGATGAAGTACATCGCTCCATCGGGGCCAAAAGTCATATCGCAGACGTTTAACGCGCCACCTTCAAGGAACACTTTGTATTGCCCGCCGTAGCTGGCACCACGAGGTGTCAATTCGACTTGAAAGATGCGGCCGTGCTGCCAGTCGCCCATAAACAGCGACTCACGATATTCCGGCGGAAACTGAGACCGCGTGCCGAACTCGAGCCCCGTCGGCGAACCCAGCCCGGTATCGAGCGTAGTGGGCAGGCTGTCGGCGAAGTAGTCCGGCCATTTCCCCGTCCCCCAACGCCAACCGTATTCGCCGCCGGAGACGACATGGTTCAACCGCGTGGGGCGGTACCAAGGCTGGCCGACATCCCATTCCATATCTGCGTCGTACGTGAACATTTCGCCCTCCGCGTTGAAGGCGACATCAAACTGATTGCGGAAACCACCGGCGACGATCTCCCAGTTCTTTCCCTCGGGATCGGTCTTCGCAACGTACCCCACACGAATGTCTTCCACCGTGTCGCGGGGTTCGGGCAACAGGTGGTCGTCCTCAGGATCTCGGTAAGGTGAGTCGGCGGCAAAACCCTCCGGAAACGCCACGTCGTTGCCGACAACAACGTAAAGCATGTTGTCGGGGCCCAGCACAATCTGATTGGGACCGTGCCCGTAACGACTCTGGTAATCGAACGGCATCAGTTCCTTGACCGAATCAAACTGGTCATCCCCATTGGTGTCACGCAACCGGTAGAACCCGCTGTTGTTTGTCGCGCACACATACAAACTGTCGTGTGCCCAGAGGATCCCACGGCAATGCTTGAGTGTGTTTTCGATCACTTCGAATTGGTCGACTTGCCCACGATCGTCGCTCAACGTCAACCTGACCACACCTCGTTTGTCGCGTCCTAGAATCAGTCGGCCACGATCGTCGAACGTCATGCTGACCCACGATCCTTCCCCTTTTTCCGCAGACCGCAGCAATTGAGCGCGGAACCCGGCGGGCAAAGCGATCGAATCGACCGGCGTCGCCTGACCACCGCCGGGAAGATCGTCATCGCCGCAGGCGAGCACACCGCAACAGCTGATCATCAGTAACAACCACGTCGCTCGCACAACGCCACGGACTGGTAAAGGGGGTTCAGAAACGAGGCGGAGAGTGTTCAAAGGAAGGGCTCCTGCTGAAACGGAGGTCAACGGCGAGGATCAAACGTTGCACGGCGTTTGACGGTGTATTGGGTAGGAGCCACAATCCTACCCCTCACGAATGCTCACATCAAAGCTTTTGGGTGGATCCAGCCAAAACAATAGTGAGATCGTTGAAACCGATCGGAGTTGCTGACAGCCACCGCGAAGTTTGTGCGCTGCCAGATTGCAACGGTGTTAATAGGAGCTCCAAGCCGCGGAGGCGGCTTCAATGCTCGGGCAGGCGAAAAGCCGGTACTCCCCTAAAACAGATTCATCTGCTGCGGGCCGGCGTTGGGATTTTGGAAACGCGTGCTATCGACTGGAGGTAGCGGTTTATCCAAGCCATGCTTTTTTGCGAACAACTGAAACATCTGTTTGATCTGTTCAGCGATCGTGCCCGAGCCACGCATGCGTTGATTCCACTGCGAGTCGTACATCGAACCATCGCGTGTCTGCCGGACGCGGGCTTCGATCAATTCCTGCTTTTCGGGCTGCGTTCGTTGCAACCATTCGCGAAACACGGGCTCGACCGTCAGTGGCAGTCGCAGCAGTATGAAGTTTGCCGTCGCGGCTCCCGCCTGTCGCGCTTGATCGAGGATTTCGGGGATCTCCGAATCGTTCAGGCCAGGGATTACCGGAGCGACCATCACACCAACCGGCACGCCCGCTTCGGCGAGCATTCGCACTGCCCGCAGCCGCGCCGAAGGGATGCTAGTCCGCGGCTCCATCGCCCGGGCTAGTTCGGGCTGCAGCGTCGTGATCGACAGATAAACGTGGACCAAATTCTGAGCGGCCAATAACTGCAGCAGATCCAGGTCGCGGACGACCAACGCATTTTTGCTCACGATCCCAACGGGCTGCTGGTATCGCAACGCAACCTCCAGACATTGACGCGTCAACCGGAACTGTCGCTCCGCCGGCTGATAACAATCGGTCACGCCGGAAAAACTGATGGTCTCCGGCTGGTATGACTTGCGATTCAGGAACGTTTCCAGCAACTGCGGCGCTTTGTGCTTGACCATGATCTTGGTCTCAAAGTCGAGCCCCGCGTTGAAGCCAAGAAACTCGTGCGTGTTCCGGGCATAACAGTAAGAGCAACCGTGGACGCAGCCGCGATAGGGATTGACGCTGTAGCGGAACGGGATGTCGGGCGATTTGTTCTCCGACACGATCGACTTCGAATCGTCGGGCAGATACTCGATCTCCCGCCGATCGTGCGTGGCGAGATGTTCCGCGTCCCACTGCAACTGCTCAAGATCTAACTCGCGACGAATCGACTCGAATCGATTGGGCGGGTCGAGCTCGGATCCGTGTCGCATCGGCTGTATCGTCGAGGGGAAGAGGATAAGTTTGTTGACCGATGCAGTCTAACAGGCCCAGGCAAACACTGCGATCCGCAGTCCCCGGGGACCTCCAACGCCGAAACTCAATGAAAGAGGCAGAAGCTACCGTCACCCCTTGCTCGCCTCCTGCGTGGTTATTTGCATCAAGTGGATCCGAGAACTGCCCCCCGGGTACTCTCCTCCTTTTAAACCGCGGCCATTGCCGTTGGGAGCGTTGCAAATCAACAACGCAAGGCGTTCGCCATCGGGATGAGGACTCAACGAGAATCCATTGCTCAGCTTCTTGTCGATCAACGCGGCTTCCTCCTCCTCGGGGTGCCAAAGCCAAAGAGGGCCCTTTCGCGGGAACGCCGACGAACATGCAACAAGATGTCCCGACCGATGGAAGATCGCATCGTAGGCAAATCCGTCGTTTCTGTCGCCGACAGGCATTTCTCGTTCAACAGTCCCCGTTTCCCAATCGAAGACCATCACACATGGAATGCCAGTGGCAAAACCGCCGCGAGGTTCCTTTTGACCGATTGCCGCCAAGCGATCCCCGCGAGGGCTGAAGACCAGCCGACGTACGCCCCCGCATTCTTGATTGTTGTGTTTTTGGTAGAGCGGAGCCGCACCTATTTCACGGACGACTTCGCCCCTCTCTAGGTCCCATTGTCGGATCACGCCAAACATATCACCCGAAACGAGGCTCTTGCCGTCGGGAGTAAACGTCAAGCTCATCACCTTCGATCCATGCGTCCACTCGGATACTTTCGCTCCATCGCCCGTCGACCACAGTCGCACGACACCATCGTTTCCGGAAGTCGCAATCTGTGCTCCCGACTTCTGTATCGCGATGGCACGGATCCATCCGTCGTGGGCGGTCAAGTGTTTCCAAAGCGGTTCGCCGGCTGCGGCTTGCGCGTAGGGATAGCAGGCCAATTGGCCCCAAGAATCGACGGTGAATAGATGGCCCACGATGGGATGGAATACCATTCCCGTGAGCCAGCCATTGTGTCCGGTCAGCGATTCGGCAGCCGTAAGTCCAGTAGGATTTTCGTCGGTCGGATCGCCCACCGCCCAGCGCACGATCGTTGCATCTTGCCCAACGCCGACCAGCCATTGACCGTCGGGAGAAAAACGAGCCTCCAACAGCACGCGGTCGTACGGGATCGGGTCGCCAATCGGTTGCAAAGTTAGTGGCGGCGCGTCGGCGGTCGATTGTTTTTGTTGACTGTCAGCCATCAGAGTGAACATCCCGTTAAGAGAGCAATTCGGTAACCGCGCCAAAGTCATCATGGGCAACGGGCAATGGTTGCCCCTGGTTGATGTATTCCATGTGATCTTTTGGAATGCCAAGTGCCTGGAACCAGGTGTGGAACAGATGACCGATATCGTGTTCTGGTCCTTCGACAAATGTCCCCAGATCGTTGGTCGCCCCAACGACAGCTCCCTTCTGCAGTCCGCAGCCAGCCATCGCCACCGACCATGCTTCGGGCCAGTGGTCGCGGCCGCAGTGGGAGTTGATGCGTGGCGTGCGTCCAAATTCACTCAACACGATGACCAAAACATTGTCCAGCAAACTTCGGTCGGCGAGATCTTCGATCAGGGCGGCAAAGGGTTGATCGAATTGCCGATGCAGGCAATCGCTGGCGTTAAAGTGATCCCCGTGGCTGTCCCAATGGTACGAATTCACTTTGACAAAGCGTACGCCCGCTTCGATCAATCGACGTCCCATCAACATATGACGCCCCAATTCATGACTGCCGTAACGCTCGACATCTTTCGCCGAAACTTTCGACTCATCAAACAGATCCATTCGCCGCATCAAGGTTTGCGCGATCTCATACACACTGGTATCGGCCGCAACTTCATTGCTGAACCGTTGTTGGCCGAAACGTTCGTTAAATCGCGTGCGAAGCTCCTGACGTAACTGATATTCTTCGGCGGTCAACGAAGGATGGGGCAGCAGATTCGCGGGCGGCTTAGCGTCTCCCAAAGCAAGTGCACCATAAGCTGGTCCAAGGAACCCGGCATCGGCGGTTTTGAATCCACCGCTTCCAGGTTTCACCCAAACATAAGGTGGCAATCCGGTTCGTGTGGGTCCCATCAGCTTGGCGACCGCCGATCCTAAATACGGATAGACGACGCCGCGATTCTTGGGATCGCCACGATTGATCCGCGCCACGCCCGCCGAATGACTGTTGTCCTGCGTATGAACGCTGCGGAGGATCGCCAAATGATGCATTTGCATCGCCGTTTTCGGAAACAGTTCCGAGATGTGAATCCCAGGTACCGACGTCGGGATCGCTCGGAAAGGACCTCCAAATTGTGTGTTCGGTTTCGGATCCCAACTCTCCAATTGGCTCATCCCTCCATCGAGCCAAATGCACAACACTTGGCGGTCTTTGTCGCGGAGGTCCTCGGCGACAACAGGCCGCAACATGCTGCCCAGGCCTAGCGTCGCGGCACCGGCGCCCAATAAGCGACGACGCGAAAGTCGATGTTCGTGCGGACGGCAAAGAGGTGATTTCGACATAGTGATCTTTCAGTGATTCACATTAAATTCCGTGGATGCCAACAACGCCCATATCCAGTGCTGCAGATGCGATTCGCGTCGATCCGCGGGCACGGTTAGGAAATCCGCAAGTTCTCTTCGCTCTTCGTCGCTGGGGAAACGACTAACAACCGACAGATACAATTCGTCCGCCACAGCGGTTTCCTCTTCGATCGCCATCAATCGGTCGATCAAATTACCAGGCTGACGCTCTATCGCCGCAAGCACCTCCTTGTCATTGGCAAAAAATAGAGCGCTCCGCACCGAGGGATGGCGATGGTCTTCATGCTCGCGAGCCGGGTTAGCCAAGGCGGCAACGAACAAAGGATTCAGACGCGAGATGAATTCCGATCGTTCGTCTTCATCCCTTCCGGCTCCAATCGCCTCCGCAAAACTTGTAACCGCTTGTTCCGCAGAAAGACGCTTGGGAATTGCCACTTGATATTGATCCGGTTGGATTTCCTGGATGTCCGTGTTGGAATCTGCGACGCGACTGCTGCGTTGGTAGGTATCGCTGAGTGCAATCTCCCGGAACAGCCATTTCAGATCAAATCGATGCGCCGCCAATTCCGACGCCAACAATTCCAGCAATTCCGGATGCGATGGGAGATTGTCGGCGTGATGCGAATCCAACGGTTCGACAAGCCCGCGGCCGAGCATCAAATGCCAGATGCGATTGGCAATGTTTCGAGAAAACGGAGGATTTGTTGCGGTGGGCAATTCGTTGGCGACCAGCCCCAATGGGCTGTAGTCGCGATCCTCGGGCAATTCGCTGGGTATTTCAAACTCCTGGCCAAACGGAATGCGTGGTCCCGTGGCCACGGGGGACGAATCGAATACCGACACAAACTCCAGCTTCTCGGTCAGCGGCTTTTCGGCAACCAACGGAATCGGACCACCCTTCGCGGGTTTGAGGGTTTGTGTGACGGCCAGCAGCCCTTGGAAATCTAACTGTTTGTATTCGTCTACAAGGAGATGGTCATGGCACTGCGCACATTGCAGATCGACTCCTAGAAACAATCGCCCGATGTCGCTCGTCAGTCCGGGATGATCGATTGGATTCTGCCCATACTTTTCCAGCCTCTTCGTCAAGAAGAACGAAGCACCTTGGTGACTATCGTGCGAAGGTTGCGGTTCTAACATCGCCCGCACCATACTGTCCCACGACTTGTTTTCCTTAAACGCAAGTTCCAAGAACATCTGCCACGATTCGTGATCACCTCGGCGTTCCATTAACATCACATGAAACGCCTGCTGCATGCGGGTCACATAGGTTGGCGCTGCCAACAGTTGGTCGATTGCGCGACTGCGTTTATCTGTAGAAGGATCGGCTAAAAATTTGCGAGTCGCTTCCGCGGGAGGGATCGTCCCTGCGAGATCGAGCCAAACGCGCCGAAAGAATTCCGCGTCGTCGGCGATTCCAGCCGCAGGTTCATTTCCCCGCTGTTTTGCAATGATTTCATCCACCTGTTCATGCAACGTCGCGCCTTCATCGCCCCAGACAGGACCTCCAAGAATCAACAACCCAACCAAGGTGAAGCCGCGGAATCGTGAGCAAGTTCTTCGCATGGGAAGGCTCTTCTGCAGGTGGGGAAATCAGGGGGGGCGGCAGTCGAATTCATCGAGGCCGAGGCTTCGCTTGCCGTGCAATGTGGCATGTATCGCCGTCAACGGGCTATTAACTGCGTTCATTTTGACGGCAAATGGTCGAGGCAGGTATTCAACGTAGGCTTCCAGATCGTGTCATGCAACAAAATTCTTGGATCTCAACGTTTTGCATTTGTCATTGATGAACCGCGTCTTTGCCTCCCTCACGCGACCATGACAAATCCAAGTTTCCATTCGAGGCAGCCACCGAGGATTCTTGCTACAATCATCGGCCCCCACCGAGGCGGCGGATTGCACGCGAAACCATGACTTTACTTCCTAACAACAGGAATGGCAGTCAGTCCCAACAAAGGTGCGCCCTCCCCATGTCGACTCTATCGACGCGAATCCTACTGAGTTGCATCGTCCCGTTTACCATTGCGTTATGCGAACGCTCGGCCTGCGCTGTCGATTATCTTTCCGACATCAAACCGTTGTTGGAAGAGAAGTGTTACGCCTGCCATGGGCCGCTAAAAGCGCAAGGCGATCTGCGACTGGACACCGCCGTGGCATTGATCGCTGGCGGTGGATCGGGAGCGGCAATCCAACCCGGTGATCCGGCGGAGAGTCTGTTGATCGATGTGCTTACCGGCGAAGCGGGTTATCAAATGCCGCCGGAGAACGAAGGGGCGGTGATGACGCCCGCGCAGATCGATCTGTTTCGCCAATGGATCGCCGACGGCGCTCCCTCACCGGCCGACGAAGAACCGGCGGCCGATCCCAAGACCTGGTGGTCGTACCAACCGATCGCTCGGCCGCCGTTACCCGAGATCGACGATCCCAATTGGCCTCGCGATGGGATCGACTATTTTGTTGCGGCGCGGCGTCAGGCCAACGGACTGCCTCACGCGCCCCCCGCCGATCGAGCCACTTGGTTGCGGCGGGTCTATCTGGATCTGATCGGCCTGCCGCCGACCGTCGAACAGCAGCAGGCGTTCTTGAACGACGACAGCCCGATGGCGTTTGAAGCGGTTGTCGACGAACTGCTGTCGCGTCCCGAATACGGTCAGCGTTGGGGGCGTCACTGGATGGACGTGTGGCGGTACAGCGATTGGTATGGCAGTCGCGGGAGCAATGAGATCCGCTACAGTCAGCGACACATCTGGCGTTGGCGCGATTGGATCGTCGATTCGCTGAATGACAACAAAGGTTATGCGGCGATGGTCCGCGAGATGTTATCGGGGGACGAACGGATCGATCCGGCCGATCCAATGTCGTTGGCGGCGACAGGGTATTTGGGGCGCAGTTGGTACAAGTTCGATCGCGATGTCTGGTTGTTCGAAACCGTCGAGCGGACCGGCGAAGCGTTTTTGGGTTTAACGCTCCGTTGCTGCCGCTGCCACGATCACAAATTTGATCCGGTTTCGCACGAGGAGTACTTTCGTTTTCGCAGCTTCTTCGAACCGCACGACGTCCGCACCGATCCGATCTCGGCGCTGACGGAGATGCAAAAGGACGCAACGCTTGGGATGGTCCCGACCGATGGGATTCCATTGGTTTACGACAAAAACGCCGACGCGCCGACCTATCGCTTTGAACGCGGCGACAGTCGTTTTCCAGACAAATCGAAAACGCTGGAACCGGGCGTGCCGCAGGCCTTGGATGGGTCGATCGATCTGCAACCGATCGACTTGCCGGCGCTGGCGTGGTATCCGATGCTTCGCCCCGAAGTCCGCAAAACGTTGATCGAAAAAGCAACCTCCGAAGCGGAAGCGACAGCCGCGGCGTTGGCGGATGCTCAGGCAACGCTACGTGAATTGCAAGACAAGCCGGCGGCCGAATCGCTCGCGCAGCAGTCGGATCCCAAGGAAGAGGCCAACGACTTGGTGCTCCTTCACGACAACTTCGACGCTCCCAATCCCAAGCTGTGGCAAATCCAAAGCGGCAATTGGAAAGTTGAAGAGGGGAGCCTTTGGCAGACCGATGTCGGCAGCTTTGCCACGATCGTCGCCGATCTCATGTTGCCGTTGGATTTTAAGTTCCGCTTGCGTTATCGAACCCTTGCACCCGGATCGTATCGATCGATAGGACTGAGCTTCGATTATCAAGACGCTGGCAATTCGCAAGACGTTTATACGAGCGTGAACGATTCGAAGCCCAGCGTGCAAGCGTTCCATCGCCAAGGCGGACAACAGGCCTATCCGGCGGAAGGAATCGTCTACACGCCGCTGAAGGTAGGCGAAGAGATCGTGTTGGACGTGACGGTTGTTGGCTCGCAATTGACGATCGATCTGAACGGGACGCGAAAGTTAGACTATCAAATGCCGATCGCGCGGCGCAGTGGCAAGTTGGCGTTGTGGGTGCATCAGGGGGCGGCTGAGTTCCTGGAACTGGAGGTGACTCGTTTGCCGCCATCGGCCGAGACCATGGCGTTACAACAACGCGAGGCCAAACACGCTGTCGATTTGGCGCGATTGAAGCATCAAGCGGCACAGGCTCACGTCGAATCGACCCGCTTGCGGATCGCGGCGGAAGTGAAGCGGTATCTCGATCCGCAGTCGGCCGAGGAACCGGAGGATCTCGATCGATGGTTGGCGGCGGCAGCGGAGGCTGAGGCGCGGTTGAGAGTCTGCGAGGCGGAGGTCGAATTTTTTGAAGCCGCTCCGTCAGCTGAAAAGCTGGAGGCGGCGAAAGCGAAGCTGGCGGCGGCAGAAGCAAAATTGAACGATCCCGTAAATCGGGACTACGAACCGCTGGGACCGCAGTTTCCGCGAACCAGCACCGGGCGTCGGAGTGCATTGGCCGATTGGATCGTCGATCCGCAGAACCCGCGAACCGCACGCGTTGCCGCGAATCATCTGTGGGGGCGGCACTTCGGCCAGCCCTTGGTGGCGACAACCGAAAACTTTGGGCTCAACGGGCGAAAGCCATCGCATCTGCAACTGCTCGATTGGTTGGCCGACGAGCTGATCCGGAACGACTGGATGATGAAACCGCTGCATCGGCAGATCGTCTTGTCGGCGACTTATCGCATGTCCAGCGATCCGCTGCCCGATGGAAACGCTGCGGCGTTGGAGATCGATCCGGAGAACCGATTGCTGTGGCGAATGAACCCGCGGCGTATGGAAGCGGAACTGGTTCGCGACAGCACGTTGTTCCTGGCTTCACGTATCGACTTAGCCTTTGGTGGTCCCGAGATTCCAATCGCACAGGGCGATAAAAGTCTTCGCCGCAGCCTGTATCTTCGCAACACGCCCAACGAGAAGATGCCGATGCTGGAGGTGTTTGACGTCGCCGATCCGAACGCTTGCTATCGGCGGCAGGAGAGCATCGTGCCGCACCAGTCTCTGGCGATGATGAACAGCGGGCTGGCGATCGATGCGGCGCGAACGATTGCTCGGCGGTTATCGGATGCTAGCGATTTTGTCGATGTTGCGTTTGCAACGATCCTTGCTCGGCGACCAACTGCCGCGGAAGCAGCGAGTTGCAACGCGTTCCTGAAATCGCATGCGGAGCTGTTGCAGCAAACGTCGGGAGAAACGTTTCCCGGTGCCGACACGGCGACAACGCCGCGAGCTGCCGACCCGCTGCAAGCCGCTCGCGAGAACCTGATCCATGTGTTGATGTTGCACAACGATTTTGTCACGATCCGATAAGGCCAAGCCTGGGACTCACGATGACTTTAAAAACGCAAAACGCCGCGTGTGGCCGGACCGAACGTCGGCAATTCCTTTCCGACTTTGGGCTCGGTTTCACCGGGCTGGCGCTGGGGGCGATGATGCATCGTGATGCTGCGGGATCGACAGCGGCGGATGCGTTGCGAGGGGTACCGCATTTTGCTCCAAGAGCCAAAAGCGTGATCTGGTTCTTCATGAATGGTGGCACCAGCCATCTGGAATCGTTTGATCCAAAACCGGCTCTGAATCAGCATGCAGGGAAGACAATCGATGAATCGCCGCATGGTCAGGCGATCGTCGATTCACCCTACTACCGTAAGAACGTTGTTGATTTTGGTGGCAAGCCGCGGGCGATGATGTCGCAGATCTATCCGATGCAGGTTGGGTATGGACCGCGTGGGGAGAGTGGGATCGAGGTCAGCGATTGGTGGCCGCACGTGGGCGATTGTATCGACGACATCGCGCTAGTGCGTTCGATGTGGACGACCGACAACGACCATGCGGCCCAACTGCAATTCCATACCGGCCGGCACATTTTTGATGGCTTCTTCCCATCGATTGGTTCGTGGGTGCATTATGGCCTGGGCAGCCTGAACGACAACTTGCCGCAGTTCATCGTGATGGGCAACCCGCCGGGAGACTGTTGTGGCGGCGTGGGAGCTCACGATGGCAGCTATCTGGGGCCGCAACACGCTGGCGTTCAGATGACGAGCGATCCCAAGCGGCCGCTGGCTTTTGGGACGCCCGGTGCCGGAACGCGAATCGCTCAACAACGCGATCAATTGAACCTGTTGGACGATTTGCACCGGATGACTGCCGCGGCGCGGCCCGACGACGAAGCGTTGCAGGCCCGCATCAAGGCGTACGAGCTGGCGTTTCGGATGCAGATGTCGGTCCCGGAGATTGTCGACCTGAATCGCGAGACGAAGCAGACTCAGGCGATGTACGGGCTGGATGTTAAGGAGACGCAGCAGGTTGGACGCCATGCGTTGACGGCTCGGCGGTTGGTCGAACAGGGAGTCCGGTTTGTGCAGATCTACGATGGTGGCGGTGGTGGAGGCGGTTGGGACGCGCACACCAAGCTCAAGGAGAACCACGCCAGAAACTGTGCTCGCGTCGACAAACCGATCGCGGGGCTGTTGAAAGACTTGAAGCAACGCGGGTTGTTGGAAGAGACGTTAGTCGTCTGGGCGACCGAATTTGGTCGGACTCCAGGAGCCGAGAAATCGGATGGCCGCGACCATCATCCCTACGGATTTTCGGTTTGGATGGCGGGCGGCGGATTGAAGGGAGGGATCGCGCATGGAGCCACCGACGAACTCGGCTTCCACGCGGTCGAAGATCGCCACTACGTGACCGACATCCACGCCACCGTCTTGCACCAGCTGGGGCTCGACCCACGCAAACTCTCCCTCCCCTCGCAGAAACGACTGGAGATCGACTACGGCAATCCGATCGACGCGATCATCGCGTGAACGCAACATAATCGTTATCCGCCCGTCGGGGCTTGGCGGACTCGTTGTTTTATCTGTACTTGAAGGTGTTGGACCAATGGGGTTTACAGAGCTGACGTTAGATCACATCAAATGGCAGCGTTATCGCCGCAGGGCAAATCACGGTTTAAGTTTCGGCATGATTGGTAACCCGTCGCGTAAGCAAGGACCGTGAGAATTCCTTGCTTACGCGGCGGGTTACCATTTCCTAAGACGCTCCCATTTGAATAAGTGATTGGCCAGGTCATCACCGAACCCAGGCGACCTCAGTTGGTGCCCTGCCTCATCCCCCCCCAAAAAAAAATGAGACAGCCTATTGGCATCGCAAAAATGCGAACGGAAATTCTTCGTGGTGAAAAGCTTCCCGGATCAGATGCTTTTCGTTGTGCGTCATTCGATGGCGGCTACAAAATTTGCCTGTCCTCAAGTTCACCTGTCACTTGTACCACTCTGCCTTTATTGCCACGAAGTCCATATCCTTCCACTCCTCCTTCCAAAGCTCCCACTACGGAATATCATTGGAAGATGGGGCGTCAGAACACGGGTCGACCTGGACGATTGACGGAAGGATTATCGATTCCCCTACAAGTAGGGCTTCACCCTGTCGAAAGGAGGTCATTTTGTCGATTAGCGAACCGAGTGAGTCCGGAAGCAACTTCTTAACGTAGCCTTGGTCTGTTGGATTCGTTAGGCGCATAGCGATGAAGTTGCTGCATTGGGAGAAAATCGTTTCAGATATCTCGGAGGGACGCTGGCTCGCGAGCAGCAAGGTAACACCGTACTTCCGGCCTTCCTTAGCGATCCGCTCAATAGAGACCTTAGACGAACGATACCTGGAGAGATCGCTGTTTGGCACATATTTGTGCGCTTCCTCATAGACCAGCAGGATTGGTGCATCGTTGTTGATTTTCTCGCTCGGGTTGTTGGCACAACGCAGGCGTTTGTAAATGTACCCATGTTCGAATACTAGGCGAGAAATGAGCGAGACCGTGATACTCAGTACCTCAAATGGGACACCGCTGAGATCGATGACTGTGACATTCGAATTGTTTTGCGATGGGTAGCCAAGGAATGTCTGAAGCGTATCCTCAAACGTAATACTATTCGACTTCTCTCCCAAGAAAAATTCGAGCCTGCTGTCGTTAACTTTGTTCTCGAGCCGGTTTACGAAGTTTGTCAGCTTTCCATGAAGGCTGCCTTGAGTACGTTTTGGCTGGCCACCCTTTTCCTTGTTACTGGCCGCGTACAGCTCTCCCGTATCAACCATCTCCTCATTCTTTGCGATTGCGTACGCAAGAACCTCTTTGATGTCAAACCGGACAGGCGTGTCCAAATGAATCTTTTGCTTTTCGGCTTCCGATCCGGTGCACTTTGAACGACGGTCCTTAATAATCGCCTCCTTAAAGATATTCCTCTGATTGTGGTCGTTGGCTTCGGTGTCGAGAAAAAATTCCTCTAGTTATTCGCTGTTGAGCATCCAGTATGGCAAGACCAGATTCGATATGTCAATAAAGTTTGCGGAAGGGAATGCTGACTTGTACTCCGAGTGAATATCAAAAATGATCACGTGTGAGTTGTTGAGTGAGAAGTCCCCTCCTTTTTCTTCTACTGCTTTCTGGATGATGGTGGCTAAAGTGTGCGACTTACCGGAACCGGTGGAACCGACTACGGCAATATGTTTGTTAAAGAACTTATTTCCGTTGACCGGAACCGGGACGTTCTTGTTCGATGCCAGCGTCGCAAAGCTGAACCTTTCTGCCTCAGGCACTGAATCGCCATAAATTTTCTTGATGTCGTCGATAGTTGCAGGCCGGACTTCCTTTGGCGGAATCGCGAGCGAGTCGCCGCCGCGTTCGAATTTACCGCTCCTAAGGATGCCAAGTGGGAAGGCTTCGATGATATGGTCCCGCTTCCCATCTGCACTGACTACGATCTGGAAGTTCTCGATAATGGCGATCAGGATTGCGTTCTCGTTGTCCGCAATCTTTACATAAGAGCCAACCTTAAGCGACTCTTCCGCTATCTTGAAGTCTTCAAGGTCGTCCACTACGATGCGAACCTTGTCGGGGAACACTGCGATTACCTGAGCATTGATTTGCTCTTCGTTCTGTGTGTGGGGCATGCTAACTGGCCTATGGTTAGATTATGGATTTGACGTCCGACATTTTTTCTACCTGAATCTTGATGTGCCGGACTGACAGCTTCTCGTAGTTAAAATAAACTTTGCCTATGTGGAATTGATAGATACATTGGGTCTTGGTAATGGCATCCACGACTTGAATGACGTTGGGAAGGGTGTTCAAGATCTTGATCTTTATCCCATTGCCATGCGTCGCTTTCTGCGTGACTGAGTAATGGCTGAAGTCTGCGCCGTGGAAGTCATGGCCGTCAATGAGCTTGAATCCTTCCGCGCTGAGTTCTCTCTTCAACGCGAGCAACTCGTCGTCTGCTATACCGTGGACGTAGATGTACGGGCAGAAGGGGGAAGGCTCTCGTGGGGACAGCTTGCCCCATTTCTTAGAAAGCTCTAAAATTAGGTGCTTGAGGTCACTCCGAATGTACGAGTTAGCGTCTGCTTCGATTAGGAAGAATCGCTCATGCGGGGATACGTTGAGCTCCGTAAAGTATTCCTTGCGGAGCGCCGCAAGATAAGCTTTCTTGCCCTTCTTCTTGACGAACCACTTGTCGAATAGGATCGTGGATGTGTCAATTCGTTTCAGGAACTCCTTCTTCGTAATTGTCCGGTCGACCGGTGCGGCCTTGATCGAGAGTTCGCGGATAACAGCTAGTGCGTTGTTGTAGTAGAAATATTCGGCTTCGAACGGCGTACCTCCGCAAATCTTTCTAATAAGAGCGAGCACATCTCTAAATTGTTCGTCAAACTCCTTCGCCCAGGGCAATCGCACGTTCAAGCCCTGTTAAAACCGGCATAAATGGCATCAAGAACGGTTTCGTCCCAGCCCGCACGGAGTCGTTTGCCGCGAATCGAGTCTTTCACGGTTGTGTCCTGCTGCAAAATATTCAACGCCATTCGGCGAAAAGCAGCGGAGATTTCTGGTGAACTGCCCGCGCGAATTCGACTGGCGTCTTCGGAAAAAGTTACATCCAAAATGTAGTGTTCGCTGTTCTCAATCTTCCAGTGATCGCGAATCCGCCGGCTCAGCTTTTTCACCTTGGGCGGCAGGCTGCTAATGAAGTACGTCGCCTCGGAATGCCTCACATTGCCATCGTCACGGACGCGGAAGATCATTCCAATCGATTTGATACCGGCCCAGTCAGCAAAGAGCGGTTCGCCTGGAACGGCGATTGTGTAGTACTCACGGCGCTCGTCGCGACCACGCGATGTTTCCACCGTTACATGCTTGCGTAATCCTTCGACACGGTATCGCTGTTCACCATACTCAAGGAACAGTTCTGACAATCGATTCGCAAGATTCCCTTGGTTACCTTTGACCGTCAGAATGTAATCTGCCTCTGCGGCGACAATCCGTTTGGCGGTCTCTTTCTGGCAATGCATCGCGTCGAGCGTGACCACGGATCCAGCAAGGTCAAGCAGTTCGAGCAACTGGGGAACGGCAGGAATTTCGTTGCTTTTATCGTCGACAGGCATTTGTCGGAGCACCAGCTTTGTCTCGGTGGCAAAGGCGGTAATGGTATGTAGTGGGCTCTTGCCCGCAGCGTGATCAAATGAGCCACGCAAGACCTTCCCGTCGATGGCAACACCTTTGTCTCGCAGCGAACTGGCAAAATGATCGACCCATTGATGCATCGCTGTGAGAAACTCTCCGGTGTCGAGGTTCGAGAAGACGCGGCCAAGGGTGTCGTGACTAGGGATTCCATTGTCGAGTTTGACATAACGTCGAAACCAATCGATTTTTGCCTTGGCGAAGCGCTCCACATCAACCCAGCCGTTCGCACCGCAGACCGCAGCGGTCAGCGTGATGAAGATCATTTCCACGAGATCATAGTTGTGGCCACGATCAACGCGCGGATCGGTAATGTTTTCAAAACATTTTGAAACAATTGCAGCTGGCCCAGTCATCGATAAACACCTCCGTGCAGGAACAACAAAGCTTCTCGTCGAAGCAACTTGACTCAGCCAACCTCCACGCAATACTTAGACCAAAAACAAAATCGACGTACGATTGCCCTGCTCCTTCGCCCTAACGTCGATGGTCAAGCGTTTTAGAAATTCCTCAAGATTGGCATCGGAAAGGCCAAGCTCAGAGTGGTGGTGTCGCGTAACCTTGGCAGTGCCTTTTCCCTTTGAGTACGTGAGGAAATGTTTTTTCAGGAAATCGACATCGATGTCACAATCCAATTTTTCCTGGCCCGATGCGTAATGGCCCCTAATAGAGTAATAAACATTTGGCTCGTTCCCGACAAGTTCTCCTTGAAGTGGGACACCATGTGCTTTACCGCATCTTTGATTTCGGAGTGGTTGTACTCCGTCTTCGCATAATACTTGCATTGGGTGGCCGTAACCTCGGTTGCGGTCCGGATGTCGATGTCTTCGGTGCATTCGATCTCCACGGAATCGTCCGGCGACGTCAGTTGCAACACGCTGAGGATTGACAGATCGAATTGGTAGAAATAGCCTCGAATGGTGTCAACGGCGCTTCTGTCAGTCATGGCATATCCGATGAATATTCATAGCGTTTCCGACCTACTCGTTATCGGAAGGATTTTGATTCTTGAGTTCGGCAAACTTTGCGGCCATTGTGGGGTTACCCTTTGCCAGTTTTTTGACCGTTAAGTCATCGGCTTTGTTGTTGGCAAGGCGTAGATTGTTTTCGGATCCTAGTAGCGCGTCTTTGGTCTTCTGAAGATGGTCGATGGTTTTATCGATCTCCTGAATAGCTGTCTTGAATTTCTTGGACGCCAGTTCGTAGTTTCGAGCAAAGCCGGTCTTAAACGCATCGAGTTCATTCTCGAAGTTTGTGATATCGGTGTTCTGTTCTTTCACTAGTGCGAGCTCTTTTTTATACATCAGCGAGTTCTGGGCAGCGTTTCGCAGCAGTGTAACGATCGGGATGAAGAATTGCGGTCGGATTACATACATCTTCCGGAAACGGTGGGACATATCGACAATGCCAGAGTTGTAAAGCTCGCTATCTGGCTCAAGAAGCGACACGAGAACTGCGTACTCACAGCTCTTTTCATTTCGATCTTTATCGAGCTCTTTAAGAAAGTCTTCGTTCTTTTTCTTAGAACCTGTTTCGTCACTTTCGTTCTTCATTTCGAACATGATAGAAACGATTTCGGTGCCAGTTTCGTCCGCGTCGCGAAAAATGTAATCGCCCTTGCTGCCGCTCCGTGCATCGTTGTCCTTCTCGAAATATGCCCGTGGAAATGCCGTCGCTCGAATGCGGTTGAACTCTGTATCGCAATGCTGTTCGAGAGTTTCGCCAACCATCTTGGTCGACAGGCGAGCTTTCATGTCACGGAGACGATCGATCGCATCATCTCGATCTTTGATCTGCGTCTCGTACTTGTCCTTGAGGGACTTCTCTGCAAGCTGCTTTTCAAGTTCGGATCGCTCGAGGCAGCCCCTCAGTTCATCCCTCTCTCTCTCGGCCCTACCAACGGCCTCGGAAATCGCAAGCTTCTGCGCAACCTCTGTGGCGCTAAGCTTCGATGTCAGCTCTTGGATCACAGCGTCCTTCGTCGCGGCAGCCTTCTGTAATTGATTTAAAAGGTGCGCCTCGGCCAGTTTCGCAGCAGAGTCCCTTTCCCGCAGTGTTTTTGCAAGTTCGTTCGCCAGCGTGTCACGCTCTTTTTCAACACTGCTGAGTGCCTCGGTAACGGCTAGCTTGCGCGTTATCTCCCCTGCGTCGAGCTTAGCTTTCAGTTCCTGGATTTCGGAATCCTTGGCTGCGGCAGTCTTTTGTAACTCGCCAGTGACTTTACTCATGGCTAGCTCAACGGCATTCTGCTTGTCCGCCTCAGCCAGTTCAAGGCGCTTATGCAATTGCTGCTCGAAATCGCTATCGCGAACCTGTTTCAGAATGTCCGCGTACCCAGCTTCGTCAATCTTGAACGCTTTCCCGCAGTGAGGGCATATGATTTCGTGCATGTTTACGTAACCCGTATCCGTTATAGGTCTCTGTTAATTTCCGTGGTCCGTCCCTCCATCACAAGCGGCGCTGTCCGACGCTCGACCTACTTGCAAATAAGGTGGGTGCGGACTCGTGTCTGGTACTTGACTTCGTTTTTGTTCGTCAATTCGTTGGCGGTGGGCGATCGTTGATTGGAGTGAGGCGGTGCGATGGTGTCGAATCGGATGTGTTGGCATCGGCTGCCGCCGTCTCATGATCGCGCCTTACATCGGATGCGGTTTCAATCATGAAAGACTTTTTGCTTCGTTCGGAAAATACGGCAAGTCAGTATCTCGAATACGTTCTCATTCAAATGAATTTGCGTTGAAATGTTAGCTAGCGCCGTCGTTGTACTTGGGTGGCATACTACCTGCCTTGGTGGGATCGAGCAATCCGCAGTGAGGCCGGAAAAGGGTGCGGACTCGTTTCGGTGTTTTACTATCGATTCAGCATGTGAATGGATGAAGGTATTCGCGTGCGGTTCGCATGAATGGCAGCGTAGACGAGTGCAGTTCATCGCTGCCGCCCCTATCGGGGCTTGGGAGATGTGTTTGGCTTTGCGATTCCCACGGCTCGCACCGTGGGCTACTTGCTGTCGTCCCTGCCGGGACTGGTAAGCAGAGACGGTTTGATTTGTGCTGGGTGCCGGTTTGTTTGGTAGGGTTCGGTGATCGGCATAGAGTGCGGAAGTTGTTTCGTTGGTTTGCTCTCAATCGGGCATGTGGGTGGAAGAAGGCATTCGCGGTGTTCGCGTGATTCGTGGGCAGGGCTTCTGAGGTACGTTGCTGCCGGCCCGCCGGGGCTTGGGGGATGTGTTTGGCCTTGCGATTCTCGCGGTTCACTCCGTGGGCTACTTGCTGTCGTCCCTGCCGGGACTGGTGCGCAAAGACGGCTTGGTTTGAGCTGGGTACCTGTTTGTTTGGCGCGATCGATGGAGCGCGTTCGGTTGGCTGGCGAAATCTTGGTTGGCTCGATAAGCTGCGGCGGTGAATTTTTCCTATCCGCCGCCTGTTTCCGGGAACACCGATGTTTCAAACGGTCTGCCGCAATCTCTATTCCTGCTTCCGGACGCTGCTGGCCGTCGATCTGATCTTCAAGCTGGCGGCGTTTACGCTGCTGACGCCTGCGGTCAGTTTGTTGTTTCGGGTGTTCTTGAGTCTTTCCGGGCGGAGCGTTTTGGCCGACGCCGATATCGCTCGATTCCTGTTGCACCCGACGGGTTGGCTGGCGGTGGTGATCGTCGGCGGCGGGGTGTTGGCAGTGTTGGCGATCGAGCAGGCTGTGTTGATGACGGTTTGCCTGGGGGCGGACCAGTCGCTGAAGATTCGACCGAGCCGAGTTGCGATCTTTGTGGCAGAGCGGACGCGGCAGGTGCTGTGGCTGACGACTCGCGTCGTCGCTCGCGTGGCGCTGACCGCGTTGCCATTCCTGGCGGTCGGCGGCGGGCTGTTCCTGTTCCTGCTGACCGATCACGACATCAACTTCTATTTGACCGCCAAGCCGCCGAAGTTTTGGCTGGCCGTTGGTTTGATCGGAGCTGTGTTGGTCGCGATGGCGGTGGCGCTGTTGTACCGCGTCAGCGGATGGGCCTTTGCATTGCCGCTGCTGTTGTACCGTGGACTTTCGCCAACCGAAGCGTTGGCCGAAAGCAAGCGTTTGGCTAGCCCGCATCGCTGGCGGATCGTCGGTTCGCTGGCCGTCTGGGCGATCAGTAATCTTGCCCTTGGATTTTGCCTCTCGCTGCTGACGACATCGCTGGGTGAAATTGTGTTGCCATCGGCAACCCGAACCATCTGGACCTTGATCGCAGCGGTCGGGATGTTGTTGGCCATTTTCGGCATCGCAAATTTCATCGCCAGCCTGATCGCCAACGCGTCGTGCGCGTCGCTGTTGGGGATGCTGTACTTGCAGCATGTCGATGAGCCCGGCCAGCGGTTGGTAGAGATGCCGACGTGGGGCCAGTGGAATGGCATCCGATTGACCGGCGGGCGGATCGCTTCGGCGGTTGTGATCGGCGGATTGGTCGCTGCCGTGTTGGGCGTGTTGACGCTCGAATCGATCTCGATCGAGGATCGAGTTCAGATCACTGCGCATCGCGGCGGTGCAACGCATTCGCCCGAAAATACGATGGCTGCGTTTCGCCGAGCGATCGAAGATGGCGCCGATTGGGTCGAGATCGATGTGCAGGAATCGAGCGACGGGGTTGTCGTCGTGGCGCATGATTCGGATCTGAAAAAGGTGGCGGGCAATCCAGTCAAGATTTGGAATGCGACAGCGGAAGAGCTTCGCAGCATCGACATCGGCGGCTACTTCTCCGCCGACTACACGTCCGAGCGGATGCCGACGCTGGAGGAGGTGCTGGCGTTGTGCAAGGACCAGGTTGGCGTGAACATCGAACTGAAGTATTACGGCCACACCGATCGACTGGAGCAGCGGGTCGTCGATTTGGTTGAGCGGTTTGAGATGGAAGATCAGATCGTGATCATGTCGCTGGATGCCAAAGGAATCGCCAAACTGAAGAAGCTGCGTCCCGATTGGATTTGCGGACTGTTGACCGCGGTGGCTGTCAGCGATCTGACTCGCGCCAACGTCGACTTCTTAGCCGTCAACACGTCGCTGGCGACGCAGTCGTTCATCAACGCGGCTCATCGCGTGGGGAAGACGGTTTCGGTGTGGACGGTTAACGACGCCAGGACGATGTCGGCGATGATCAGCCGCGGCGTCGATAACCTGATCACCGACGATCCCGCTCTGGCTCGGAAAGTACTCGCCGAGCGGGAGACGATGAATCCGGTCGAACGCCTGATGTTAGAGCTGGCGTTTCAGTTGGGTTTGCCGATGCCAGCGGGTGCACCGCAGTGAGCCGTTTTTCGGGCCGAGCAGCGATACGATGTATCGCCTGGTGATAGATTTCCCAGCCGTGAAACGGCGGTAGTTTAGCTGCGGGCGTGAGCCCGCAGATTTCAGTGTGCATCGATACGTTCAGCCGCGAAGCGGCGATAGCAATCGAATGCTGCCGCCGCTTCGCGGCTGATGCGCGCTCTTGAACGCTCTCGATCCGTGGGCTGATGCCCACGGCTAGATGCTGCCGCCGGCTTCGCGGCTAATGCACGCGATGGAACGCTCCAACGTGGGCATTGGCCAGCGTTGAAGCGTTGCGTCGTTTCGCGCGATTGCGGTGTTGGAGCTTATTACTCTTTCACCTTAAAATCACCGGCGACCGAGATGATCAAACGCTCGGGGTCGATGTACTTCTTCAAGGCGGCGTTGACCTGGTCCTTGGTGACCGCAGCGATCTTCTTCTCCTGCTGGTCGGTGAAGGCCATCGTCCGATCGGTGAACATATTTAAGACCAGTTGCGACGCGATGTAGCTGTCGTCGCTGCGACGGACCGATTCGCGTTGCAGATACCCTTCTTTGGCTTTCGCCAATTCTTCGTCGGTGATTCCGTCGGCAAGGATCTTGTCGATCTCTTCGCGGATCACCGTCATCAACTTGTCCTTGTTGTTGGGGTTCGTGATCGCAAAGATCGTGAACTCGCCGCGGTCATCTTTGGTGCTCACGCTGAAGCCCGATCGGATGCCGTAACTGAGCCCTTCCTGTTGCCGCACGCGATCGCCCAAGCGGCTCGACAACGCACCGGCACCGAGGACGTAGTTGCCCATCACCATCGCAGTGTAATCGGGATCGGTGTCGCTCATCACATACTGCTGACCCGCGTAATAGACCGCGTTGGCCTTGTCGGGCGTGTTGATCGTTTTGACTTCGCCCGGCAGATCGGGGTGGGCTGGTCGGTCGATGCGGACATACGGATGATCCGACTTCCAGCCTTCCAGAGCTGGCTTCAGTTTCGATTTGATCAGCTCGGGATCAAAGTCGCCAACAACCGCCAGTTCGGTCGATTGGCTGCTGACGAAATCGTTGTACAGTTCGCGAACCTCGTCGATCTTCAGATCCTTGTACATCGCGATCTCTTCTTCGAGCGTCGGACGGTAGCGGACATCGGTCTTCGGATAGGGCGTCAAGGCTCGGCGCGTGGAGATCGGCGCCAACGCTTGTGGTTCGCTCAACTGGCTCTCCAGTCCGGTGATCGTTTGCCGTTTAAGAACGTCCAATTCGTCCGCATCCAACCGCGGCTTGCGGATCACTTCGGTCAACAGATCGAGGACCTCGGACAGTTGCTCGCGGTTCGTTTTGACGCTCACCTGCAACAGCCCCGTGGTGCCGCTGAGGCTGATCTGAGCCCGCAGTTTGGCGACCTTGTCTTGGTACTGTTGGTAGTCCAACGATTCGGTTCCGCGAGCCATCAATTGCGGCAAGACGTCGGCGGCGATCACGCGCGGTTGCAGGCTTTCGGGAGTTCCATAACGCAGAGTCAGCATCAAATTGACCGACGCTCCACGCGTCTTCTTGGGCAGGAACGCGTATTCAACCGTGTCGGTCAATTCGCCGTGCTCGGTCCGCTGGTCGATCGCGAGCGGCGAGGTGTCGAAGGCTTCGCCCGCTTGGATCGTTTCACGCCCTTTGTAGTCGGCCAGCAACGCGTTCAAATCGGGAGCTTCGGGGATTGTGATTCGTTGGGCTTCGTCGGATGGAATGAACAACCCGGTGGTGCGGTTGTTGCGGGTCAGGTATTTCACGGCCACAGCTTGGACATCTGCTGCAGTCAGCGCTTCCAAGCGATCGCGGAACAGGAAGTACAATCGCCAATCACCCTGGGCGGCCCAGTTGGAAAGCGAAACGGCCAAGCGATCCGAATCGGCAGCCTCTAATTCGCGACTCTTCAACAATTGCTGACGCGCTCGTTCGACCTCTTCTTCGGTTACCGGTTCCTCTTCAAAACCGTGCTCCATCGTCAACAGCAACTGCTGGCGAGCGACCTCGATATCTTTGTCTTTGGGGACTTCGGCCAACGCCATCGTCAGACCGGGATCATGGAAACTAAAACCAAACGAATAGACGTTGCTCGCCTTTTCGGTTTCGACCAGCGATTTGTAAAGCCTTCCGCTCGGTTCGTCTCCCAAAACGTACGACAACACTTTGGCCGCAGCGTATTCTTCGTGGCTGCCGGCGGGGATGTGATAGACAGCCCCCACCCATTGGACATCGCCGACGCGGCGGAGCACGACGGTTCGTTCACCATCTTGTGGCGGTTCGACGGTATAGGTGCGATCGATCGGGGTGTCGGGGGTTTCGAGCGAGCCGAAGTACTTTTGCAGGTACTCGAGCGCTTTGTCGGGATCAAATTGTCCCGCCACGGTGACCAGAACGTTGTCGGGACGGTAGTACTTCTTGTAGAAACGACGAAGGTTGACCACTGGCACACGTTCGATATCGCTGCGGTTGCCGATCGTGCTCTTGCCATAGTTGTGCCATTCGTAGGCGGCCGATTGCATGCGTTGCATCAGAATCCGGCTGGGATCGTTCTCGCCACTCTCGAACTCGCTGCGGACGACCGACATCTCGCTGGCCAGATCCTCTCCCTTGATCGTGCTGTTGACCAAGCGATCGGCTTCCAAGCGGAGCGCGAACTCAAGGTTCTCGTCGCTGGCGGGGAGCGTTTCGTAGTAGTTTGTGCGATCGGTCCAAGTGGTGCCGTTGAAGCGGGCGCCGTGATCTTGTAGCAACTTGGGGATCTCGGGGTGCGATGGAGTCCCTTTGAACAACATGTGTTCCAACAGGTGAGCCATCCCGGCTTCACCGTAGCCTTCGTGCCGCGAACCGACGAAGATCGTTACGTTCACCGTCACAACCGGTTTCGACGGATCGGGAAACAAGAGGACCTTGCATCCGTTGTCGAGTTTATATTCGCTGATTCCTTCGATTTCCGTAACTTTCATGGGGCCCTCGCCAAACGTGTGGGGCGCACAAATGGCCATCAGGGCAACAAGGCCCGTCAACAAAAAGGTTGTGCGATTCACAGTGGTATCCTTATTTCGAATCGTAATTTGCGGAACGCGCTTGCGCAGCAGCGCTTCCGATTGTATCGCGGCACCGCTTTGCTTCCTATCTAACTGACGCTGCTGGCACGCGTTAATCAACATGATAACCGCGCTGGTCCAATTCGGCCTCCAGCGTCTTGCGAACGTGATACTCCCCGTGGACCAGACGGATCCGGTACGGTTTTTCGGTGAATCCGGCGACGAACCGCAGCAGGTCGCGTTGGTCGGCATGGGCCGAGTAGCCGCTCAGTTGATGCACATCCGCACGGATCTGGTATTTGCGACCGTCCAGCCGCACCCAGTCGCTGCCGCGTTGGATGTAGCTGCCTGGAGTGCCACGCGCCTGGTAGCCGCAGAAGACGATGTCGGTGGTCGGTTCGCCGATCAGACGCCGCAAATAGTTCATCACCCGGCCGCCGGTGCACATCCCGCTGCCCGCAACGACGACCGCCGGGAGTTTGTGTTTGACCAGTTGGTCGAGCGTCGCGAGGTGTTCTTGATGATCGCCGACGGTGGTCAGGTTTTCGAAGACCAGCGGTTGGTCGTCGGTCTTGAGAACTCCTTGAGCCTCCGCCGACCAGAATTCTTGCAAGTCGTCGTAGATCTGCGTGAACCGGCTGGCCAGCGGGGAGTCGACGATCACATCGACCTGCTTCATTAGACTGCGTCCCTGTTGTTTCTGGATCGCTTCAAAGATCCCGTTCATTTCGAACAGGATGTCCTGGGTTCGGCCGAGGCTGAAGGCCGGGATGATCGTGACTCCTTTGTCTGCCAGCGTTTTCCGCAAGACGGTTTCCAGTCGCGATTGGCGGTCGGCTCGCCCCTCGTGAATTCGGTCGCCATAGGTGCTCTCCATGACCAGCAGGTCGGCCCGTTCGGGCGAGGAAAACTCCGTCAACAGTGGCGCGTGCCGAGGTCCCAGGTCGCCCGAAAAGACCGCCATCTGGCCGTTGGGCAACTCAACTTCGAAGATCGTCGACCCTAAAACGTGCCCGGCAGGACGGAGCCGCAACTTGCAGCCCCCTTGGATCGGATGCCACTGGTGATAGGGGAGCGGTTGCAGGAGTTTGGCGATCTTGTCGTTGAATTTGTCGATCAGTCGCTGGTTCCGCGTAAACCCAATCTTCAGGGCGTCCTGCATTACCAACGGCAGCAACCGCGCCGTCGGCCCGCTGCAATAGATCGGCTGTTCGAACCCGGCGGCGATCAGATGTGGGATCCGACCGCAGTGATCGATGTGAACATGGGTCAACAGCAGCGATTCAATACCTCGCAGCGAGAACTTGATCTCCGGGTTGGGATGGTCGCGGGCATCGTCTCCCTGAAAGGTCCCGCAATCGACCAAAAGGCTATGCTCGTCGTCGGTCCACAGCTGGTGACACGAGCCGGTGACCCCTAAGTGACCACCGTGATGGATCAGTTTCATGTCCTGTCTCGTCCATTGGGTGAAATGATATCGATCCTTTCAGTGTATCAATCTGCACAGACGTACGGGGGTGTCGCGTTGTCGATTGGACAAGCTTGGAAATTTCGCGCATCGCGCGTGCAAAATGCCATAGCCAGCTTGTCCCAAGTTGCTATGATTGAGTTCTCAACGCAGATTGAAGGATGGTTCTGCAATGTCATGCAGATTATGGACGGGTCTGCAAAATCCTGCCTAAACTTCGTGCGGCTAACCCAGTGGCACCTTTTCGCATTGAATAACGCAATGTTGTCATTCTCACCCACGCGAAGTAAGCACCGCGGCGTAGGCATCGCCGATGCGGTTGGAACACCCTGGGGACGCGATCTCCTTGGGATGTCGACGTGCCATCCTTCAATCCTTGCTGCTGGCGGGTGCGCAATCTTGCGAACACCTATCTGGCCAGTGATCTTTCTTACTTGCTTCAGATGCCTCGCTGGCAGAAACACAAGCGGCAACGAACAACGATGAACACATATAGCCTGGGCTACATCGACGACCTGTACGTTCAATATGTCAAAGACCCTGAGAGTGTGTCGCCCGGTTGGCGACGTTACTTTGAGCAGTTTCTTGTGGCAACCGACGAGACCACGGCCAAATTGACCGAAGCGGCGAGTGCGGCAGCCGATGGCGACGGGCAAACCCTCGGCAACGTGACCGAGCATGCACTGTGGTTGGCGCGAATGCAGGACCAGGTCGATCAATTGGTCCGCGAGTACCGGGTCCGAGGTCACTTGGTCGCTCAAGTCGATCCGCTGGGAATGGCGCAAAAGGGATGTCCCGAACTGAATGTCGAATCGTATGGGCTGACCGAAGACGACCTGTCGCGCCCGTTTGATTCGAGCGCTCTGGAGAATGTTCAAGGGCGGACGCTCAACGACGTGCTGCAACAGCTGCGGAACACCTACTGCCGCAACATCGGTGCCCAGTTCATGCACATCGACAATCGCAATATCCGCGATTGGTTGCAGCGTCGGATGGAAGTCGGCGAGAATCGGATGCCGCTGTCGCATGAGGTCCAACGCCGGATCTACTCGCGTTTGGCCGACGCGACGATTTTTGAAGAGTTCGTTCGCCGCAAGTTCGTCGGCGCCAAGACCTTCTCGTTGGAAGGAGCCGAGAGCTTGATCCCGTTGTTGGATCTCGCCTTGGAAAAATGTGGCCAGCACAACGTCAAAGAAGTGGTCATGGCGATGGCGCACCGTGGACGGTTGAACGTCCTGGCGAACATCTTCAAGAAACGAGCGCTCAACATTTTCTGGTCGTTCGACGATCCCGATCCGCAACTGCACCGCGGCGGCGGCGACGTGCGGTATCACCTGGGATACAGCAGCGATTGGAAGACCGCTTCGGGCGACAAAATGCACATCTCGTTGTGCTTCAACCCGAGCCACCTGGAATACGTCAATCCGGTTGCACTGGGACGGACGCGTTGCAAGCAGGATCGCTATGGCGATACGAAACGCCAGGATGTGGTCACGATCTTGATCCACGGCGACGCGGCGTTTGCAGGCGAAGGAGTCGTCCAAGAGACGCTGAATCTGAGTCAATTGAAGGCCTATCACACCGGCGGCACGTTGCACGTGGTGATTAACAACCAGGTCGGTTTCACGACCGAACCGCGCGAAGGACGTAGCACGACCTACGCGACCGACATCGCCAAGATGCTGCAAATTCCGATCTTCCACGTCAACGGCGAGGATCCCGAAGCGGTCGCTCAAGTCGTCAACTTGGCGATGGATTTCCGTCGCGAATTCCACAGCGACGTCGTGATCGATATGTACGCCTACCGTCGTTGGGGGCACAACGAAGGCGATGAGCCGCGGTTCACGCAGCCGGAGATGTATCGCGAGATCGATGCGCGTCAGAGCGTTCGCAAGAGCTACCGCAAGCGATTGTTGAAGCTGGGCCAGATGACCGACGAAGAAGCGAAGGAACTGCATCGCAAGCGGCAGGACAAACTGGAGCGCGAATTCGAAGCGACTCGCACCGTTCCATTTGTTCCCGATGTGCAATCGTTGGGCGGCTCGTGGTCGGAATATGTCGGCGGACCCGAACCCGAAAACGATACCGTGGTCACCGGCGTCGACAAAAAGCGGCTCTCGGAGCTGCTGGAAACGCTGACCACGATCCCGCAAGAATTTAATCTCCATCGCAAACTGAAACGGCCGTATGAACAGCGTCGCGAGATGGCTGCCGGCAAGCTGCCGGTCGACTGGGCCACCGGCGAAGCGTTGGCTTTCGCAACGCTATTGACCGAAGGGCGTCGCATTCGTTTGACCGGCCAGGACAGCGAACGCGGTACGTTCAGCCAGCGGCACGCGGTGCTGCACGATGAAGAGAGTGGTGCGATTTACACTCCGCTTGAGAATTTGGCTCCCGACCAAGCGAAGTTCGAGATCGCCAACAGCCCGCTGTCCGAAGCGGGCGTCCTGGGCTTTGAGTACGGTTACAGTCTCGACTGTCCCGAAGGTCTTTGCGCTTGGGAGGCTCAGTTCGGTGACTTCTGGAACTGTGCCCAAGTGATCGTCGACCAGTTCATTGCGAGTGCGGAGGACAAGTGGAATCGCTTGAGCGGCCTCGTAATGTTGTTGCCCCACGGCTTTGAAGGGCAAGGTCCGGAGCACTGTTCGTCGCGGGTCGAACGCTTCCTGGCGATGGCTGCAGAACACAACATTCAGATCTGCCAGCCGACGACTCCGGCACAGTACTTCCATTTGTTGCGTCGGCAGGTGCTGCGTCGTTGGCGGAAGCCGTTGATCTGCCTGACCCCGAAGAGCTTGCTGCGGCATCCGTTGGTGGTTTCCGAATTAAAGGATCTGGAAGCTCAGCAGTTCCGGAAGATTTTGCCCGATACGCAGGTCTCTCCCGACAACGCGCGGCGGATTCTGTTGTGTACCGGCAAGGTTTACTACGACCTCTTGGAAGCTCGCAAGCAACGTGGCCTCGAGGATGTTGCGATCTTGCGGATCGAGCAACTGTATCCGTTGAAGCAGCACGAATTGATGAGCTCCTTCGGTGGCTACGCGGAAGGCAAAGACATCTATTGGGTGCAAGAAGAGCCGAAGAATATGGGGGCCTGGCCGTATCTGAAGCTGAACTACGGCGACCAGTTGGGTGAGCGTTTCAACCTGCACTGCGTCAGTCGTGTCGAATCGGCTAGCCCGTCGACAGGATCGATGCGGACGCACAAGTTGGAGCAGGAAGAGCTGTTGGAAGCTGCTTTTGCTTCGCTCTAATTTCCCACTCGCCCCCAGGTCCACGCCACGTCGGAATCGATCGCCGTCGTGGGTTGATGGTGGGGCGGGAACGTAAATTCGCTGTGAATTTTGCTTGCTTCGAGAACCGTTGCCCCGGAGAATCCAGGTTTTACTGGATTTATCCGACCAGGCGGAGGTTGTTCGATGTTGCTGAAGATTTCGATTGCGTTGTTGGGCTGTGCTGCGATCGCAGCGGCCGTTCCTGAATGTCTTTTCGCTCAACCGCTTCGGTACGCTCCCGAGTCGGGGTCGCGCTTTGCCTATCGCTTTGAGATCATTGTCGACGGCGACGATGAAACGATCACCTACAAGGGCGTGACGAAATATACCGTCAACTCCGCGAAGGATGACCAGCTTCGGTTGACGTACCATGGCGGGCTGTCGGAATCGAAGCAATCCAAAGGGCGACAAGCTCCCTTGGGCCGCCGGTTTGGACCGCCATCGATTCCTCGTCCCTTCTCCCGGCCAACCTTTGCTGGCAAGGTGACGACCACCAATCAGATCACGCTCTCTTCGCAAGGGGAGGTCTTGGCGATGACGGGTGATTCCCAATTGCCCTTTCTGTTGGGGAATGTGTCGCTGATGCCGTTCGAGACGCTTCCCGAAGAAGAGACCAAGTCCTGGGTGATTGACTCCGGCGTGTCGATCACTAAGAACGAACCGAGTGGGCGTATGGGCGGGCGCTTCGGGCCGTTGGATCCTTTTGGCCGCGGCGACAACGCTCCCAAGGACGTCCGCGCGGCGGGTGAGGTTACAAAGTATGCGATCAGGGGTGAGCAGGATGGGCGCGTGCAGGTCAGTAAATCCTATCAGCTGACGATGCCTGCAAACGATAAGAATCAGACCTATGAAATGACCGGCTCTGGTTCCTGGACCTTTGCTCGCACCGCGTCGCTGCCCGATGCGATCGACATCCAGTACAAGTTGGTCGTCAACGATGGGAACACCACCGTGACGGTGCCGATCCATGTGAAATACGATCGCATCGCTGTTGAAGAGCTCGATCGCATGGAGGCGGAAGCCAAACGAATTGCCGAAGAGCGGGCGATGGCGGCGAAGCAAGCCAAGGAAGAGGCGGAGCGACCATTGACCGAAGAGGAATTGGCGACAGCGATCGCCGATCTTCAATCGGGCGACGATGAGAAAGTCCAGGCGAAGCTAGAGGCATTGGCGAAGAAGAGCGTGGCGGATCCCAGCCCGAAGGTCGCCGCGGCGATCGAGGCCCACATCGAGCACGAGGACAAAAAACTGCGCTCGGCAGCTCATAATGCTTTGGTGCGATGGGCGCCCGACTACAAGGTGGTCCAAGATCTGAAGAAGGCCTACGGCGGCTTTGGGACGGTGAAGTCGACCGATCGCGAAGTCGATGCGTTGACGCCGTTGTATGTCGGCCAGATCGTCCAGTTCCAAGAGCACGGCTCGTTCTGGTTTCCCGGAGAAATCGTCTCGTTGAACGCGGACAAAAGCGTGGTGGTACGCCGGCGCGCCGGCAGTTCGCGAACAGTGACCGTCAAACGCCGCAACGTCCAGTTAGCTCCCAATGAGTTACCGCAACCGAACAAGCCCGCTTCGGTCTCCGACGCGCCGATGGCTGCCACAGCGACCAATTCCGTTCGAACGTGGTCCGACGCGACGGGGCGGTTTAAGATCGAGGCCAACCTGTTGCGAGTCGCAGATGGTGGCGCGGTGTTGAAGCGAACCGATGGGCGAGAAGTCACCGTCCCCGTGAAAAAACTAAGCACCGCCGACCAGGCCTATCTAAAAGCCTGGGAAGCCGCCCTCAACGCCGACAACCCCTTCGAACCGTAACCGACGCGGCCGGAGTCGAGGCTTCAGCCGACGACCGCCATGTCGTTGCGCTCCCAGTGCTGTGTTGTATTCCGTTGCTGGGATTGGAAGCAGGCTCGTCTCCACCGCGGCTGGCGTCGAGGCTTCAGCCGACAACCGCCGGGTGGTTGCACTTGCGATGCCGCGGTGAATTCCGTTGGTGGGTTGCTGGGTTTGAAGGGAGTCTCGGCTTCAACGCGGCGACTGTGGCGCGGCTAGCGGTTGGACGTCGTAATCGACTCGCAGAAGGAACAGGGCGTGGGCTGGGGCGGTGGGGCCGGCTTGGTTGCGGTCGCGGCCGGCGATCAGTTCCTCGATCCAGGCGGGCGGATGTTTGCCGCGGCCGACTTCCACAAGGCTGCCAACGATGTTCCGAACCATGTTGTAGAGGAACCCGTTCGCTTCGACTTCGACGATCAAGTGCCCCTGCCCTGCCCTTCCCTGCCCTGTTGTCAGCGCCAGGTCGTGGATCGTGCGGACCGTCGTTTTCCGCTCGCTGCCGGTCGCTTGGAAGCAGGCAAAATCGTGGGTGCCGACGATCATGGCGGCTGCTTGCCGCATCGCTTCGATGTCCAGTTGGACGTGGTGATGCCAGAAGTAGCGGAAGTCGAATGCGTCGCGGACGCCACCGATCTGCATCTGGTAGCGGTAGCGTTTGCCAACGGCATCACGCAAGGCGTGGAAGTCGACGGGCATCTCTTCGCAGCGATAGACGGTGATGTCGTCGGGAATCTTCGTGTTGATCGCTCGGCCCAACGCGGCGTCGCTGGATCGCCAGGCGTCGGTGGTGAGGCTTGCGACTTGAGCGATCGCGTGGACGCCCGAATCGGTCCGTCCGCTGCCGGTGATCGAGACGCGCTCACCGGTCAATTCGGCGAACGCGCGTTGTAATTCGCCTTGGATCGTCGGCAGGTCCGCTTGGACCTGCCAGCCTGCGTAGCGGAAGCCATCGTAGCCGATGGTCAAACGAAAAGTTCTCAACACGTCAGGCCTGGCTTCCGCAAAATGATCAGGCGACCGAAGCCATCTTCTTGGCCAACAGTTCGGCGATCTGAACGGCGTTGGTCGCGGCTCCCTTGCGGAGATTGTCGCTGACGCACCAGAACGCGATCCCGTTGGGGCTGCTGAGGTCCTTGCGAACACGGCCGACAAAAACGTCGTCCTTGCCAGCGCTGTCGACAGGCATCGGGTATTGTCGTCCGGCCAGGTCGTCGATCAAAGTCACGCCGTCGGCATTGGCGAACAGCTCGCGGGCTTGTTCGACGGTCAGCGGTTTTTCGGTCTCGACAAGAATCGATTCGCTGTGGCCGATCGCAACCGGAACGCGAACGCAGGTCGGGCAGACGTCGATCGAATCGTCGCCGAAGATCTTGCGGGTCTCGTAGACCATCTTCATCTCTTCGGAGGTGTAACCCTCGTGCTTTTCCGATCCGATCTGAGGGATCAGGTTAAAAGCGATCGGGTATTGGAATGTCTTGGCTGCGGGAGCGGAGCCGTCGAGCGATCCGCGAGTCGAGTGCATCAGTTCCGCTTCGCCCGCCAATCCGGCACCGCTGGTCGCTTGGTAGGTGCTGACGATGACGCGTTTGATGCGTGCCGCGTTGTGCAGCGGAGCCAAAGCGACAACCATCTGCGTGGTCGAGCAGTTCGGGCTGGCGATGATGCCTTGGTGGTTGTCGATCGCCGCCGCGTTGACTTCGGGAATGATCAACGGCACCTTCGGGTCCATCCGCCAATATCCGCTCTCGTCGACCACGATCGCGCCACGCTCGACAGCCCACGGCGCGAACTCGGCCGATACTTCGTCGGGTGTGCTGGCGATCACGACGTCGACGCCGTCGAACGCGCTCGGTTCCATCAATTCAACGGTGATCTGTTGATCGCCAAACGTGACGACTTGGCCGGCCGATCGCGCCGATGCCAACAATCGCAAGCGTCCGTGTGGCAGCTTGCGTTGCAAAATTTGGTCTAGCACGATCCGACCCACGGCGCCGGTCGCGCCGACGACGGCCAAGGTATCAATCACTTTTGCGTCTCACTTTTCCAGATGGTTGTTGTCTTTGTCTATCGGTTCTCGGACGATCTATTCGCGAACCGCTTTAGCAGCTTCGGCCAAATCGGGGTCGGCCAGTCCCAGCACGCCGCGGCCTTCTTCGATACGAGACATCACGTCGAATTCGATGTCTTCGGAATCGATCTCCCAGAACTTGTTCATCGCTTCGTCGGACAGCGGTTTCCACGATCGGAACAAACGCATGCCGACGCCGCGCGATGGATCGCTGGTGAACCACCATGGGCTCAGCGGAATGTTCGGGTCATCCATTTTCCAATCTTCGTCGACGCTGTATAGACGGGAAGCACAGCGGACGTCTTCGGGCTCCATCTCCCAGCTGCCGCCGCGGACCACGCGTGGGTCGGCGGTTTCGATCGACTTGATCGCTTCGGAGGCCTTCACGGTTTTGCCTTCAAAAATCTTGTAGCCGTCTTCCAGATAGGCGTCGATCGTCCATTCGGCCACGTTGCCCAGCATGTCGTTGAGGCCAAAAGCGTTCGGCTTTTTCAGGCCAACCTTCGACGGGCCGTCGGGAGAATTGTCGGCGTACCAAGCGTATTGGTCGATCTCGTCCGCCGATTCGCCCCAGCTGTAAGCGGTGGTGCTGCCGGCGCGAGCCGCCCATTCCCATTCCGCTTCGGTCGGAATGCGGTACTGGGTGTCGGTCATCTTCGACAGCCACTTGGTGAATTGTTTGGCTGCGAATTGGGTCATCGTGACCGCCGGCAGGTCGTCGTCGTCGCCGAATTCAAACGTGTAGCTGGGTTCGTACAGTTCGGTCGGCGTGGTGACCGCGTCGACTTTGTTTTCTGGAGTGACCTTCCGCATGTCGCGGAAAACAAACTCCTTGAAAGTTTTGTACATTCCCATGAACTCTTTGTATTCCATCCAGCGGACCTCCGTCTTGCAGACCCACATCGGATCGACATTGACCATGATCTGCGGGCTTTCGTCCTCTTTGTGCCCTGCTTCGCTGGCTGGACTGCCCATTTTGTAGCTCCCCGCGGGGACCGGGATCATTTCGAAGCTGATCTCGGTGCCAGGGATCGTCTCGGTGTAAGGGACCATGAAGCCCCCTTCGACTGCGACAAACGGCCCTTTGTCGGGCTGGGTTGTCGAGAAGCCTTTGATTTTTGCACTGTCATCGGCTGCGATGGCGACGCAGCTTGTCAACGCAAACAAGCACAGGGACAAAGATCGAGCGTACAGGTTCATATGTAAGTCGTTTCTGCGGGACGAAGATTCGTGAAGCACGGAGTTGCTTTGCATTGTAGTCAAAGGGGGGCAATTTGGCGATTGTTACCGGCTCAATTCCGGCTCCTCTCCCCTCGCCGCGGCCACAAAAAATGCGTGTTCTGCACAGAGTGACCGCTCGGCTACTTCTTTTCGCCGATGATGGTGTACCGTTCGGGTTGCCGGTCGGCGAATCGGTCGATCACGTGCTTCCCGGGAGTCCGGACGATCTGTTTGTTTCGAGCGATCGAAAGGTCGATATCGGCGGTCAGGATCAATTCCTGATCGCTATCGGTTTCGGCGATCATCACGCCGTCGGGACCCGCGATCGAACTCATCCCGCAGAACTCGAACGTCCGCTCGGTACCCACGCGATTGGCGGCGATGAAGTAGAGATGGTTTTCCATGCTGCGAGCCGGCGGCACGATCTCGGCAGTCCGCCGCGCCGCGACGGGCCAATTGGTCGACAGCGCGATCACGTCGGCACCGTGCAGGCCAAGGACGCGAGCTGTTTCGGGGAAGGAACTGTCGTAACAGATTGCCATGCCGACACGGATCTCTCCCGCCGCTTGAATGCTGAATTCGCGATCGCCAGGATCGAGGAATCGGTCGACGCCCACGCCCGGCAGATGGATCTTGCGGTAGCTGCCGACGACACCGCTGCGGTTGATCATCGCTTGCGAATTGAACAGCTTATCGCCTTCGATTTCCAGGAAACCGATGATCACGTGCAAGTTGGAATCGCCGCAGGCGGCGGCAAACGAATCGAACAGCGGGTCGTCGATCGACAGTCCCAGCGGCAACGCTTCTTCGCGACTTTCGAAGCAGTATCCGGTCAGTGCACACTCGGGGAAGACGGCTAGATCGACTCCATCGGCTTTGACCGTCGCGATCTTGGCGAGGATCTGTTGGACGTTGTGGTCGATGTCGGCAAACGCGACATCCATCTGAACCGCTGCGACGCGTTTTGTTTGGTGGCTCATGGCAAGTTGGACCTGTTTGAAAGTTTGGTGACCCGACCGATTCGGGCCGGCGGGCCCCGCTTCTAGCCTCGCCCAAGGGGGCGTGTTAATATACATGAGATTCAAATGAATTCCCGCCCCAACTGGGATTTCTCCATCCCTCGAACACTCTTGAAGGTCGATTCCCGATGGCTCTAATGCTCCAAATTTCGCAACATCGTGCGCTTGTCGCTTCGCTGGTTTTGTCCGCTCTGATGCTGGGTTGCAAGAAGAGCGACAGCACCGGCGATGGCGGTGCCACTGGCGGACGTCAGTTCTTGAGCATGGGAACCGCTCCCGTCGGCGGTGCCTTTCCCGTGGTCGGCGGCGCGATCGCTGAGGTCTTGAACGAACACAAGGGGACCGTCGATTGGAAGGTCCAAGCCAAAGGGACCAAGGGCTCGCAAGAGAACATCCGCCGATTGCAACAAGCGGAATTGGAGCTAGCGCTCTCCAACGCCGCGATCTCCTACTTCGCTGCTCGTGGCGAAGCCGGTTGGGACAAGGTTTACGACATCCGCGCGATTGCCACGCTGGCACCCAACGTGGCGCTGTTCATCGCCCGAGCGGATTCGGGGATTCAATCGATCGCCGATTTGAAAGGCAAACGCGTGATCACTGGACCTGCCGGTGCCGGTTTCCAGATGTTCGTCGAACCGATCCTGGCCGAACATGGCGTCGCTTGGGATGAGATCACTTCGCTGAACGCCACGCAAAGTGGCGCTGTCGATCAATTGGGTGACGGCGCCGCCGATGCCGCGTTTTTGGGCGGAGCGGTTCCAACCGGATCGATCACGCAAGCTGCCAGTACGTTCGACGTGACTTACGTTCCGTTCGACGAAGCGGCTCGCCAAAAGCTGATCGAGAAGTACGCCTTCTTCCATCCCGCGACGATTCCCGGCGGAACCTATAAAGGACTCGACAACGATTTCTTGGGACTGAACGTCGGTTCGATGCATTTGATCACCGCGGCATCGCAGAGCGACGAACTGATCTATGAAGTGACCAAGTCGATTTGGGAAAACCGAGCGGAAATCGCCGGGAAGCACCCAGCGGGCAAAGCGATTAACGAAAAGAATGTCGCTCGCAATACTGGGATCGAATATCACCCCGGTGCCATCAAATTCTACGAAGAGGTAGGCGTCTTGGAAGCAGCGGAAAAGCCTGCCGCGGAAGAAGCTCCTGCAGCGGACGCGCCAGCCGAAGAGCCCGCAGCGGCTGAGTAGTCGGCTACGTCCAAGGTTCTCGTAGTGGATCTTGTTAAAAGATCCTTCGAGGACTTTCAATTATCCCGGCAGGGATCGAAGCAACTAACCGTAGGTAAGCGTAACGCCACCTACGGTTTTTGCGTTATTCATGTTTCACGTCGTTGACCGCCGAAGGTGGTCAACGTTGTCCGATGGTGTTCGCGTGCGTTCCACCACCGGCTGATCGCTGCAACGGCTTCGGCGTGTTTGCGGCTGATGTGCGCTTGAAGGATCTTTAACAAGAGCCACTACGGTTGGGTGGCTGCGCTCGGGCGGCCGAAGACGAACCGGTTGTAGAACAGGAACTTCGCCGCAAAGCCTGCGATCAAGACCGTTGCGGTCGCGATCAGGTAGTGGATCCCCAGCAGGCTGTGCAGTCCCAAGAAGGCAGCGTATTCCAGGCCGCGAAAGCAGATCGTAGCGGTCAGGAACGAAGCGAGTTGCGTGGCGATCGGTTGGCCGCTGGCTTGGAAAACGAACCAGCGACAGCAGGCGAAGTTGACGATCAGGATGATCACCAACGAAGCGGCAAACGCCAGTTCGGCGGGCCATACGGCGTGCTGAGTCAGGGCGTGGGTGATCCCAAGGTTGCCGAGAAAGCTGATGCCGCTGAGGATCATGAACCGGATCGCGCGGCCTGCTCGGGGTGCACTGATGCTTGGCCGGGTCATTCCGCAGGCGTCCGCGAGGGCTGAGGCGTCGATTGCCGATCTGTCGGCTTTTGTCCGGCGACGATCACGTTCCAAGTCAGCGGAGTCAGCAGCCGTCCGGCGATCGCTTCGATTCCACGATCAAGACCGCAGGCGATCCGCGATGCGGGAGCGGTCAGCCATGATGGATTCATCGGGACTTCGGCAAACGGTGTCGATAGCAGTCCTTGCGGTCGTTGGCGAAGCGACGTCAGGCCGGCGTCGGCGAAGCAGTTTTCCATCTCTCGGCCTGTCAATTCCAGTTGCTCGTCGGAGTAGCTGGCGTCGAACTGTTTTCTCAACCGGCGAGCGATTCCAACGATTGGATTGCTCGGTTGCGGTTCGTTCACTACCAGCCAACCATCCGGTGACAGCAGCGACACCAAGTTCTCGACAACTTCGTCCATCTGATCCATGTGATGCAGGACACCGATCATGAAGATGATGTCAAACGGTTCGTCGGTTTTCAGATCGCGAGCGTTTGTCGTAGCGAAGGTCGCTCGATCGGTTTGCCGCTCGGCGCGAGCCAGGTCGATCAGCATCTCGGAGTAGTCGATGCCCAGGTAGCACGCGTAATCGGCGGGGAGATAATCGACCGAATATCCGGCACCGCAGCCGACTTCCAGAATGCGTTTGCCGTGCAATGAGGTTTGCGGGAGTGCTCGCATCGTTTGCAGCAACCGCAGGCGACGCGCGGGGCGGACCGAGGGGGAGCGATCTTTGGCCGCGTATTTTTCAGCGATCGTGTCGAACAACGCACGGTCGCGGGACTCTAGGCTCGTCTCGCTTTCCCCCGGAGGATCGCTTGTTGCAATCGTCGCTGGAACGATGGGCATCGGGGTGGCAAAGGTATAGTTGTTGGTGGTCGTTGACATGTCGCGAGTTGGGTTGTGGAGGTGGTTGTGTTGGTCGATTCCGTTGTCGCGGCGGATTCAATCAATGCGTTTCGCGACCAGGACGGCCGACTGGCCGATCGGCGGACCGACGATCCGATCGATGCGTTGCATCCATGGCATCGCCTTGCGAATCATTGTCAATTGCCAAGGGCTGAAGGTCCGCGATAGGTTCGCCTGACGCTTTTGCACACGACTTTTGAACCAATAGGGAAGGACGCCAAAGGCGTTCATCCAACGGACGCTCAACGGTTCCCATCCGGCTTGTTTCGCTTTGTCGCGAAGTTCCTGAAGTGCATAGCGACGGAAGTGCCCCGACGCGGTGTCGACGCTTCCGTAGAGCCACTTCACGGCGGGGACTTTGATCAGCAGATGGGCATCGGGCTGCGCGATCGAATGAAAGCGACGCAATAGTTGCACGTCGTCTTCGATGTGTTCGAGAACATCCAGGCAGACGATTGTGTCGATTTTGCGATCGGTGATGGTTGTGAAGTCGGAATCGAGATCCAGCTGAATCGGTTCGACTGAGGGCTTGTTCGCAAAGCGGCTGCGTAATTCCTGGACGTTTTGTGGGCTGAGGTCAGCGGCCAGCACGTATTGGGCTTGTTCAGCAAGCAACGCGGTGCCGTTGCCGATCCCACATCCGGCGTCCAAGACGCGGTTGCCGATCCATGGACGCAACAGGTCGATCGACCATGCGTAATAGGCGTCGAGAGTCTTCATCCGCTGCAGCGCTTCGAGGTGTTCGCCTTCGAGCGGCAGCTTCGATTCGATCGTCGCGACATCAATTTCGTGAACAGCCGACATGGCAACGGTTCCATTGGTTGTGGAAGGGAGGAACCGGTTGGGTTCCCGCTGAGTGCGATTGCAGCGGAGATGGGGATTCTAGCGGCGGTCGGCTAGTCGTCGTCAATGGCTCCGCTTGTCGATCATATCGGCCAGAAGTGCGAAAAACGTTGTGTTCATTCCAAACAGCAACAGCATCAACGTCTTCTCGGTCAGATCGCCTAGGAAGAATACGTCATAACCGAGCGAGATGGTGAATCCGGCGAGCATTAACGCGCAGAACGGTCCCAGCACGCGCAGCGGTGCGAAATACATCCCCATCCGCATGATCAATTGCACAAATCGCAGCGTGTCGCGGATCGGTTTGATCTTCGATTTGCCGATCCGATGTGCGTAACTGATCGGTTCGTAATGAACGCTGTGCCCGTTGGTCATGAAGGCCAACGTGCTGGTTGTGGTGAAGCTGAAGCCGTCGGAGTACATGTGGATGAACTTCTCCGCCGTCTCCTTTTTGAAGACGCGCAAACCCGAGTTCAGGTCGGGGATCTTGCGGTTGGCGATCCACGACGCGTATCCCTTCAAGAAAAATTTGGGGATGCTGCGGATCTTGGAGTAGTGGACGTCTTTGCCGGTTCGCGAGCCGACGACCATGTCGTAGTTCTCGGCGAGTTTCACGAGTTCGCCGATCCGTTGGTTCGGATAGGTTCCGTCGGCGTCGGTGATCACGATCAGCGGAGCCGACGCGTGGCGGATCCCCGTTTTTAGGGCCGCACCGTAGCCGCGGTTTTCGGGGTGCGTGATCACGACGATGTCGCGATGCGTTTGTTTGATCTGTTGCAGCTTTTCCGCCGTGCCGTCAGTCGATCCGTCGTCGACGACGATCATCTCGACGCGTTGCGGGCCGATCAGCATGTGCCGCAGCTGGACGATCGCATCGGGCAACGCACCCGCTTCGTTGTAGCAGGGGACGATCACCGAGTAGTGCGGTCGCTGTGGCGGCAGTGATTCTTCGGTCGCTCCCCCCTGCTCTACCTCTTGCGTGATCAGCGTCGTCAGGAATTCGGGGAACGTCGGTTCGGTTTGCATCGCGTTGGCAACCCAATGGAGTCATCGGACGGTTTGGCGGCAAGCGGCATTGCTTTTTTGATGTGCCGCGCCGGTGGCTGCTGCAAAAAAGCAGGGCCTAGTCTGTCCATACAACTTCCGCATGGGTGAATGCAAGTTCATCCTGGGGTGATAGCAATTACGAGCACGACGCGCCAGCGAGTGTTGTTGTGGGATGCGATTCCCTTACGCTTCGTCGGTCGGTGGGGGCTCGGGCGTGGGGCTGGCCAGGACGTAGTAAAAGACGGGAGTCAGGAAGATCCCGAAGAAGGTCACGCCCAACATTCCCGAGAAGACGGCGATGCCAAGCGTTGATCGCATCTCCGCTCCAGCACCGCTGGCCAGGGCCAATGGGACAACGCCCAGGATAAAGGCGAGCGAGGTCATGATGATCGGCCGCAAACGCAGACGGCACGCTTGGATCGTGGCGTCGAATTTACTCAATCCCGCCATCTGCTGCTCCTTGGCAAATTCAACGATCAAGATCGCGTTTTTACTAGCCAGACCGACCAAGACGATAAACCCAATCTGAACAAAGATGTTGATGTCGCGGCCGGTCAGCGCGATTCCGATCACTGCACACAGCAAACACATCGGGACGACCAACACAACGGCCAGCGGCAGCTTCAGGCTCTCGTATTGAGCCGCGAGGACCAGGAAGACGAGGACGACGGCGAGGGCAAAGACGATTAGCGCCGTGTTGCCCGCTTGGATCTGCAGGAAGGTGAGTTCGGTCCACTGGGTGTCGAAGCCAAACGGCAGGGTCTCGGCGACCACTTTCTCGACGATCTTGATCGTATCGCCGGAGCTGACGCCTGGCATCGCGACGCCATTGATCGCGGTGGCGGTGAAACCGTTGTAACGCATCACGGCGGCGGGGCCGGTCGTGTCTTCGACGCGAACCAGCGTTCCCAGCGGCACCATTTGTCCCGACTGGCTGCGAACGTACAGTTGCGTGATTTGGTCGGGAGTCAATCGGTACAGCGGATCGGCTTGCAGATTGACCTGCCAGGTTCGGCCGAAGGCGTTGAAGTCGTTGACATAATATCCGCCCAGATAGGTCTGCAGCGTCGTGAAGACTTCGCTGAGCGAGACGTTCATCGATTTACACTTTTCGCGATCGACGTCGATAAACATCTGCGGCGTGTTGGCCCGGAAGCCGCTTCGCATGCCGAGGATCGTCGGCTCGCTGGAGCCTTTCATCGACAGCTGGGTCGTCGCTTTCTCCAGTTCGGTCAGCCCTAGTTGGCCGATATCGCGGACGATGATTTTGAAACCGCCGCCGCTGCCCAAGCCGTCGACTGGCGGCGGTCCAAAGACCGAAACGCGGGCGTCGAGAATTTCGGTGGCGGCGAGCTTGCGGATCCGAGTCGCGATCTGTTCGGAATAGAGCGACGCTCCCTCGCGATCGTGGAACGGATCCAGCAGGACGAAGATCGACGCGAAGTTCGATCCCACGGCATTCTGGACGATCGATTGGCCGACAATTTCCAGCGTATGGTTGATCCCCGCCAGACCTTCGGTCTCTTCGCCCGGAACCTCACCTTCCGCATGCGACTCTTTCCCCGTCTTGTCAGCCTGCACCCGCTGGCTCAGTAGTTCACTGTTGCCGCTACGTTCACCGAGCATGATGCGGCTGAGTTGCTTCACGACTTCTTCGCTGCGTTCCAGCGAAGCGGAATCGGGCAGTTGCACGTCGACAAGCAGATAGCCTTTGTCCTGAGCCGGAACAAAGCCGGTGGGAACCGTGGTCATCCCTTTATAGGTTCCCCACAGCAGGCCGGCGTAGACGACCAGCACCACGACCGAAAGTCGCAGCAGCCAACCGGCGGACCGAGCGTAAGCGTCGGACATGGTGCCGAAGAAACGGTTGAACAGGTCGAAGAACCATCCGAACAGGAAATTGAGCACGCGGGTCAGCGGATCTCGCTGTTCCGATTTAGGACGCAGCAGCAAAGCGCTCAACGCGGGGCTGAGGGTCAGCGAGTTGATGGCGCTGAAGAAGGTGGACACAGCGATCGTCGCGGCGAACTGCTGAAAGAACTGGCCGGTGATTCCCGTGATGAACAGGCAAGGGATGAAGACGCACATCAGAACCAACGAGATCGCGATGATCGGCGTCGTCACCTCGTGCATCGCTTGTTGAGCCGCTTCGACCGGCGTCGCGCCATGCTCCAGCTTGTGTTCGATCGCTTCGACGACCACGATCGCATCGTCGACCACGATTCCAATCGCGAGGACCAGTCCGAACAGGGAGAGGTTGTTGAGGCTGAATCCAATGCCGGCCATGACGGCAAAGGTACCGATGATCGCGACTGGAACGGCGATCAGCGGAATGATCGCCGCTCGCCACGATTGCAGGAACAGCATCACAACGACGGCGACCAACAGGATCGCATCGCGCAGCGACTTGAAGACTTCGAAGATCGATTCGGAGATAAAGGGAGTCGTGTCGTAGCTGATCGAATATTCGATGCCCGCCGGGAACCGCTGGCGCAATTCATTCATCTTGGCGCGGACGGCGTCGGCGGTGTCCAACGCGTTGGATCCCGGCAGTTGATAGATCATCAGTCCCGATGCCGGCACGCCATCGAGATTACACATCGTGTCTTCGAAGCCGGCGCCAAAGTCGATTCCGCCGAACTGCTTGCCGCTGTCGTCGGTTCGTCTGTCGGTGACGACATCGCTAAGTCGGACGATCTGGCCGTCCTCGCCCGTCTTGATTACGATCGCTGAAAACTGTTCCGGCGACGTGAGCCGCCCCAGCGTCTTTAATGTGTATTGAAAGTCCAGGCCTTGGGGGACCGGCGGCCGTCCCAGGGATCCAGCGGCAACTTGCACGTTCTGTTCTTGCAGCGCTGAGATCACGTCTCTGGCCGTCAAACCTAAGACCGTCATGCGGCTGGGATCTAGCCAGACTCGCATGCTGTAATCGCGTTGGCCGATGATCGTGATGTTGCCGACGCCGTTGATCCGGGCCAGTTCATCTTTGATCCGGATCGTGGCGTAGTTGCTCAGATACAACTGGTCTCGCGACTGGTCGGGCGAAAACAGGTTCACCGCAAGCAGCGCGTTGGAGGAGGCTTTCACCACCGAAACGCCGTTGCTTTTGACCTCGGCCGGCAGGACGGGAGTGGCCAGGTTGACGCGGTTCTGCACCAACACCTGAGCCATGTCGAGATCGGTGCCGACGGCAAACGTGACGGTCAACGAGTAGCCGCCATCGTTGGTCGATTGGCTGGACATATACAGCATGTTTTCGACGCCGGTCACCTGCTGCTCGATCGGCGCGGCGACGGTATCGGCCACAACTTCGCTGCTCGCTCCCGGGTATTTCGTCGTCACCAAAACCGATGGCGGTGTAATCTCGGGGTATTGAGCAATCGGCAGCGTCCAGACGAAGATGCTGCCCGCCAAGACGATCAGGACCGAGATGACACAGGCGAAGATGGGGCGCGTGATGAAAAATTGCGACATCGAGTTCTAGCCGTACAGAGTTTGGGTGGGAGCGGATCGTAACAACCGGGACGCTATTTCGCCTGCGGTGTTGGATCGACGGTCATGCCGGGTTGGATCAATTGCAGTCCCGCGACCACGACCGATTCGTTGGGCTTGATTCCCGATAGCACGACGCGCTGGTTTCCCTTGCGGTCCCCCAGCGTCACCGTCCGGTGTTCGACTTTGTTTTCCGAATTCACGACGTAGACAAAGTTGGTCGCTTGGTCGGTTCCAACCGCGGTGTCGTGAATCAGGATCGCATCGTGGGGATCCGAAACTGGAATCTTCACGCGGACAAACATCCCCGGTTTAAGCAAACCGTCTTTGTTGGGGAACAGTCCCCGCAGCTGCGACGTGCCTGTCTGTTGGTCGATCTTGATCTCGGCGTAGTCCAGCACACCCTCGTGCGGGAAGTCGTTTTCGTCTTGCAGTTGCAAGTAGCACGGAATCTTCAAGTCCGCCAATGTGTTGGCCTCCTTGAATCCGTCGCCACCCATTTCGCGTTGGCGACGCATGACGCGCAAGCGAACGTTTTCATCGATGTTGACGACGGCTTTGATCGGTTGATCGCTGACGACTGTCGTCAAATGCGTCCCGCCAACGAAGCCGCCGGTGACGTAGTTGCCATCGTCCAGCAAAGCGCGGTCGACGCGGCCGGTGATCGGCGACGTGATTTTTGTGTAGCCGACGTCTAGCTTGACGCGGGCGGCATCCGCATTGGCCGCCTTCAGCTGGGCTTGGGCTTCGGCAACCGTGGCTTGATCCTGATCGTATTCCTCGCGCGAGACCGCGTTGTTGGCCAGCAGTTCTTTCGAACGCCCGAACGTCTTCTCTGCCACGTCCAGTTTGGCTTGGGCGACGTCGATTTGAGCCAACGCTTGGTTGTAGATCGCGTCGTATTCGTCCGGTTCGATCGTGAACAGCAAGTCTCCTTCTTTGACTCGCTGGCCGTCTTCGAAATGAGTCGACCGCAGGAATCCCGAAACTCGCGACTGGATGTTGACGCTTTTATCAGCAGCCAGCCGCCCGACCAATTCGACATAATCGGTGACGGAAGTTTCTTCGGCCGCCATGACGGTCACTTTCTGCACCGGGCGTTCCGAGGCGGATGGTTGGCTGGCTGAGTCGCCGCATCCGACGGCGAGACAACAAACCAGAGCAACCCCAAGGGCTGGGTACGAGTAGCTATGGAGCATGATTGGACGTTTCCCCAGAGATCAGCGAAGCGGGTGTCGGACGCAAGGGTGAATGGAATGCTTAACAGGCACGGCGGCGAGATGAAAGACGTACCGCGCCGTTGGCGGTGTTAACCAAATGGTTTGAACCAGACCGGATTCGCGCGATTCTCCGGCTTACGTAAAGTCGTGGCGCGTTGAGGGCGGCGGAGATACCACTCTCCGCCATTGGAATCGTGCAGCTCCACCGTCCCCACAATCACACCTCTCGGCAGATCATCGCAGGCGACATCGGTGATTCCGTAATCGTCCATCCATTCCGCTTCGTCGTTAGCGTCGTACCGCCCCAGGGCCGCATAGATATAGATTCGCTCGCGGATCTTGGTCGCGGAGCTGCGGTATTCGATCTGTTTGATGCCACGCATGATCGCTTCGGCGTGCGGCTGGCGAATGCTGAGTGCTCGTGTCGGTTGGCTCATTCCGATTTGTCTCCTCGAACGGTACGGGAGTGTTTGGGTTGGTTCCTCTGGTGGTAAGTGTAGTGGTTGGATGTGTGGTGTGCTGCTTGGTTGTGAACTACTCGGGCTCTGTTGCGGTTGGCGGTGCGGTGGGAGCGAGCGGCAGCCCGATCGACAGCGTCGGAACGCGGTCGTGGATGTCGTCAAACGTGTAAAGAGTTAACGCGATTGGTAGACCGGTTTTCCATCGATCCACGTTGAGATGACTTGAGTCTCGCGAATCTGATCGTCGCTGCAGGTCAGCAGATCGGTATCGACGATGACAAAATCGGCTCGCTTGCCCGGTTCAAGCGACCCCGTCTCGTGTTCGTTCCGCATCATCCAGGCATTGTTGATCGTGTAGAAGCGAATCATCTGCTGTCGCGAAATCGATTGTTCTGCGTGGATGGGCTTGTCGTGCCAACGAGCGGTTCGCGTGACGGCGATCCACATGCCGAGAAACGGGTTGTAGGGATTCACGCTCCGCAGCGATCCGATCTTCTGCATGTGGTCGCTGCCGCCACCCGCCTTCACGCCCGCATCGAATAGACTGCGCAGCGGGATGAAGTATTTCAGTCGCGGTTCACCAAACTGAGCGACCAAAGTGCGGGCGTCTAAGTACAGCCAGGCGGGTTGCAAGTCGACGCCGATCCCAATCTTGGCCGCGGTGTCGATCGATCGTTTGCTCATGAAGCTCGAATGCGTTAGCGTCGATCGCGTGGGACCGACGGGAATTTCGGTGTTCACCTTCGCAAACGCATCGACCAACGCATCGACAGCGGCGTCTCCCTGGCAATGGGCGGTGAAGGCGAGGTTGCGTTGAACGCAACTGCGGACAAGCGATTCGAGACGCTGGTGATCGATGTATTGCATGCCCCGGTAGTTCGGATCGTCGATGCCATAGATCGTGCTGAGGCCCCACGGTTGATTGAAGTACGCGCTGCCGGTCAGCATGCCGCCATCTTCAAAAACTTTCACGCCGATCACGCCAAGTCTCGGATCGGGGCCAGCGAAATAGGGATCGGCAGCGATCGTGTCCAATTTCTTTTCGATCGCCGCGAGGTCGCCGTTTGGATTCAGGCTGCGCGACATCCGCACGCGGATCTGCAAACGATCCGATTTCAGCAGGCGGGCATACTGGGCTCGCGCTGAATCGTTGCAATTGCGATCGATGATGCCTGTGATGCCCCAGCGGTTGTAATCGTCAAGCAGCATTTTCAGCCGGTCGTCGCGTTCGGCTTCGGTCAGTTTTTTCGCGGATCGATTCGGACGCGATTTAAAGACCGCGGACGCCTTGCGCAACACGCCGGTTGGTTCCCCAGTGGCCGGATCGACCATCACGTTTTCGGGATGTTTGCGAGCGAATTCCTTGTCGATCCCGTTTTCCTTCAGCCCCAGCGAATTGGTGCTTCCATCGGGGCCGGTCCGAAAGGAAACGGGATGTTCGGGGGCGGCCGAATCGAGTTCGTCGCGCGTCGGATAGCGTTGTTCTCGCAGACGTGTGATGAAGACTTGGGAGAGGTGGATCCACTCTCCCTTGGGGACGACTTTGGCCCGGCCGCGGACGTAATTCAAGACATCTTCGATCGAATCCATCTGCGGGATTTCGTGATCCGATTCGAAGGTGCTGGCATTGCTGGGATGGACATGCGAATCGATCAGGCCGGGCAAAACCATCTGCCCCTGCAATTCGACGATTTGGGTGTCGGGCCCAATGGCTGTTTCGATGTCCGCTGCCGTGCCGGTCGCCACGATCCGACCATCGCGAATCGCCATCGCATCGACGATGCGAAAGGTCTCATCGACAGTAACGATATTGCCACCGCGGAGCACGAGGTTTGCGGGTTGAGCCAACGCACTGGCGGAGGCGAACAGGCAGCAGACAATTATGGCGATCGGTCTCATGGCGGGGCTCTGGGGTCAGGTGGGATCGGACGGCGGATCGATTGTCGGCGCGGCGGGAGCTAGCGGCAGACCCATCTTTTCAAGGCTGGGCAGATGTTGGCTCCAGTCGATTTGATACGGTACATCGATTGGGCGTTCGCCGTCGTGCAGGCCGACCGACAGCATCCGCACGCGGTCGTGGCGGACTTGGCGATCGACCAGCGGCATGTCTTTGTCGCGCGACGACTTCGCTTCTTCAGCGGCTAGTTTTTGTTCTTCCAGCCAGACGCAGGCGATCCTGTGTAGCGCAACGACGCGGAACCAGTGCCACGGCTTTTCGACTAACAGATGATCGCGGCACCAGTTCCAGTCGGCGAACCGCTGCAGGTCGGCGGGGCGGATCAGAAAACAGCGGACACATTTTTTGCGGACGAACTGGCGGTCCTCGCAGGTCATGGCAAACAGCCACGTCTGCCGCTCAAACGGCGTCGTCGCTAACAGTCCCGCGATATGCCCCAACGCATCGTTGAGCATTTCAAAACCAAGCGTCCCGTCGGTCTGCAGGATCGGATTGCTGAGTGTCGTTTGATCTGCCAGTTTGTTGATCTCGTCGCGGACGGCGATGTTGTCGTAGAGATCGTTGAGCGTCGTCTTGGGAGCGACGTTGCGAAACAGCAGCACCTGCTTGTCTGTGCTGCCAGTCGCCGGCGATGCCTCATCCACGGGAGACAATTGATGCATCTGAAAGATAAAATCGTCCGAATCGCCCGCCTGCATCCGCTGCAGTGCGTTGAGCCGTTTGCGAAACAGCAGGAACCAACTGGCGGCAAACCCCGACAGGAACCCCAACGCCTTGCCGAGCAATTCGGGAAACAGACGCTCCCACTGCAACGTCGACAACCAATCAAAAAACATCTGCATCTTGGATACTCTGCTCGGAAAACCATCGCGGCGGACAAGCGACTTGCGGTACGCCAAAAGAGTTTAGCAGAAGGAGCCAGCAGTCGCTGTGTTAGCGAAGCTGTGGGGCCAGGAGAAGCTGTGTTTCGATTGGAGGTGTCAGGCGGCACACGCTAGCGCGTACTCGCTGATCACCTTAGACGCGGACAGAAAACCACCGGTTGGCTCCGCACTGCATCCTGAAAGACTCAGTTTTCTGTCCGGCTCTTAGAACTGGATGCTTAGTCGCTGTCTCCGCACCACAGGCCGGAGGCCGACAAATCTAGTGCCGGCGGAGTAAGCCGCCGGTTGCTTGTGTGCGAACAAAGCAACAGGCCGGCGGCCGCCACACATTCATCGCTCACATGTGCCGGCCTACGGCCTTTTGGCTTTGGGGCCTTTCGGGACCGGAGGCTTACACCTCCGGCAGTTTTTGTGTCGGCCTCCGGCCTTCGAAGCGGACAGAAAACCTCTCGTTGGATCGGCACCACATTTTAAAACACGGTTGTCTGTGCGACTCCAAGAATAAACCTTTAACAACCCGATTGTTGTTACGGATTAGGTTTTGCGTCGCCGTTCTGCGCTAGTTGTGATTTGAGGAAGGCGGCGACTTGTTGGCCGAGGAATTGGTTGCCCGGGGCGGTGAAGTGAACGTCGTTGGGGTTCTGCAATTCGGCTAGGCGTGGCGTGATCGCGGTGAAGAGGTCGTCGATCGCAACCGAATGCTCTTTCATGACTTCGGCAGCGGCCGCGTTCCGATCGACCATCGATGCGGCCGTGAATTTTCCGGGGACGTCGGGAATCGGTGTGCTGCTGGCCCAGACGACAGTGGCGCCGGTCTGCTGCATCCGCTGCACCAGTTGTTCCAGACGCGATTTGTAATCTGCGATTGGTGTCGATCGGTCGTGAATCCCAAAGTTGAAATGGATCAGATCCCACTTGCCATCGCCCAGCCAGATGTCGAGTTTTTTCAGACCTGTCGATGTGGGGCCGCAGTTGGCCGGGGCGCGATGGACGTTGGCGATCCCGGCGAGTTCCTTGCGGACCGTTTCGGTGTAGGCTCGGGAAACTGAGTCGCCGATCAACAGTACCCGCGGCAGCGCCGGATCGTCTTCGACGAAGTCCCACGCGTTGGCTTGACCGGCGATCTTCTGGCGTTGATGGATCGGCAGATAGAAGCCGCCCAGTTCCGACTGCAGCGTCCGTTCCCACGCCTGGCGTGCGGGCGAGAGGGTGGCGACCCAGGCTTGATACTTCGCTTCCAGTTCCGCTTGCTCTTTCGCTTTCTGCGCCGCCGCTTCCTCGGCAGTGGTCGGTTCGGTCTTGTGCGTTGCCGCGGGGTGCGCAAAGACGCACGGAGTGGCGAGACCGAGTAGGACGAGCGAGAGCAAGCTGCGGTACATGATTGGGAACCTGGCAAGGAGATCGATTTGCAAACCGTAGTACGGTGAGTGGGACGCACTGCTTTAGGGGGTAAGTGTAGCCGAGCGCGGAGCATTCGGCGATCGGCGGCAAGAGCCTCGACGCCCGGGGCGGGGGGACCGCCGCTTGAAAGCCCGTTGGGAAATGCGACAATAGCGGCATGACACAAAACGCAATGCAACACGCTGTGCGACAGACAAAGATCGAACGGGCCAGGCGAATGACCTTGGACGAGCGGTTGGCTGCTGGTGCTCAGCTGTACGCTCAACAATGTGAACTCGTGGCGGATTTGATTGCCGGGCTCCACCCTGATTGGACCACCGACCAGGTTCGCGATGAAATGAAGCGTCGTTGGAAAGTTGCCCGCGAACGAGATGCTAAGAGGTTGTATCGTTCTGGCGGTGTCGAGATGCAGGACGAACGGTCGTGACTCAGGACGATGGGAATCGGGCCGTTGCGTTGGTCGTAGCTCTGCTGAATCGGATTGCATTGCCCTACATGCTGGTCGGTTCGTATTCCAGCAACGTCTACGGTATACCGCGTGCGACTGCTGATGCCGATTTTGTGTTGGAGTTTGGGGGCAATGCTATGGACTCCCTGCAACAGGAACTCGGTAGCGACTTTCGACTGGATTCGCAAACTGAATTTGAATTGATTACTGGGACGACCCGTCGCGTCCTGTACTATATGCCGCGTGATTTCACGATTGAGCTTTTTCAACTCAGTCAAGATCCTTTCGATCAATCACGGTTTCAAAGACGTGTTGCGGTTCAGTCATCACTTCTGGCTGGAGTAGTTTGGTTGCCGACGGCGGAAGATGTCGTTGTGCAGAAGCTACGTTGGGGGCGCCGGCAAGATTTGTCGGATGTGAGCGACGTGTTGGCGATTCAAGGTGAGACGCTTGATTGGCGTTACATCTCGCGTTGGACTGACGATCACGGCACGAGCGATATGTTGGAAAGAATCCGCAGCGAGTTGTAATCGGTGTGCCAGATGCCACTTAGGCGGCAAAAGCCTCAACGCCCGGGGCGGGGTTAGCCGCGGCCGGGGGTGAAGGGGGTGAGGTCGACTTGCGTGGGGCGGCCGAGCATCAGGCTGGCTAGTTCGGTCGCGGTGGCGCACGAAAGGTGGAGGCCCGAGCGATAATGACCGGCGGCGACAAAGGCGTTGGAAAGATTGGGCAGTTTGCCGATGTAGGGGAAGCCGTCGAACGAACCCGGCCGCAATCCGCTCCACGATCGCACGATCGGTTGCTGGGCCAACAGTGGCAGCATCCCTTCGGCCCAGCCGCGCAGCGAGTCGAGTACTTCGGGAGTCGTGCTCTGGTCAAAACCAACCTCCTCTTCATTCGATCCGACCAGAATGTGGCCATCCAAGCGAGGCACAAGATAGCGATTCCCCTCGTTCACGATCCGGTTGAGGATCTGATGCGGCAACTTATATAAGAGGACTTGGCCACGGACCGGCAGCAGACCGCTGGGGACCGACAATTGTTCCAGCAGTGTCTGGCTCCAGGCTCCCGTCGTCAGGCAGTATTGGCCGGCGGTCAATTCACCCGCCGTGGTTTGCAAGGCTTCGATGCGGTCGGCTTGAGTTCGGAAGCCGGTCAGTTCGCACGATTCGGTGATCGTCACATTCTGTTGCAGGCAGGCGGCGCGGAGCGCGGCCAAATGATCGGGGCTGCGGATGGCCGCTTCGCCGGGCAGGGACCAGGCGGATTGAAGGCGATCGGATTGGGATAGGTCTGCCAGGGCGGGTTCGAGTTCGACGAGCGCCGCGGGAGTCAGCGGGATCGCATCGATCTCGTATTCGCTCCAGTAGTCGGCTTGTCCGAGCAACGCCGCTTGTTCGCCTCGCGACATCGCCAGGTAGATTCCGCCACACAAGCGGTAGCCGCTGTCGATGCCTGTCTGTTCGAGCAGTTCGGCAGCCCATTGCGGATGCAGTTGGTGGCTGAGTGCGCGCAGACGTTCGATCGGGTCCAGTGCGGTTTGAGGATTGGCCGGCGGCAAGATGCCGACACCGGCCCACGACGTGCCGCGGCCGGTCTGTTGGCGGTCGATAACTTGGATCCGTTGGCCTGTTTTGGCCAAGACCCAGGCCAGGCTGAGCCCGATGACGCCTCCGCCGACAACGATACAATCTGGCTTTTGCAACGATTCAACTTTCTGTGGTTGGGGTGTTCAATACACGCTCGATCGCCGCTCGCAAGTGGTTGCTGGCTGGATCGCTGGGCAGGCGGCGAAGCAAGGCGTCGAGGTCGTCCTTGGTGTCGACATCGCGATCGGTTGGAAGTAGGTGCGGTTCGATCTCAAGAGCGTCCAGTACCGATCGGGTTCGCGCCATCACTTCGTCGGTTCCCCAGGGCATGTCGTCGAACAAAGCTCGCAGGGGTTGGTGCCAAGGACCTCGGATCCCGAGCAGGTAGTAGCCTCCGTCGCCCGAAGGACCGATCACGACGCGAGAATCGCCCAAGGCGTCAAAGGCTTGTTCGATGCGGTCGGGAGTGACGGTGGGGCAATCGCCGCCGATCACGATCAAGCGATCGCGATCGGTTTCTGCGGTGGCGAAGTACCGCATCATGCGATCTCCCAGATCGCCGCCGCCCTGTGGCGTGGATGCCCAGTTTTTGAAGGGGGCGAAGCAGGGATCGCTCACGCGACTGTCGGGACTGACGATCAGCAACCGTTTGTCGCCACAATGCGACAGCTGATCGGCAAGATGCGCGACGCAAATCTGGTAGATCGCGGCTGCTCGGTCATTACCCAAATTTTGTGCCAAACGGGTTTTTACTTTTCCCGGTTGCCAGTATTTGGTGAACATACCAAGCGTTCGCATCGATTTTCTACAGATTGGGTGAAAGTTGGAGGAGCCGGGGGGCCTGGGAAGCGGACAGTGCCACACTCAGGTCGCACCACCGCTTTCTGCCATTTGGGTGGGGGCGAAGAGTAATCGCGGACACTTGGTGCGGAAACGTGCGACATTAGGCCGCGCGTGGTATAACATGGTCTTTTGAAGGCGAATGTTTCTGGTAGTTTAGAAACACTTTATGTCAAGGACGAGTCGTTGACACCGGTGCCATTTCAGAATTTAGCGATTGGGTTCACAACGGAACCGTGACCTGGTTGCGCCAGCTCGGACGCAAACAATACGCATGACTGACAGCGGCAAGGGTTCAAAAACGATATCCGCTCAGGCGTTCATCGAAGCGGTTCGCAAGAGCGGATTGGTCGAAGAAGGTGCGTTCAAGCAGACGCTACGCCACGTGCAAAAAGCGGCAGGGGGCAAGATTCCCAACGATGCGATGGTGATCGCCGAACGCTTTCTTGTGGAAGGACGGCTGACGGCGTGGCAGATCGAGAAACTGCTGACCGGCAAATACAAGGGATTCTTTCTCGGCAAGTTCAAGCTGTTGGGGCACATCGGCAGCGGCGGGATGAGCAGCGTCTATCTGGCCGAGCACACGCGGATGAACGATCTGCGGGCGATCAAGGTGCTGCCGAAGAAGCGAGTCGACGATGCTTCCTATCTTGCTCGGTTTCAATTGGAAGCCAAAGCGATCGCATCTTTGAATCACGAAAACGTGGTTCGTGCCTACGACATCGATAACGATGGCGACCTGCACTACATCGTGATGGAGTACGTAACGGGGGATGATCTGCAGCAGATGGTCAAGCGGAAGGGTCCGCTGTCGTTTGTCCGAGCTGCCAACTACATCGCTCAAGCAGCCCGTGGCCTGCAACACGCGCATGAACGCGGTTTGATCCATCGCGACGTCAAGCCTGCGAACTTGCTGGTCAACAAGCAGGGTAAGGTGAAATTGCTTGATATGGGATTGGCGTTGCTGGAATCGGAAGACGATCATTCCTTGACCGTTGCCAACAACGAAAACGTTTTAGGGACGGCCGACTATCTGGCCCCCGAGCAAGCGTTGGACAGCCACAAGGTCGACCATCGGGTCGATATCTACGGACTCGGTTGTACTTTCTATTTTCTGTTGACCGGACGTCCGCCGTTTAATGACGGCACGTTGGCCCAGCGGATCATCAAGCATCAGACCGAGATGCCGGATGAGATTCGTAAATCGCGACCGGATTGTCCCGGTGAGCTCGATGGCATCTGCACCAAGATGATCCAGAAGGAAGCCAAGTATCGCTACAAGGATGCGGCGGCGGTCGCCGATGTTTTAGAGGCTTGGTTGGCACAGGCCAAGCAGTTGTCGGCGTCGCGTGTCGGGGGCGGCGGGTATGAATCGGGGATTGGTTCAGGTTCGGACATTGATTTGGCCGGGGCCGATTTCGCGCGTGGTTCGGACATCGGGATCGGTGCATCGTCGGATGAAACGCTCAGCAATAAGCAGGGAGACACGCATGGTGGTGGATCGGATGCAGGCTTCAGTGGTTTGTCACCATCGGACAGTGGCCGGTTGATCCAGCGAACCAGCAGTCGTAGCTCGATCCAACGATCCCCCGGAAGTTCCATCGCAGGTAGTTCGATTGATTTGCAGCGAGAATCGGGGTACGGGGCGAGGCTTCGGCCGGGCGCGTCGCCATCGGCTGCTGCTGCGGCCGCGGCGGCTGGTCAGCCGAGCAAGCGTAAAGTCGCGCCGTTGCCGGGAGCTGCGGCGGCCAGGGCGAACCCGAAAGCTTCGGTTACCATGGCGCACACGGTGGGGGAATCGCATCCAGCGCTGGCCGATAGTCGTCTCAAGAAGGATCGAATCCGCAAGGTGTTGGCGGTGCTATTGCTTGTCGGCGGGATCGTCTTAGGTTTTATAGCCGCCCGCTTGTTCGCTCCCGGTGCCAGTGGCGAGCGCCCCCAGCCCGCTGCCACGGAGTTGTACATCTAGCTCCCTCATCGTGAGCTCTGGTCGCCGTGGTGAAACCGACGCCTCGTGGGTGAGGCACAGCGGCAAGCCGCGCGTGTTGGGGGTTGATTTTCGAAATTCGTGGGCCAAGATCGCGAGCACACGAAACTTTACCCGCCAACGGGCTCTCCCGTTGCAGATCAATTCAATTATCTTTTAGCTCGCTTCGGTCGAGCTTTGACTTCGATTCCCACACCGCGACCGCGTGTTGGGTTGCCGCCAATTTAAGTCTTCGAGAATTCTGTCCATGGTTTCCGTGATCGTTGAAAAGCCATATCGTTTTGTTCCTCCACATCGTGGGGATTACTGGCCCTCGATGATTCAGAAACTGAAGCTCTACGAGCGTCATTTGCGGAACACCGACGGTGTTGTCGATTATGAACTTCGGCACGTTGAACGCTTGGAAGAATCCCTTCGTCGAGGCGATGGGATCATGCTGGCGCCGAACCATTCCCGGTACGCCGATCCCTTAGTGTTGGGGTGGTTGGCGAAACGGGCCAAGACGCATGTGTTTGCGATGGCCAGTTGGCATCTGTTCAACATGGGAAAGTTCAATGCGTTTTCGATTCAGAAAATGGGAGCCTTCAGCGTCTTCCGGGAAGGGCTCGACAAACAATCAATCGAAACGGCGATCGGCATCTTAGACGAAGCGCGGCGTCCTTTAGTGCTGTTTGCCGAAGGGGCCACGTTTCGGGCGAATGATCGTTTGCAACCATTGCTTGAAGGGGCGTCGCTGATCGCACGCACCGCGGCGCGGCGGCGCGAAAAGCATTCGCAGGGGCGCGTGGTCATTCACCCGGTTGCGATCAAATACGTATTCCAAGGCGATATCTACGAGTGGGCCGACCGATCGTTGACCGCGATCGAACAGCGTTTGACTTGGGAACCAAATAGCGATCTGCCGTTGCGAAAGCGGATCACGCGGGTTGCCGATGGCCTGCTAGCGCTCAAGGAAGTGCAGTATCTCGGGTGCCCCCAGACGGGTAGTGTGATTCAACGACAGGATCAACTCACCCAGGCGCTGTTGCGCCAGGTGGAAAGCAAATGGAAGACGAATTCGGTTGAGGGTGGGGATGTTGGATCGGTACTGAATCGCGTCAAGGCGATGCGGTTGCGGATGTTTCCCGAATTGATCAACGACTCGACTGCCGCGGATCGCAAGGCAGAGATTCGCAACGATCTGCGGGCGCTCGAATTGGCGCAGCAATTGGCTTCGTTTCCCGTGGGCTATTTGAACGAGCCGCCGGTGACCGTGACTCGGGTATTGGAAACCCTCGAAAACGTTGAAGAAGCCGTCTTTGGCACCACTTCTTGGCCGGGGCCCTTGAAGGCGATCGTCGAAGTGGGAGAGGCGATCGTAGTGCCGGCCGAGCGAGCGCCACGTCAGCAGCAAGACCCGTTGATTCTAGAGCTTTCCCAAAACTTGCAGGGCATGTTGGACAACTTGGCGACCGAACCTCGTTTGTTGGCTGCCGAGGATTGAAGCGGAAAGCCGCCGTTTTTGAGGCCTGAGAGAGGCCATGGCCGCCGCCAACGGACAATGAGTCGAAGAAAACTCTCGCAATTTATGAGGGATGTACCGCGTTGGTCGGTTTAGAGGGCCGCTTCGATTGCCGATGCAGATTGGTCGAAACTGTCTCGAGTTTTGTTCGAAAGCGCCTGAACCGAAAGGATGCAGACCCCTAGGATCATGGCCAGCATGATCGCATATTCCACGGTGGTTGGGCCCTCTTCCTCGCTGTGGAAAGCGGCGATTTTCGAGATTATTTTGACTCTATTCATGGCAAATTCTGTGAGCTGAAGGCGACTGAGCACGATGACTGCGGACAGTTCTTCTGAATTAAAGTCTAGGCCTGATTTCGGATGTGGCCCAGGATAACTATGATTGTGCGAAATAATCGCGGGTTACTTCTTCCGTGTCGCTTCGGATATGCGTGAACCAAGGACTGTGACAATCGTAGGGAATTTGATAACTTGCGGCATCTAGATCCCACAATCAGCGGGCTCGCTGGCTCGTTACCCTCCTTCGGTACACGTCGTCAATGTTTGGTCCGGTCTTCAATCGCGAAGCCATCTTGGCTCCCAAGAGAACGAAAACGTATTTGGCCCGTGGCCTATACGTGCTCTGTTTTTTCCTGTTGCTGGCCACGGGTTACCTGGTTTTAGCGGGTAATCGGCCGCTGCAGACCGCTGGCGATTCGGCCCGCTTTGGCGGTTGGATGTTCGCCCTGTTGGTTCCCCTGCAGATGATCATCGTCACGTTTCAAGCCGCGATCGGAGCGGCCAGCAACATTGCTCAGGAGAAGGATCGGCGGACACTAATCCTGCTGTTGTTGTCCCGTTTGACCGGCTACGAGCTGGTGGTCGGAAAATTGACGGCCAGCCTGATTCCCGTCGTCCAATCGCTGGCAGCGTCGGTTCCTCTGTTTTTGGCGATCGTCTGCTTGGGAGGCGTCTCGTTATCGCAGTTTGCTGGGGCTTATGGCGTGACCTGTGCGACGGCATTGTTGGCCGCTTCAATCGGTATTGTCGTGGCGTTGTGGCGGGAGAAAACCTTTCAAACCATCGCTGTTACGTTGCTCGTGATTGCCCTCTGGGTTGCGATTTGGGAGGTGGCAGCATCGGGCGGTTTGCCGTTCGTTCCCGATTGGTTGCCCGCTTACGCGAGCCCTGTTCAGGCGCTGCAGTCGGCGATCGCGCCGATCCAATTGCGGCCGAGCGTGGTTCCGGTGACGCTTGGTTTTGCTTGCTTTACGCTTGCGGTGAGTGCGGCAGTGACCGCCTTGGGCGTGTTGAAAATTCGTGTCTGGAATCCTTCGCGGGAACTGCGAGTGCAGGCCAGTGAAGTCGAGGAAGAGCCTGCGGGGGACGCCGACGCGCAACGGGCGAGCACTTGGAAAGTTCGCGAAGCGCGAGCCGTCTGGAACAATCCGGTGTTGTGGCGCGAGGTCTGTACATGGGCTTATGGCCGCAAGGTGCTTGTCATCCGTTTCGCGTATCTGTTGTTGGTGGGGTTGGCCGCTGCGGCGTTGGCGCGAGTTTTGGCTGGTGAGCTATCGATTAGTGAGTTGCCACCGGCAACGCTGCCGTTGGCAGCGATTGGCGTCATCAGTTTGGCGATCGTCAACGCACTCGCGGTCAATTCAGTGACCAGCGAACGCGATGGTCTGGCGTTGGATTTATTGATGGCCACCGATATCGAGCCCAAGGAGTTTCTGCTGGGCAAGATTTTTGGCGTGTTTTTTGTCGCCAAGGAGATGGTGGTGCTGCCGCTGTTTTTGGCCGGATACGTTTGGTATTCGGGAGGGCTGTCGGGGCAGAATCTGATTTTCACATTAGTCGCCACCGCAGTGTTGTATCTGTTTGTGATCGTGCTGGGGATTCATTGCGGATTGAACTATGCGAATAGCCGAACGGCGCTTTTGACCAGCCTGGGAACCTTCTTTTTCTTGTGCCTTGGGATCGCGATCTGCATGGTCATCATGGTCAGTTTCCGCGGGGCGTTTCAGTTGCAACTGGCTCCCTTTCTGGCGATCATTCTTGGCGGCGGAGCCGGCTTGTTAGCTTCGTTGGGGCGTCGCAATCCATCGCCCGCGATTTCGTTGGCATCGTTTGGGTTGCCGTTCGCCACGTTTTACGCGATCACGACTTTTCTGTTACAGCGTGGCCAGTTGTGGGTGCTGGTGGCGGTTACCGTCGGTTACGGCTTCGCAACGTTGGCGATGTTGGTCCCTGCGCTCAGCGATTTTGACGTTGCAATGGGACGCTCCCATTCGACGACGGAGGAGGGTGAGTGATCGCGGCGGAAGAGATTCTTCCTTGGCTTCCAGCGATGCTGTTGCTGATCCTGATGTCTGCTTTTTTCAGTGGAAGCGAAGCGGCGTTGTTTTCATTGCAACCCTTGGACCGTCGTCGTTTGAAGTCGAACAAGCGCGATGGGCCGCGGATCGAGCATCTGTTGATGGATCCCGAGCGGCTGTTATCGGCGGTACTGTTCTGGAATCTAATCATCAACATGGCCTATTTCGGGATCGTTTCGATTGCCGGAAAGAGGCTCGAATCGATTGGCGAAGCACGGTTTGCGATTGGGTTTACGCTGTTCAGTTTGCTGCTGATCATTTTTTTCAGCGAGATGTTGCCCAAGAGCGTCGCGGTTAAGAATCCCACCAAGATTGCCGTGTGGGTTGCGCGTCCGTTAAGTCTTTCGATTCGAATTGTCAGCCCCGCCCTCCCGTTGCTGAAGTTCGCCAATCGGGTGGCGCAACGCATCATTTGGCCTGCGTTTCAGCCCGAACGCGAGTTGGAGATTGAAGATATCGATCGCGCGATTCGCTTGAGTGCTCCCGATGATGCGTTTGCCGATCGGGAAAGGCTGCTGTTGCGTCGGTTGGTTTCGTTAGCTGATGTTCGTGTCGATGAATGGATGCGGCCGCGCAGCGAGTATCAAATCCATCAGTTCCCGCTCTCCAGTGAAGCTTTACAAACAGCGGTCGAAGAGGGCGGTTATCTGTTTATCGGGGATGGTAGCGAGGATGAGATCAGCGGTGCGATCGCGGTCCGCTGGCTGCGGCCGAGTCAGATGGATGATTTGCCCGGAGCGATGGAAGCGCCATTGATCGTGCCTTGGTCGACCAACGTTGCCAATGTCTTTGATGAATTGTGTCGCGAGGATCGGGACATTGCCGCGGTGGTCAACGAATACGGCGAAATCATCGGCGTGATCTCGATCGACGACGTTTTGGAATCGATGGTCATGCAGCCCGATCACTCCGTCAACACGGACGATGGGGCGGCCGACAGCGTCGTTGAAATCGCTTTTCCGCTGAGAATCGAAGGTTCGATGAGTGCTCGTGAATTGGCCAACCGTTTGCAGGTCGAACCGCCAACCGGCAGAAACGTCACCGTCGCTGGTTTGATCCAGACGATCACTCGCCGCTTTCCGCGTTTGGGGGATGTCTGCGAGTGGAATGGCCATTCGTTGTTGGTCGTGGCGGAGTTGGATAAAGGGAAAGTGGAAATCGAAGTCACGCAAGTGAGTAAGGGGGAGCCAAACTCTTGATTGCCTTCCTTTTGTTATTTGCGTTTGGAATCAGTCTGAGCGCCTTTTTCAGCGGCAGCGAAACGGGCTTGTATCGGGTCCCTCGGGTTCGATTGGTCCTCGATGCGATGTCCGGACGGCTCATTTCCAGAGGCTTGTTGTGGTTGGCGAACCATCCGACCGTGTTTGTCGCAACGGTGCTGGTCGGCAATAACATCGCCAACTACTTGACGAGTTTTTCTGTTGTGATGGCGATTTCGCTAGTGATCAGCAATAATCAATCGGCTGCCGAATTGTTGGGGACGGTGATGGTGACCCCCGTTGTTTTTGTGTTTGGGGAGTTGTTGCCGAAGTATCTGTTCTTTAATGCGCCGCATCGTATGTTGGGCTTCAGCGGTCCCCTGTTGGTGCTGGCGACGATTCTGTTTCTGCCGATCACCGGTTTGTTGGTGTTGGTCAATAATTTGTTGAGCGCGTTCAGTGGGCCCACGCCTTTTCAGTCGCGATTGAGCATGGCACGCGGCGAGCTGCAGCAGATGTTGCGGCATGGGCATACGATTGGTTTGCTGAAGCCTAGTCAACAACGGACGGCTCAAAATATGTGGCAGGTTGGCGAACGGCCCGCCAAAGCCTTTGCCGTTCCTCCCGATCGGTTGGCGCGGATTCCCGGCACCGCCACGCCCGAGGAAGCGATCACCGCGGCGCGTCGCCAAGGGCATCCATTGATCCTTGTTGAACACCCCAAGACGCGTCGAACGACCGGGTACGTTCGGTATGCCGATCTCGCCTCAGCCGAACAACCTTTGGTCAGCCGGATCCGGCCGGTGGTTCGTGTGAAGCAGGATGCCAACAATCTGCAGGTTCTGTTTGAGCTTTACGACAAGCAATCGGACATCGCCGAATTGATCGATGGGTCGGGCAAAGTGGTCGCCCTGGTCACGCTCCGCCAGCTCCAAGAGCCCTTGCTGAGGCACTGATTTGCACGTTTCTCGCTGTGGCTCAGCGAGCACGTCGTGCCGGTTTGAAGGGAGGGAGGCCAACGATGGTTCCGCCCTACCCTGTCGCCTGCAATCCGGTTCGGTAAAAATGTTGGACGAACCCGCAGCTGCCTCTTGAAGACTTTGAGTGACGCCATGGATGAGATCGTTTATTTTGACCGCTACCGGAAGGAAACGGAGGTGGAGAAGGTTTACGGTGACAAGGCGTTGCGATGGACTTACGGGACCCGATCCGGAAGGCTCTCGCTGCATCTTGCCGTGAAGCGGGCGATGTTTTCACGTTGGTATGGATGGAGGATGGATCGCCCCGGCACGCGGCGGAAAATCGCTCCTTTCATTGAAGAGTTTGAGCTGGATGCGTCGGAGTTCGTTCGTGAAGTCGACGACTTTGCCAACTTCAATGAGTTCTTTTTTCGTGAGTTGAAGCCCGGCGCCCGCCCGATCGATCCCGATCCTTCAAGCGTCGTTTTTCCTGCCGATGGCCGGCATCTGTGTGTGCCGGATCTATCGCAGTGCGATGGCCTGTTCGTTAAAGGTGAGATGTTCGATTTGGCCACGCTTTTGGGCGATCGCGATCTGGCGGATCAATACGCGACAGGGAGTCTCTTGTTATCGCGATTGTGCCCCGTCGACTACCATCGCTTTCACTTTCCCGCCGCCGGAGTGCCAGGTCCCGCGCGCCTGATCAATGGCCCGTTGTATTCCGTCAATCCGATCGCGCTTTGCCAAAATATTCACATCCTGGCAACGAACAAGCGTTGCTTGACGGTGTTGGAAACCGCGACGTTTGGTCGAGTCCTGTTAATGGAAATCGGAGCGACCTGCGTGGGGAGTATCTGTCAGACATTCGCGTCGGGAGCGGCTGTCGCGAAGGGAGACGAGAAAGGTTATTTTCGTTTTGGCGGCTCGTCGACGATCATGATCTTTCCGCCCGGTCGCATCCTGTTCGATCAAGATCTCGTGGAAAACTCGCTGCGGCATCGCGAACTATATGCCCGCGTCGGCGATCGGATGGGAGTCGCCGTTTGAGGGTGTGTGTCGTTGGGGCGGCGTGATGGGATGCTGCCGATTGGGATGCATCGCTGAGAGCCGTGGGCAACTCGATTGAACCGAGTTGCCACGGCCATTGGTTGTCGATGGCTTAGACCGCGAATTCGGTCAGCAGTTGATTGAACTCGCCGCCAACGCGTTGGATTTCTCCGCCAGCTTGTTTGGTCGCGTTCACCTCACGGCTCGTTTCCGACGCGATCGTGCTCACTTCGGCGATCTTCGCAGCGACTTCTTGTGCCGCCGAAACGCTTTGTTCCACGCCAACGGAAACGGCTTGGGTATTGTTAGCGATTTCGCTCAATTGGCCCACAACCGTTTGGATTGCCTGCTCCTGTTCGGCCGCCGACATCGAGATCTCACCCGCTTTGTTGGTGACCAATTGCGATACTTCTTCGATCGATTTGATCGATGCAACGACGCGATCGGCGATCCGTTGGATCGCTTCGATCTCGTCGCGGATGCCGGTCGTGGCATCGGAGGTGCGGCGAGCCAGTTGTTGGACCTCGGTCGCGACGACAGCAAATCCACGCCCCGCTTCTCCAGCTCGGCTCGATTCGATCGTCGCGTTGAGAGCCAGCAGGTTCGTCTGGCCAGCGATATCTTCGATCAGGTCGACGATCTTGCCAACGCCCGCGGTGGCGATGCCCAGTTCGCGAATCCGTTCGCCACCATCGGCAGCAAGCGCGGAAGCCTGTTTCGTGATCTCCACCGCTTCGCTCGAATTTTTGGCAACGCTTTCGGCGTTGGCGCTGATTCGCGATGTGGCTGTGGTCACGTTTTGTACGCTGGTGCCGACCTGTTGCAATGACTGTCCCATGCTTTGCATCGCGACGTTCATCTGTTCGGCGGCAGCCGCGACGGTGTTGCTGCGTAAACTGGTGTTCGAAGCGGCTCCTTCGACGCGGACCGCGGTTTCGCTGAGTCCACCGGAAACCTGGTTCAGTTCTTGGGATGTGTGCTGCATTTTGAGGATCATGCCGCGCATTCGATCGGTCAGTGCATTGACTCCCGCTTGCAAGCGGCCGACTTCGTCTTCGCTGGTCACGTCGAGCTTGGTTCGCAGGTCGCCCGAAACCAGGCGCGCAAAGGCCTCGCTGCATTTCAGCAGCGGCTTGATCAGCGAGAAGTTCAACAGCCACGCAAGGATCACGCAGCTGACTGCCAACGCGCCCGCGATGACCAACGCGCCGTTAAAGACGGCGGCTTTGGCGGCGGCGTTGGAGGCGTCCAGCGACTGGGTTACTTCGTAGGCGCCGTGGAGATCGCCGACGGCGAGATTCTCCATGTGGTAACCGGTCGGGTCGAGCCCGTCGTCGTTGTTCCACAGCTCTTTACTCGTTTTGGGATCGCCGTGGCAGAGCATGCATTCGCTGGTCAGGCGGATCGGGCGAAAGTAGCGGACCGCATTTTTCTCTTTATCGACGACCGAATACGATTTTCGGTCGGGCTCCGCCGCAAACAGCTTCAGGGCTTCGCTTTCGACGGCATCGGGTTCGTTGACGGGGTTTCGCGGATCGAACTTGGGAGTCTTGAATTCATAGCCCCCTTCGTTCGCGCGTCGCATCACTGCGGTCCAGGCGGTGACGATCGGAACGGTGGCGAGCACCTTTTCGGTTTCTCCTTTTCCAGCAAACTCTGCAAGCATCTCCTGGGAGAAAACCCCTGACTTCCATTTGTCTTCCATTCCCAAGCGGACCGATTCCGCCGTGTCGACGATACGACTCGCTTGGCTCAGCATCTCGTTGTGTGCGGTCGACTTGACGCGGGAATTAAAGATCCACAAAAAGACCGCCCCGAGTCCTAGTAACATCACTGCTACGATACCCAATAGTTTTGATCGTATTCCGATGCGTTGAAACCATTTCATCGTCGTGCCCCTTTATTTCCTGCGATTGGATTCTGTTGTGAATGTCTTACGCCAACGCAGCAAAATTGCGTGGCGTTAGTCAGGCTAGATGAAACATAGGACGCCAAGGGAAGCTTGGCGTGCAGGTGCCGGGTTCGGCATCCTTGGTAGGCACTTTTCCCTCGGGACGCCTATCGCAATCGCTACAACTCGCATAGAGCGACCATTTGTTGTGGCGGCAGGCTTCGGTGTTAGGAAAACTCACCGTGTCGACTATTGGGACGGGCAATCGCGCAGACCCGACCCCAAGAGCAAAGAGGAAAACGCGCGTTCGCGAATCTGCAAGTGGGGGCAAACCGCAGCTGTTGGGAAAGGGCCAGCGAGGCGTCGTCATTTAATGACAAGAAGATCGGGTGGAAATAGAAAACGCCTTGGCAAATGACCAAGGCGTTCGGTTTTTCATCGCGCTGCGGCGGCACGGCCCGCGCGTGCGGGCCGTGAAGAATTTGCCAAGCGGTCTAGTATGCGCGTGGCGAGACGCGGCCTTGCACTCGGCTGGGCAGGCCGTGGATTCGCAGGAAGCCTTCGGCGTCGTCTTGGTTGTACGAACCGCCACCTTCCATGGTTGCGATCTCTTCGTCGTACAAGCTGTTCGGGCTCTGGCGGCTGCTGACGATGATGTTCCCTTTGTACAACTGCAGCGTGACGCTTCCGGTGACCGGCTTGCGCGCTTCGTTGATGAAGGCCAACAGGGCATCGAACTTTGGCGTGTACCAGAATCCGTAGTAGACCATTTCGGAGACTTCGACGGCCAGCTTGTCACGCAAGCGAACCAGGTCGCGATCGAGGGTCAATTGTTCGATGTTTAGCAACGCGTCGTACAGGACAGTCATTCCGGGAGCTTCGTAGACGCCGCGGCTCTTCATCCCGACAAATCGGTTTTCGATCATGTCGATCCGGCCGACGCCGTTGCGGCCGCCGATCTCGTTCAACGATTCAACCATCTCCAGGGCGCTGACGGTCTTGCCGTTCAGAGCGACCGGGACGCCGGCTTCAAAGTCGATCGTGACCTCTTCGGGCTTGTCGGGGGCCGCTTGCGGGCTGACGGTCATGCCGAAGTCGACGAGTTCGACGCCGTTGACAGTCAGGTCTTCCAGTTGGCCCGCTTCGTAGCTGATGTGCAGAACGTTTTCGTCGCTGCTGTACGGCTTCGACGACGACGCTTTAACCGGGATCCCCTTCTCTTCGCAGTAGGCGATCAATTCGGTGCGGCCTGGGAACAGGTCGCGGAACGCTTTAATCCGCCACGGTGCGATCATCTCGATCGAAGGGTCCAAAGCTTCGGCAGCCAATTGGAAGCGGCACTGGTCGTTCCCCTTGCCGGTGGCGCCGTGAGCGTAAGCGGTCGCGCCAACTTCGCGAGCGACTTCCAGCATGACTTTGCTGATCAGCGGCCGTGCGATCGAGGTGCCCAGCAGATAGATACTCTCGTATTTAGCTTGCCACGAGAGGACGGGGAAAGCGAAGTCGCGGCACAATTCTTCGCGAACGTCGACGATCCGAGCCGATTTGGCTCCCGCATCTTGAGCCTTCTTCAGCGTCGCCGCGCGGTCTTCGCAAGGTTGCCCCAGGTCGACGTAGACCGCGTGAACTTCGTATCCCTGATCTTGCAGCCAGCCTAAGATGACCGATGTATCGAGACCGCCGGAGTATGCCAATACACAGCTTTTCATGATTCGTTATGCTTTCTAAGAGGCGTCAGATGTTGGCGGACCAAAAAAAACGCGAGCCGGGTCCGCAGCGATCGATCGCGATTTTAATTGTTCTTCGTGCCAGCGTCGGGACCACCTTGGTTTCGGTTTGCCCGGCCACTGCCACGATTGATTGCGATTTACGGCGTTTATCCAGCACATTGTGCTTCCCATTGCCCTGCCCTGACAAGCGGACCTTATTCAAAACATGAAGCCAATTTCCGAATTACTGCGATCCCTGGCTGCCGGCGAGATCTCCATCGAGCAGGCCGAGCAATCGTTGGCGTCGCGAGAGATCGAAGCGATCGACGGAGCGACGGTCGATCGCGGTCGCAAGGCCCGCTGCGGGTTCGGCGAAGTCATCTATGGCGAGGGGAAGCCGGCTGATTTGATCGTCCGCGTCGCCGAAAAGCTGCTCGAACTGAGCCCCTCGGTGCTGGTCACCCGCTTGGCCGCCGACGTTTTTGCTCAGATCCAGGTTCCCCACTGGCAGATGCATTACTCCCCCCAGGCCCGGACGCTGCGGATCGCTCGGACGGCCGAGGCGTTGGCGGTTGTCGACGAATCGTCGACGGCGCTTCGCCCGATCGCTGTCGTCACCGCCGGCAGCACCGATGCGGCGGTCGCCGAAGAGGTGGCCGAGACGTTGACCTGGATGCGCGTTCCTTTTCGCGTGCTGACCGACATCGGCGTCGCCGGGCCGCAGCGGTTGTTGGCCAGCCTGCCGGCGCTGGAAGGTTGCGCCGCGGCGGTTGTGGTCGCGGGGATGGAAGGGGCGTTGCCGAGCGTTGTCGCCGGGCACGTTCCGTATCCCGTGATCGCGGTCCCGACCAGCGTTGGGTATGGTGCGTCGCTGGGCGGTATCACCGCGTTGTTGTCTATGTTAACAAGTTGTGCGTCGAACGTTTCGGTGGTGAACATCGATGCCGGCTTCAAAGGTGGCTACGTCGCCGGGCTGATCGCCTGCGGTCAACAAGCCCCTCCGCAATCCGATGGTGAATGAAATGACAACCCGATCCCCTGCCCTGCCCCAACTGGCACCTCGCGACGCCGACAGCCATAAAGGCGACTACGGCAGGGTCTTGTTGATCGGCGGTTCTCCCGGAATGGCCGGTTCGATTTCGCTGTCGGCGAGCGCGTCGATTCGATCGGGAGCCGGGCTGGTGACGGTGGCGGTTCCGCGCCGCTGCCTGGAAACCGTCGCCGGATATGACCGCTGTTATATGACGGTCGCGCTGCCCGATGACCTCAAGGGTTTTTATGAGCTAGCCGCGTCGCGAGTCGCCCAGCTTTCCGAATCGGCGACCGTTTTGGGCTGCGGTCCCGGGATGCGGACGGGCGTTGGGGCCGAGGGGATCGTGAAGACGCTGTGTTCGCAGGAGAGCGACAAGCCGCTGGTCTTCGATGCCGATGCCCTGAATTGTTTGTCGCAGTGCGACGACTGGAAATCGATGCTTGCCCCGCGGATGATCCTGACGCCTCATCCGGGCGAATGGGAGCGGTTGAGTGGCGTGGCGGCCAGCGATCGGAAGGCTCAGGAGGCCGCAGCGGTCGAGACGGGCAAGGCGACCGGTGCGACGATCGTCTTGAAGGGATCGAAGACGTTTGTCACCGATGGCAAGAAATCGGTTCACAATTCGACGGGCAATCCGGGGATGGCCAGCGGCGGTAGCGGCGACGTGCTGACGGGCGTCTTGTGCGGCCTGTTGGCTCAAGGCCTGGCGGTTTTCGAAGCCGCTCATTTGGGAGTCTTCGTCCACGGCCGGGCGGGCGATTTGGCGGCTGAATCGGTGGGGCAGATCAGTCTGTCGGCCAGCGATCTGTTGCAGCATCTGCCAGCGGCGTTCATGTCGCTGTCGGATCAATAAGGCCGCAATTTCCGCGATCAAACGGTGGGCGGTGGGCATCAGCGGCTTCGCAGTGCATAATCGACCGACGTTTTGAACCGCCCTCCCCTCCCCTGTTCTGGCCTCCGACGGACGTTGATAAATCTGTGACATTGATTCGTGATCTCGATCAGGCATCGCAAGTTGCTCGAGGAGGTGCCATCAGCATCGGCAATTTCGATGGCGTTCACCGTGGACATGCGGTTCTGCTGAAACAATTGCGTCAGTTGGCCGATGAAGTGGGCGGGCCGGCGGTGGTGCTGACCTTCGATCCGCATCCCGCTTCGCTGCTGCGACCCGACCAGGCGCCGGTCCCGCTGACCTGGATCGAGCGGCGTGCGGAGCTGTTGTATCGGCTGGGAGTCGATCGCGTGATCGCATGCCGTCCGACCGCCGAACTGCTGGGGCTTTCGGCTACCGACTTTTTTCAGCAGGTGATCCGCGAGCGGTTGGATTGCCAGGCGATGGCCGAAGGGCCGAACTTCTATTTCGGCAAAGATCGCCAAGGGGACGTCGAGATGCTGGGCCATTTGTGCCAGCGTGCTGCGATCCCGCTGCGGATCGTCGAACCCTTGGATAATCAAGGGCAGATGGTTTCCAGCACGATGGTTCGGGCAGCGATCGCCGATGGACAGATCGAAGCGGCCAACGCGATGCTGACCGCACCTTATCGAATCTCGGGTCTGGTCGCTGTGGGTTCACAGCGTGGGGCGGGACTCGGTTTTCCAACGGCGAATCTCTCCGATTTGAAGGTCCTTGCGCCAGCCGCGGGGGTCTATGCGGGGCAGACTTGGGTGGGCGGAACCGCCTATCGCGCGGCGATTCACATCGGGCCAAACTTGACATTTGACGAGGGCCAATGCAAAGTCGAGGTCCATCTGTTAGATTTCACGGGTGATTTGTACGGCGAAAGACTGGAAGTCCAATTCAACCGGCGAGTCCGTGGCATCGTCAAGTTCGCCTCTGTCGATGACCTTCGCAATCAACTCGGGCGCGATATCGCGACGGTTCGGAACGAACCGCTCTCGTGATTCCCTCGCTGCCCTGTTATCCATTTCCATCTCAATCTAAGTACACGATCGGACCCTCGCATGCCCGTCAACTGGAAAAAGTTCAAAGACACCATCGCCCACTACGAGAACTTTGTTTTAACCAGCCACATCCGCCCCGATTGCGATGCGCTGGGGAGCGAGTTGGGAATGGCGGAGGTGCTGCGAGCGGTCGGCAAGAAGGTGCGGATCATCAACGCCCACGATACGCCTCCCGGTCTGCAGTTCTTGGATCCGGCGGGGAACATCGAAGTCCTGCGTCGACATGTCGAAGCCGAAGACATTCAGACCGACTGCATCATGGTCTTGGACACCAGCGCCTGGGCTCAATTGGGTGCGATGGCTCAAGTTGTCGAAGAGACCCGCGCCGACAAATTGATCGTCGATCATCACTTGGGTGAAGACGATATGGGAGCGTTGTTGTTCAAGGACACCAGCGCCGAAGCGACCGGTCATTTGGTCGTTCAAGCTGCCGACGCCTTGGGCGTGCCGTTGACCAAGAAGATGGCGATGCCGTTGTACGCAGCGATCGCAACCGATACCGGATGGTTCCGCTTCAGTTCGACCAGCGCCGACACCTACCGCTGCATCGCCCGCTTGGTCGACGCGGGCGCATCGCCGACGGAGATCTACGGCGATCTGTACGAACGCGACACGTTGGGCCGAGTGAAATTGCGCGGCCGAATTTTGTCGCGGACCACAGCGGAACTCGGCGGCCGATTGGTCTACACCTGGGTCTTGGCCGAAGACTTTGAAAAGACCGGCGCGTTGCCCAGCGACACCGAAGATGCGATCAATCTAACGCTTGCGATCGCCGGCACCGACGCCGCCGTGATCATGATCGAACAGCTGAAGGGAGGCTTCAAGTTGAGCTTCCGCAGTCGCTGTGAAATGAACTGCAACGACGTCGCCCGCGTCTTCGGCGGCGGCGGCCACAAAGCCGCAGCCGGCGCATTCATCGAAGGCAACATCGAATCGGTCAAAGAAAAAGTCCTGCCCGTCGTGATGGAAATGATGAAGTAATTCATCGCGGCGAAAGATCCGCTTTGCCCACGGCGTGGTGGCTTGGCAGAATAAAAGGATTCGATGGCGATATCGGATTCTTGATTCTGCCAGAGGTGAAGAGCCATGCCGATCTATGTGGATGCGGAGATCCAGGTATTCCCGGAGCCTGAGTTTCATTCGCTGGCCGAACGGGTTGTTGGTATCGCGTTTGACGTCCATCAATCTTTTGGACGTTTGCTGGACGAAGAGATCTACAAGAATGTGATCTCTGGCCGTTGTCACGCTGCGGAAATTGTTCCGGCACGGCGTGAAGTGGAAATCGTCGTCCAGCACGACGATTTTCGAAAATCGTATTTCATGGACAGCTTGCTCGCCAACGGCCTGATGGTCGAGGCGAAGGTGGTCGAGGAGCTTGCGGATGTTCATCGGGCCCAGGCGATCCACTATCTATTGCTGACCGGCATGCATCATGGACTGCTGCTTAATTTTCGGCCGGGGAAAGTGGAGAAGTGGTTCGTTTCGACGTCGCTTGATTTGAACGAGCGGCGGCGGTTTGAGGTCGACGATTCCGACTGGCAGCCACGCACCGTTGCAAGTCGAAAGCTTCAGCGACTTGTCGAAGATCTGCTGCTCGACTGGGGAGCCTTTCTGCAGACTTCACTCTATCGACAAGCGATCACTCACTTTTTTGGTGGCCCAGAGATCGCGTTGCGTCGCGTTCCTGTTTACGACGCCGGGCGGCAGGTGGGCACTCATGAAGTTTGCATGCTGGCGGAAGGTACTGCAGTTGCAGTTACCGGTTTGAGTTCCGGTCAACCTGCAATGGCCGATCATCTTCGTCGGTTTCTCTGTCACACCGATCTGACAACCATGGATTGGGTTAACCTCGACAAACACCAGATCACCTTCCGGACAATAACACGTTAACGCGGTCTCTTGAAAAGGAGAGGAAGAATGATGTTAGCAGGATGATGTTGGCAGGATGATGTTGGCAGGATGATGTTGGCAGGATGATGTTGGCAGGATGATGTTGGCAGGATGATGTTGGCAGGATGATGTTGGCAGGATGATGTTGGCAGGATGATGTTGGCAGGATGATGGGGGCAGGATGATGGGGGCAGGATGATGGGGGCAGGATGATGGGGGCAGGATGATGGGGGCAGGATGATGGGGCAGGATGATGGGGGCAGGAGATGGGGGCAGATGATGGGGGCAGAATGATGGGGGCAGAATGATGGGGGCAGAATGATGGGGGCAGAATGATGGGGGCAGAATGATGGGGGCAGAATGATGGGGGCAGAATGAGTCGGCGGTGGATTTTTAGGGTGAATGAATTGGCAGACTGCACCAATACTCTGTCGCCCAAATTGCAATAGAAGCAATCTTTGTAGCTGTCTACTTAGAGAATTGCTTTCTTATTATTCTGCCCCCATCATTCTGCCACTTGTTATTGCCTGATTCGCTCGGCATGAGTGCTTTGTGGGTTGGCAGAATGATTTGGCGGTAGACTTTTTTAGGATGAATGGGCTGGCCGTATCAGAGCTCATCCGTCTACATCGCGACAAAGCCATTCTTCGTAGACATCTACTTGGAACCGTTTCTTATTATTCTGCCTCCGTCATTCTGCCACTTGCGATTCCCCGATTCCTCATTTGCTTCAGTATCGGTCGGTTTAGCCGCCGAAGCCGCTGTAGCGGCGGACGCCGCGGGCGTACATTACGCGGCAGACGATGATTAGGACGACGACCCAGCCGGCTTCGATCAGTAATTCCTGCCCGAGTTCATCGGGGGGGATCTTGCCTAAGAAGACCGCGGCGGGGAAGTAGGCGAGGTATTTCAGCGGCAGTAGTTGGACGAACCATTCGATTTCGTCGGGCAGCAGCGTGATCGGGAACATGTGTCCCGACAAGAAGAAGCTGAACAGCATGTAGATGAACAGCAGCGAGCTGACTTCGAGGAACCAGAACCCGATCAATCCGATCGCCGCTTCTAAGAAGAACCCGATCAAGAAGCCCATCACGAGCGTGGCGGCAAAGGCGGCGATGATCGTCGGATCGGGCCAGCCGTCGACAAAATAGCTACGGCACAAAAAGAAGACAAACGCAAACGGCAGCGTGGCGACTGAATAGTACGCGACTTTGTGCGCGACGCGCCCCAGCAGCAAGAAGCCCAGCAGATCGATCGGCTGGATCATGAACTTCTTGATCTCGCCGTCGCGGATCTGCCTCGCGATCCCGCTCGATAAGCCCGGCATGCTGCTGAACGCCCGAGCGACCATGGTGATCAGATAATAAGCGACCATGTCGTGGAAGCGGAAACCGCCAAACGTCGTCTCTTCTCCCGGTCGTTCCATCGATGCAAAGACCGCCGACCACAAGAAGATCTGCGTGATGATCGGCAGGAATCGCATCAGCGTACCGAGTGCAAAATCGCCTCGGTAGACCAGTCGTTCCTCCAGCGAGATCCGCACGATCATCCACCAGGTCTTCAGGCGTTGGGTGAGCGGTGAGGAGGATTGTGTTGCGGTGGACATGCTTGCGGTTCTTTGGCGGGGTGGCGAGCGGTGCGATCGGGTTCGAGAGGGGTTGCTGCGGACTAATTCGAATCGGCGGCGGTCGCTGCCATCGCTTGCTTTTCTTCGTCGCGAACACGATTGAACATGTCGGCGATCGCATCCTCCAACGGCGGGTCTTCGACGACGACATCGTCGATCGGATGCTCGTTGAGCGCCGCCGCCAGTCGCTTGGGAATGTCGGTCCGCGCGATCTTGATCTTCGCTTTGGGTAGGTCGATCGACAGGACTTCGCCGATGTTTGTTAGGTCGCCCGGTTGATGCCCTTCGGCAAACTGCAGCGTGACCACCTTGGAACCACTGAACGCATCGACGATCCCGGTCAGCGAGCCGTCGTATTTGATCTGCCCCGAAGCGATGATCACCACGCGTTGGCACAACGCGATGATGTCCTTCATGTAGTGACTGGTCAACAGCACCGTCGTCCGCTTCTCCTGCTGATAGTGCCGCAGGAATTGTTGGATGTTGTGTTGAGCGACGACGTCCAGCCCGATCGTTGGTTCGTCCAGGAACAGCACGTCGGGGTTGTGCAGCAGCGCCGCGATCAATTCCATCTTCATCCGCTCGCCCAGCGACAATTCGCGGACCGGTTGCCCCAGCAAGCGTCGGACGTCCAACAGGTCGGTCAATTCATCCAACGTTCGCTGAAACGCGTTTTGATCGATGCGATAGATCTGTTGATGCAGGCGGTAGGATTCTTGGGCGGGGAGGTCCCACCACAATTGGTTCTTCTGCCCCATGACCAGAGCGAAGCGGCGGCGGTAGCCATTTTCTCGTTGCCAGGGCGTGTAGCCCATCACGCGAGCCGTCCCCGAGGTTGGGTTGATCACGCCCGAGAGCAGCTTCAGCGTCGTCGTTTTGCCGGCACCGTTGGGGCCCAGGAACGCGACAAATTCCCCCTCGTCAACGGTCAGGTCGATCGATCGAACCGCCTCCACCTCGCGGTACTCGCGATGAAACAGGCCGCGCACGCTGGCCATCAGCCCTTCCTGTTTCTTGTAAACACGGTAAGACTTGGTAAGCTGCTCGATCTCGATGATAGGCATTGGGCGTCGTCGATTGTCTGATGATGTGATTCGTGTGACAGGTGGGTTGCGGTATTCTAAACCGAAGTCCAATCCGCCGCGATTGGCGGTCGGCGGAGCGATCGCCGCTCGGTGTGCTGTCCGATCGAATTGCCGGTTGTTGTTCCTTGTCATTTTGCCAGTAACTCATGAATCAAGCTTCCCCCCCTGCCCTGCGGATCGGTCTGGGATACGACACCCACCGGATTGGCCCCGCGCGGCCGTTTCTTCTGGGAGGCGTTGAGATTCCCTGGGACCGCGGTCTGATCGGTCACAGCGACGCCGACGTGTTGCTGCATGCGATCACCGACGCGCTGTTGGGAGCTGCGTCGCTGGGCGATATCGGCCGGATGTATCCCGATACCGATCCGGAGAACAAGGATCGCGACAGCGGGGAAATGCTAGCGGAGGCGATGCGTCGGGTTCGCGCCGCCGGTTGGGAGATCGTCAATCTCGACTGTGTCGTCCGAGCTCAGCAGCCCAAGATCTCGCCACACGCCGCGGCGATCTGCGCTCGGATTGCGGAAATCCTTGCAATTTCGGTCGACTGCGTCGGCATTAAGGGGAAGACGGGCGAATACGTCGGCCCGGTTGGACGCCAGGAAGCGATCGAAGCCCGCTGCGTGGCGCTACTGTACCGCAGCTAGAGAATCCGCCGCGGCGGCTCGCGACCGCATCGATGGGGGCTGGCGAAAGTCCGGGCTGCCCAATCGGGGGCGATTCTCTATAATCGCCGCATCATTGATGTTTTCACTCGATCGCGGTTTCCGTTTGATCGACTGTTTGGCCTTCCCGCTCCCACTCGGGCTCCGACACTACCATGGCTGAGATTCGCGTTTACAACACTCTGTCGAAAACCAAAGAACCCTTTGCGCCGGTTCACCCTCCCAAGGTCGGGATGTATTTGTGCGGGCCGACTGTCTACAAGGAAGCTCACATCGGCCATATGGTCGGCCCGGTGATCTTCGATACGATCAAACGCTATCTCGCCTACAGCGGTTTTGACGTCACGTGGGTCGTGAACATCACCGACGTCGACGACAAATTGATCGCCGAATCGCGTCGACGCGAGGTGCCGATGAGCCAGATCGCCGTCGAGATGACCGCCGATTACATGGCGAACTTGAAAGAGCTGGGCGTTAATCAGATCGATTACCTGCCTCGCGCGACCGACCATATGGATGACATCATCGGCTTCATCCAGTCGCTGGAGTCGAAGGGCTTCGCGTATGCCAGCGATGGCGATGTCTTCTTCGACGTGGCTCGCGACAGCGGTTACGGCCAGCTGTCGAATCGATCGCCCGACGATCAACAGGGAGCCGGCGGCGAAGCGGCGGCCAAGAAGCGTTCCGCAGCGGACTTTGCGCTCTGGAAGTCGGCTCGCGAAGGCGAACCCTCTTGGGACAGTCCTTGGGGAAAAGGCCGGCCGGGCTGGCACATCGAATGCTCGGCGATGAGTCACTATTATCTGGGCGAAACATTCGACATCCACGGCGGCGGTCTGGATCTGATGTTCCCGCATCACGAAAACGAACGGGCACAAAGCAGCTGTTGCCACGGTTCGCCGATGGTTAAATATTGGATGCACAACGGGCTGATGCGAGCTGGCGGCGACGCGGGCAAGCTGGGCGGACGCAGCGAACGCGAGAAAGAAGCAGCCGGCGAAGCCGCTGAATCGATCGAAGAGCAAGCTGCCGGGAAGATCTCACGCAGCAAAGGTGCCGGCGGTTTGGCCGATCAGATCCGACGCCACACCGGTGAACGGATCCGGTTCTTCCTGTTGCGATCGCACTACCGGTCGACGATCATCTTCGGCGAAGAGGGATTGCAGGAAGCGGGGACGGCGTTGGAAGGCTTTTATCGCTTCTTTGACCGCTTTGAGAAGGGAACCGGAATCGCGTTCTACGATCTTCCCGTCGCGCGATCGCGAACCCAAGGCGATCTGATCGCGGGGGACGACGCCGATCTGAAAGCTGTCTTGGCCTGCCGCGACAAATACCGCGAAGCGATGGACGACGACTTCAACACCGGAGCGGCGTCGAGCCAGTTGTTCGATATCGTGCGGGCATTGAACAAGCAAGCCACCGCGATCAAGTTGCCCGAGCAAGCGGCGGCGCAGCAGGTTCCCGAGGATGCGACAGTCGAAGAGTTTTTGGCGTGGCTCGATTCGGCCAAGATCGCCAACCCCGACTTCATCAAGAGCGTCTTGGTGCTGCGTGAGTTGACCGGGTTGTTGGGGTTGTTTGGCAAGCGGCCACCGAAGGCGGCTGGCGACGACGACGACAACGGCTTGGCCGACCAATTGGTTGGCGTGTTGATCGAACTCCGCAAGGAAGCCCGCAGCAACAAAGACTTCGCCACCTCCGATGCGATCCGCGACCGATTGGCTGCGATTGGCGTGGCGTTGCTGGATGGCAAGGAAGGGACATCGTGGGAAATGCAAAAGTAAAGGGAAAGGTCGCTGCCGGCGGGGCGACTGGCGGCACGATTTTGGGAGTCGATCCCGGATTGAACATCACCGGCTACGGCGTGATCCGCTCGGTCGCCGGTGGGATCGAACTGCTGGAAGCGGGGATCATCCGCACCAAAGCCAAGGCGTCGTTGGAACGGCGTCTGTTGGATCTGCACGAAGGTTTGGGCGAAGTCATCGCCGCCCATAACCCGAGCGTGCTTGCGCTGGAACAGCTCTATTCGCACTACAAGCGTCCGCAGACAGCGATCTTGATGGGGCATGCTCGCGGCGTGATCTGTCTGCTGGCGGCGCAAGCGGGGATCGCGATCGAGAGCTTCGAAGCGACCAGGGTCAAGCGGATGATGACCGGCAACGGGCACGCTCCCAAAGATCAGATGCAGATGGCGGTAAAGCTTCAGTTGAATCTGGCGACCGTTCCCGAACCGCCCGACGTCGCCGACGCGCTTGCGATCGCGCTGTGCCAGCAGCAGATGAGCAGCATGCAGGTGCAGCTTTAGCGCCACCCTGGTATTTTCGTTTTGCAAATGCCGCTGTGTGGTGTCGCCTTGTGACGTTGCTTGTCGCGTCGCGGCGACTCGATAGGCAATGGGACGCTCCCTCTGCCGCCAACCGTTCTATGGGATGGGATGTCGTTTCGTGATTCCATTGGCTGGGCGGAGCGGCTAATCTGAGATGTTGCTGGAAGGGAAGTCTCCCGATTCATCTACGCCAACGCGAGTCAATTGATGAGATTCTTGTCGATGCCATTACGTCGTTTTCCGTTGCTGATCGTTGTGGCCATGACGCTTGCGATGGCTTGTCCGTCGATGTCGCACGCAGACCGCCCCAACGTTTTGTGGATCTATGTCGATGACATGAGCGATTGGCTGGGATGTTATGGCGACCCCTTGGCCGAGACACCTCACATCGACCGTTTGGCGGAAGAGGGAGTCCTGTTCGAGAACGCCTACATGCCGGCACCTGTCTGTTCGACGACACGGTCGGCGTTGATCACCGGCACGATGCAGACAACCCATGGTTTGCATCAACATCGCACGATGATCAAGAAGCCGCTGCCCGAAGGCCTGACGACGGTCCCCGAACTGTTTCGCCAAGCCGGCTACCTGACATTCAACGAAGCCAAAGACGACTACAATTTCCAGCGAGATCGCGATGCGATGTATTCGCCAGAATTCAAACGTCCAACCCGGCGGCAGGTGAATTCGCATTTGATCGGCCGCGATCTCAGCTGGTTGCAACCGCTGCAGGGTAAGCGGTTTTTCGGGCAGATTCAGTTGAAGGGGGGCAAATTCCAGGGAGAAACGGGCTCCAAATACCCCGCGACCAGTCGTGTGAAGGAGGAGCAAGTGACGGTTCCACCGCAGTATCCCGACCATCCCGTGTTTCGCAACGCGATCGCCCGCCACTACGAACAGATTGCGGAGACCGATGCTCAGGTGGGAGCGATCGTCGCGGCACTGAAGGAATACGGATTGTGGGACAACACGGTGGTCTTGTTCTTCACCGATCATGGCTGTCCGCTGCCGCGGGCAAAGCAGTTTCTTTACGAGGATGGATTGAAAGTTCCGTTGATCGTCCACTGGCCAAAAGGCACCGCAGCTGTCAAGCAACGCGGAGGATCGAGATCGGATCTTGTCAGTGGAATCGACATCTCGGCCAGTTCATTAGGGTTTGCTGGAATTGAGATTCCCGCGTTCATGGAAGGTCGTGACCTATTTGCCAATGACTATGAGCCGCGGAAGTATGTGATCTCCGCCCGCGACCGTATGGGCAACGCCATCGATCGCATCCGGACTGTCCGGTCCGGCGCGTTCCGATATCTGAAGAACTACAAAACCGATAGGGCGTTGTTTCAGCCGCAGTACCGCGACGGCTATGCGACGTTCGTGACCTTTCGAAAGTTGTTGTCAAAGAGCAAGCTCAGCCCGCTACAAGCTTCGTACTTCGATGCTGCCAATCGCCCAGCCGAAGAGCTTTATGATCTGCGGAGCGATCCTCACCAGACGGTCAACTTGGCGAACGATTCTGAGTATGCCTCGGTGCTGGAAACCCATCGTGGGGAGCTGGTGAAGTGGGAGGAGGCGACGAACGATCAGGGACGCATTCCCGAAAGTCAAGAATCGCTGCGACGCGTTTATGCATCGTCGGCTGGGAAATGCGTATCCCCAGAGTATGACTTCCTAAAGGAGGAAGCGGCTCCCGCGGAGCGTTGATTTAAGCTGGGGCCATACGTCCCCTCAGCGTTTCGCAGCGATGGATGTTCGCTCCGCAAAGCTCGGTCGAATCGTATCGGCCGCCGTAGCATGGCGTTGCCGACGGTCCCTCCGGCCAGGCTTTGCGCATGTCGATCAAAGTCTGCGCGGCGGGAACACATAAACGTGCCGGTATGGGCTCTTTTGGTGAGCGTTTGGCATTGGCACTCATTTTGCGATGTCGAGAGTGTGTTTGGTGAATCCCCTTTGCAGGTCGCGTACGGGCGGGCGGTCCGACGTCACGGTTTGCTTCAACTCTTGGATTTGAAAATGAAAACTTCCTTTGCCACACTCGTTTTGCTCTATGCCTTCACCTGTGTCGCCGCATCCACGGCTTCCGCTGCGGGTTATGGTCATGGCATGTTCTATCATTCCGAAGCTGGAATTCGTGGTGCCGCGGGACACTACAATTACGGTGACTACTCCAGCAACTACCGACACGCACACGGTCATTCGGGAGTCCAAAGCCCTCGCGTGTTTACTTCCCAATACGGATACCAAGGCAATGCGTCGCGAGTCGCGGTACCGAACGCAATGTCGGTACGTGCCCGTCGTTCCGGCGAACTGTGCCCCGGCATGGTTTTACCCGACGGTGCGGTGGTTGTGAGCGTTGGCCAATAATTTGTGACACGTTGGACGAGAGAGAACTCGAGATTCGCGATGGTGTTGATGGCAGATGCCGCGGAGGAATTTCCCGCGGCTGCGTCGAGCAATGCCATGGCGAACGCCCGGCGGGCAGCCAGCGATGGGCTGGAGTACAATGGCGGATCGTGAATGCGATCCGTTTTCTTTTTCGAGGTGACTGCTTCGATGCGTTGGATACTTCTGTTTGTTTGTCTCGGGATGGTACCTGCGGCCGTTTCGGCTGCCGAGCGTCCCAATGTGTTATTGATCTGCGTCGATGATCTACGACCCGAATTGAATTGCTTTGGAAAGTCGTACATTCATTCGCCGAACATCGACGCTTTGGCGGCTCGCGGTCGGATCTTCGACCGACATTATGTTCAAGCCCCGACGTGTGGCGCGTCGCGTTTTGCGATGCTGACCGGACGGTACGGCCCCAGCGACAACGGGGCGATCTTTAAGCGGGCGGCTCAGATCGCCAAAGATCCCGATTCGGTCTCCGCCAGCATGCCTGCATGGTTTCGGCAAAACGGCTATACGACGGTTTCGGTCGGAAAGGTCTCCCATCATCCCGGTGGAAGGGGCGGAGCCGACTGGGATCAAGAGTCTCAACTGGAGATGCCGCATTCGTGGGACCGTCATCTATTGCCGGCCGGACCGTGGCAGCACCCTCGCGGCGCAATGCATGGCTTGGCTCATGGCGAGATCCGTCACGACCCTTCCAAGATGGATCTGTTTCAATCGCGCGAAGGGCCCGATTCGATCTATCCCGATGGTTTGATCACCGACGAAGCTCTGCGTCAGTTGGAACAGTTAAGCGATGGTGCCGCGGAGCAGCCCTTTTTCCTGGCTGTTGGCATCATCCGGCCCCACCTCCCCTTCGGTGCTCCGGCGAAGTACATGTTGCCCTATGAAGGGATCACGTTGCCACCGATCCCGCATCCGACAAAGCCCAGTGGAAAGACCACGTGGCATAAATCGGGTGAATTCATGCGATATAACAACTGGGGCAAAGATCCCAATCACGACGCCGAATTTGCGACCGCCGTGCGGAAGCACTATGCCGCGTGTGTCTCGTACGCCGATGCTCAGGTTGGCAAGCTGCTGACGCGATTGGATCAGCTGGGGAAACGGGACAACACGATCATCGTGTTATGGGGCGACCACGGCTGGCATTTGGGAGAGCACGCGATCTGGGGCAAGCACGCGTTGTTTGAAGAATCGTTGCGATCACCGTTGGTGATCTGCCATCCCGGACTACCCGATCCGGGCGTGACGACGCGGTCGATCGTCGAAAGCATCGACATCTTTCCGACTTTGTGCAGCCTAAGCGGTCTGCCGCAGCCCGATTTTGTCGACGGCGTTTCCTTGGCACCGATTGTCCGGTCGGCGGATGCCGCGGGGCATCCGGCCGTCTCGTATGCCAAGGCTCAAACGATTCGCACCGACACACACCGCTTGATCGTTCATCGCGACGGCTACGTCGAACTGTACGACCATCGCGGCGACGATGGGGAGACGACCAACATCGCCGAAGAGAATCCTGAGCTGGTCGAAGCGATGCGGATGCAGTTGCGTCAGCGGGTCAAAGGTTAGCGTGCTAGGTTCAGCAATTCGTCCAACAGTTCTTGGGTCGAAGTGATGACCCGGGTGTTACCACGGTACTGTGTTCCGGCGAGCACGAGGTCGACGAGATCGGCACCCATGTCGGTGTTGGATAGTTCCAACGCACCGGCGCGGATCGCTCCGATACCGTTTTCGCCCGGGCCACCTTGAACGGGTAGGCCGGTGTTGATGCCCTGGGCGTAGAGGTTTTGGCCCCGTTCGTCCAAGCCGGCGGGGTTGGCGAAACGAGCCAATTGAATCTGACCCAGGTCGCGCGTCACGCCGTTGCTGAACACACCGCGGACGATGCCGTCTTCGCCGATGACATAACTGGTCAACACGCCCGGTGCCGAACCGTCTTGGCGCGTCGCGGCCAGCGAAGCGGTTTCGGTTGCAAGGCCCGAAACCGAACTGAAGTCGAGATCGAATTGCAATGGCGACACACTTGGTGAACCGCTTCGGTTGATGTTCACCTGGGTGTTCGACGCCGAGATGAAGTTGCCGTTACCGTCGAAGCGGATCAGACCGGTGCCGACCGAGATTCCATCCGTGGTGGTCGATTGGTTTTCCGAGCTGTCCGCATACCAGCGATAGACCGTCTGTTCGTCGCTCCGTTCTTCCAACGTGGTTGTGATCCGCAGGTCCAGCGGGTTACCTAGCGAGTCGTAGACGACGAGGTCCGCGACCGCACTGGTTCCTTCCGCTTCTTGGATCGTGCCAAAGGCGAGGTTCGGGACGGTCACGTTGCCAAGATCGTCTTCGATCCGGAACGATGTCAGGTCGATATCTAATGCATTGAGTTCGCCGGTATTGCTGACAAACCGGATGGTCCCGTCTTGGATGTACCCGCCAGGAATCAACGTTCCTGTTTCGCCTGGGATGTTGTTTTCCGAGGCGGGGATCGGATTTTGCGAATCGATTTGCAAGATCTGAATTCCCGACGCCGATTCGACAAAATCGATTAGGTCTTGAACCGTTGAAGTCGCCGTGATCTCCAGTTCTTTGGTTCCCAGCAAACGATTCCCTTTTTCACCCTGATAGGACATCGTTCCCACGGTGAAGACTGGCGAATAATTGAGTCCGTCCCGTTTGAGGACGTTGGTCAACAGCGTGTTGCTGTTGATCGTGGGGCCGTTGAGATCCAACAGCTTGTTTCCCGTGATGTCCAGATCGGAGATCTCTGCATCGGACTTACTGTCGGTGTACGTGTCGTACGGCGTGACCGTATCGACGAGATAAAAGTTGTTTTGATCGTTGGCAAGGTTCCGGTAGATGCGGATTTCATCATATTCCGGGAAACCGCCACCGGTGGGCGGAGTCGGCGGGATTGGGAAGCCGTCGAGTGTGATACGCCCATCGACGACGTTCTGTGGTCCGATCAGAACGCTAGGAATACTCTCGGTCGAACCCGATTTGTGGTACGTCACCATGTAGGTGTAGTTGCCGCTGAGGGTGTCGGTGTCCAGGGCGGTGGTCGATAGGGCGGTGGAGCCGTCGTCGATATACGTTCCGCCGGTGGTCGCGGTATCGAGCTGGAAGAACTCGGTGCCCCCAGCGGCCGTCCGGTAGATGTTCACCGAGGTGTATTCCGGTGAAGGCGACGCTGGCAGATTGCCCAGCGTGATCTGTTGCCCGGTCGCCGCGTTGACCGAAACTGCCGCGCTGGGGACCGTTTCGCGACCTGCGTTGTCGACATAGGTGAAGCGATATTGATAATTGCCCGCAGCGAGGGCGCCACCTCCCGCAACCGCGGTTGAGACGCCGGTCGACGAGGGAACCGGCGATGTGCCAATGTCGATGTCGCTGCCATCGGGACGTGGGACCGCGGCATCCCCAAGGATAGCGCTTTGAATGACCTGGGAGACGTCGGCGACTTCCCCTTGGGGCGTCAACGTGCCTTCAAAGGTCACTTCGGTCGTCGATTTCGCGACGCTTTCACTGCCCAACGGAATCGTGATCGGCTTCAATTGCGTCTCTTCGATCCGGAACGAATCGTCGGCACCAAATCCAAGCAACCGCTGCCCTGTGGCGGTGGTCAGTTGATTTTCGCTGTTGAGCTTAAAAATGCCGTTTCGTGTGTAGAGGTTCTCGCCCTGAGAACTTTCCACGATGAAGAATCCTTCCCCCTGAATCGCCAGGTGCGATGGGGTGGAACTGATTTCGATCGTTCCTTGGGTGAAGTCGGAGGTGATTTCGGCGACCTGCACCCCCAAGCCGATCTGGCGTGGGTTGGTGCCGCCGTTTTCCGCCGTCGGGGCGGCACCTAACGACTGGGTCTGCAAGAACTGCGTTGCAAAGACAGCGGTTGAAGCTTTAAACCCAACCGTCTGTGCATTGGCCAAGTTGTTGCCGATTACATCGATCTGGGTTTCAGCGGCGCTGAGGCCCGTCAATGCCGTGCTGAGTGCAGATGCCAGTCCCATGCTCATTCCCTAATTGCGATCATTACGTCGCGGGAGAGGATGCTAGCTGGCTAGCCTTCGACAATCTCCCGGATGTTCCCAACTTGTATCGTCTTTTCACCAATGTGAACTTTGACATTCCGGGAATCTCCGCCGTCACTATCGGTCTCAACCGAAACCCGATCGATCTTTCCCGTGATTTCTTCGGCGTCGTCGCTGAGGCCGGAGACCTCGCGGCCGATCAGATTGCTAGCGGTCGTCAACTGTTGGCTGACCGAGAGATTCCCAAGAGTTTCGGTCAATTCGTTCGTCGCACCAATCTCGCGAATCTGCCCAACCTGTGCCAGCATGTCGGCATTTTCCATCGGATTCAGCGGATCCTGGTTCTGCATTTCGGTGATCAGCAACGTCAAAAAATCGTCGAGATTCAGGTCGTTCAGCCCACTCTCGGAAGCATTCGCCGAAGTGCTAGCGGATGCGGTGGAACCTGTTGCAGAAATTTGAGACATCCGACATTCCTGTAAGCGACAATTTGGACGATTAAAAATTTAGTTTCGGCGCGTAGGATACGCTTCCCAATCGTCTCGCCACCATCGCAGTTTTTCCCGGCTCAGCCATGGGGGACGATGCTTGCAATCGAAACGTTGCCGGCAGAGAATCGCTAGCTGCCAACGAACGGTGTCGTGAGGTTACGCCACGAGATCCAATTGAGAGGTCGACGAGCCCGAATGCCTATTGATATCGGGTACCGGTTCGCTTTTCGCAACCGAATCGGGCAACGAACGCGTTGGGCCGGCGAAACGCTGGAATGATTCGTGCGTTTCTTGTTGACTTCCCTGGTGGGCGCTGGCTTCGCTGTCGGTGGAGATCTCGATCGATTCGATCTCAAATCCCTGTTCGGCCAGCCGGTTCTTGAGGTCGTGCAAGTTTTCCCGCAGCGCCTGCGAAGCCGCTTCCGATTCGGTCACGATCCGCGCATTGATCTTTCGCCCCGAAACGTTGACATCGATTCCCATCGATCCCAGACGCGGTGGGTGCAGACGAATCTTTAAGCTGCCACCGTCGGTTCCCAGTTGCTGGAAGGCGCGGGAGACGCGCTGCAGCAAACGCGCTCGATCGGCTTGGTCCAACCTACCCGCTTCGGTCGTCTTGGCCTTCTCCGCCGTTGGATTCACCGTCGCATCCGACTTGGTGCTTCCGACCGATGGGCCCGCGTCGGGCAATTGGGTGGTTGCTGTCTGCGAGACCGATTCCGATTGCCGCGCGGCGGCCGCAGGAACCGCGGCGGCATTCAGGTGAACGGTTGCTTTGGGTTCGGTAGCGTGAAGCTCCTGTGGAACCGCGTCGACGGTAGGTTCCAAATCGAAGGAGGCCGCATCGGTCGCGGGAAGTTCGTCTTGAAAGTCGGGGGCCGCCGATTCACCACCACCACTGTCGCTGGATGTTTGCTCCGACGCGACGACGGCTGTTGTTTGACCGACGATCCGTGGGCTGGTTGCATCGTCTGTCGATTCGTTGTCGTTGGCACCACGTTCAGTCTGCCCACCGGTTTCCGCCAGTTCCGGTTCGGTTTCCACGCGTTCGATGGCTGGACCTTGCTGTTCCTGCGTCGCTTCGTCGGTTTCGGATGCCTGCGTGAATGAATTCAGTTCCGTTTCCACCACAGGCTCTTCGGTTGCCGTGGCTGTGGGGAGATCGGCAGTCTCCTTGGAAGACGCTGCTGCCGCCGCCGCGACATCCGCCACGTCATCGATCGATTCATCGACGACGTCAGCCACCGTGGTCGTGTCCGAAGGGAGCTCTTGCGACCCTGCTTCCGCGACAGTCCAATCGGCTTCGTTGGAAAACGCAGCGTCCGCCTCCGTTGCGGTCTCGGTATCGCCGGCACCCTCCAACGTGACCGCAGCGTCTTCGGAAACCAATCCCTCTGCCGAGAGCGCTTCGTCGCCGGGCGTTGGCGTGCTCGACGGCGTTTCCGCCTGAGCAACGGTGATCTCGGCCGGGATCGGTTCGTCTACGGCACTCTCCAACGGATCGGAAGCTTGCACCCGTGGCGTGGTCGCTGCTTGGGCGATTCCGGTCGGTTCCGGTTGTTCGTCGTCATCGCGATTGTTGGCCGCGGCCTTTGCCGATTCCGAAGGGCTTTTGGAGTCGTCGGTTTTGGGCTGGGGACGCTCGCGCGGCACGGGGGGCGTTGCCGGAGCGGCTTCAAAGATTTGAGCAAAGCCGTTCGACAAATCGATGGAGTCCAACTTCAATCGCGACGCGCTGCTTTGGTCGCGGCGAATTGCGTTGAGCGAATTGAGCGAAAATTTGTCGCCCATCGGTGACCTCCCCTGTCGCGCCCGAGTCGACTGGGGCGGACTCGCGAAGTCCGGCCGGCAGATCGCTACTCGTCACGCGCCTTGTCGATAACTGTTTTTTCAGGTTCGCCTGCACCGATTTGGTTCAGGATCTGTTGCAGCTTGTCCGCTTCGTCGGGCGAAACAAACTCCTTCAAGATCTTCTTTCGTTTATCTGGTTGCATGGCTTTAACGATTGCAACGACGTCGTTAAGGTCACCCCCGTCTAACATTCGGATTAATTGATCCTTGCTGGTCGCGGGCGGCAGCGATTCGAGCGTCGTCTGCAGCGATTTCATCGCTTCGTCTTGAGTGCCTTGAGAAAGTTCGGCCAATTTGCGGTAGAACGCATCTTTTCGCGTGTCGAAACGCGACTCTTTCGATCGCAATCGCTCCTGAACCACCTGCAATTGGTTGTAATAGTTCTCCTGAGCGCGACGGCGCAGATCCATCTCCAACCCGTCGCGAGCGCGCTGGGCCAGGACCTCTTCAAAGCTAGGAATCGGTTCGGTTTTCGCCGCGCGAATGCTATCGGCGACCCGATCCCCCGAGATGTCGATGCCATTCATCAACCCCACGATCTTGGTGGTGCTAGCGGCATTTAGATTCCCGCGGACCGCAAGAACTCCCACGACCAACAGCTGAGTCAGTACCGTGGCGACGCAAAATCCAGCGATTCCTTTAGTTAACATCGATTAAGTGCCCCGTAGGGTGTTTTCTGCTGATTGATGAAGCACCGCGGCAACTTCGTCCATTTCGGCCTGCATCCGCGTTTGTTCTTCACTTCGATAGGCATCCAACGCCCGATCGCGCAGCTTTTCGATTCGTTTGACTTCTTGATCGGCTGTCTGCAGGATACTTTCCCGTTTTTGCAGTTCGACCTGGATCTGGCCGACCTGCTGCTGAAGTGTAGCTTTTTCTTGCTCGACAAGAATTTCGTGGCGTCCCTGGGACAACAACCGGTCGACACTGATCGCCCCTTTTAAATAGGTACCGCGTTCCGACTTAAGTTCGGCCAAATTACGGTCTTTCTCGGCAATCCGGTTCTCAAGGATGCCCAACGCCTGGTTCGCATCGGCCAAACCGCGTCGCGCTGCGTCGCGTTCGTTTTGACGCAGGCTCAGCAGTGATGCCAGCCGAAATTTGAATCCTCGCATCCTCCATCTCCTTTGTCGTCGTGGCGGCTGGTGCGATTCGGACTCAGCCGGCCGATGGTTATTGGTTGGGGCATCCCGTTGAGTTCATCATCCGGCAAGCGTTTGCATCGCCTTCATCGTGATCCCTAGCGGGGAGACTTCGTTCGACTTTTGCACAAGAAACTGCCGCACCATCGGTTGCATCTCGATCGTTTTATCGAGGTCGGGATTGGTGCCGGCGCGATAGGCGCCAATGTTGATCAGGTCTTCGTTAGTGCGGTAATTGGCTAACCATTTGCGCAGCTGTGTCGCGGCGGCAAGCGATTTGGCGGGGATCAGTTTGGTCTGCAATCGGCTGAGGCTTTCCAGCACATCGATCGCTGGCCAGTGGCCTTCGGATCCCAATTTGCGGCTGAGGATAAAGTGGCCGTCCAACAGGCCGCGCAGGTTGTCGCTGATCGGTTCGTTGTTGTCGTCGCCATCGACAAGGACGGCGTAGAACGCGGTGATCGATCCTCGTTCGGTGCGGCCCGATTGTTCAACCAACTTGGGCAGCGTCGAAAAGACCGACGGCGGATAACCGCGCGTTGTGGGAGGTTCACCGACCGCCAGACCGATCTCGCGTTGAGCGGTCGCAAAGCGGGTGATCGAATCCATCAACAGGACCACGTTTTTGCCTTGATCGCGAAGCGCCGTGGCGATCGCCGTGGCGGTCCACGCGGCTTGGATCCGCATCGTTGCCGGTTGATCGTTTGTCGAAACAACAAGCGTGCTGCGGGCCATCCCTTCTTTGCCTAGCGTGTGTTCGATGAACTCGCGGACCTCGCGGCCCCGCTCGCCAATCAACCCGATCACGACGGCATCGGCTTTGGAGTTCTTGGCCAGCATGCCCATCAGGGTACTCTTGCCGCCACCGGCTCCGGCAAAGATGCCCAGCCGTTGTCCGAGCCCACAGGTCAGCAGGCCATCGATCGAACGGATCCCCGTCTCGAAGACGGTCTCGATCGGTGGGCGATCCAACGAGGCGGGCGGTTCCATGTTGATCGAGGTCGTAGTCAGCGAGGCGGGCAGCGGGCGTCCGTCCAATGGGCGGCCCAAAGCGTCGACGACCCGGCCGATCAGCCCTTCACCCAATCGCAGGTTCACGCTGTGGCTCTGCAGTTCGACTGGATCGCCCGACGAAAGAGCCGACAATTCGTCCATTACCGCCAGGATCGGCGAATCGTCGCGGAAGCCGATCACCTTGGCAGCGCCCTTCTGCCCGCTGCGGGTGTGGATCGTGCAGATCGAACCGACAGGCACGCTCAGCCCACGGACCTCGACCCGGTTGCCGACGATCGCATGGACCGACCCGACGACGCGTCCGTTGATCGCGTTGCGGATCGTCTGGCGGTAATCTTCGGCTTTCACCAGTTCGGGGAAGGGAGCGTTCTTCATGCGTTTTCCGTTTGCGGCGGTCGTGATTCGATAGGACGCCCATGCAGGGAGGGCTATTGGTCGTCGCTTTTCAGCCCCAGGTGTTGGGCGAGTGTTTCCATCTGTGTCGATAGTTGTAAATCGATGTGTCCGCCCTCTTGGCGGACCACGACGCCCATCGGTTCGACCGTTTCGTCCGGTTCGATGTGCGTTTCCTGAGGCAATCCGGGGCGTCGGACGATGCGATCCAATTGCTGGCCCAAGACGCTTAGCGTTTCCGGGTGAACGGCCAAGGTGATCTTCCGTGCTCCGCGGACGGCGTCGAGCGCTTCGTTGGCCCACGCGATCAGGATATCATCGTTGTTCTGAATCGCATGGCGTGTCAACTTCTGAGCGATCTCGAATGCGATCTCCAACGTGTTGCGTTGCCATTGTTGCAACCATTCCTGTTCGGTCTGCCACAGTTCATCGATCGTCGATTCGAGGGTTGCCAAACGGCTGTGCACAGCCGTATCGACAGCAACCTTCACTCGTTGATCGATCACTTCGTTGGCATCTTTTAGTCCTTCTTCGCGACCGGCTTCGCGGGCTTGCTTTTGGATCGCTTCTGCATCGGCGTGCGCTTGTTTGATGATCGCTGCGGCCGATTGTTGCGCTTGGTCGAGTTCTTGAGAGGCACGGTTTGCCAGATCGTCCAAGTTAAAACCAGCCACGCCCGAGAAGCCAGGATCCCGTTTGTTGGATTTGGATTTCAGAATGATCGACACGATCGGTTACTCGGTGGATGCGGGGAAAGGGGCAGTCGCGTCGCTTACGCTGCGAAGCTCATTTGGGATGGGGACGACGTCGGGGTATGCAATTCGGGCAGCTTGCCCGCGTCATGTAATTGCATCGCTGCGTCGTAGAGTTCGCGTTGGCTGGCATCGATCTGTCGCAGTTCGACGTTGTCGATTTGCCGCATCAATCCCTGAACTTCGCGACGTTGATTGCGTGGCAGGATCGCTAACAATCGCTGAACAACGCGTGGATCCATCCCGCACAACGCGAGGATGGCCGTGTCGACCTCGACCTCCAACAGCACGCGGCGGAGCGCATCGGCGGGCAGGCGTTCGATCGGCGCAAAATCGATCGGCGTCGGTTCGCTGTCGAGATCCAGGTGCAATTCGTCGACAACCTCCAATGGATCGATCGCCATCGAATCGGTCTCGTCCAGTTGCGGCGGCGGTTCGGGAGTTGCGATTTCCTCGTCGACGAGGGGCCGCGGTGGCAGCGAAGCCACGAGTTCGGGATGGTCGGTCGCGAGGTCGGTCAGGATTTGCTCGCGTTGCGTAAGGTCCAAGTGAGTTAGGATCGAGGCCAACGATCGGCTGCCCGCCTGAGGTTCGGCCGGCATCACCTTCTTCATCAGCCCTTGCAAGTGCTCGCTGATCTCTTGAATCGCTTGACTGGGGATTTCCGTGATCGCAGCCAGCCGTTGGATCGCGGATTTGCAAACCGCTGTCGGAAGGTCGCCGAGAAGTTTGGCGGCGACCGCCGGTTGCATCGATGCCAATACGATCGCAACGGTTTGCGGGTGTTCATCCGACAGGGCACTGACGAGCGCACGGATCGGCATCTCGTTCAGAAAATGCAGCGGATCGTGTGATTCCGCTTCTTCGTCGGCGGAGTGTTCCGCGGGGGAAGCGGTTGTGGTGTGAGCCGCCGCCACGACGGGTTCCGAGTGGACGGGGGGCGTTCTTGGAGTGGTGACGCTTTGCGACTTCTGCATGAAGTCGGCGATCGCCATCTTCCGTTCCAGCGGATCGATTCCGGAGAGCTGCGAGATTGCGTACCGAACCTGCGCCGCTCGCGATGGAGGCATCTTGGCCAGCAACTGGGTCGCCGTGACCTGATCGAGACTGTCCAGCAAGACAGCGACGCGACGAAGCGAACCCTGATCCACAACCAATCCCTCCGATGAATAGACAAGCAAACACAGAAAAGCTTATAGCGAGCCGAGCTCGATGGCGGAAGAGAAGTTGCGGGGAGGTTTTGAGCGTTGGGGAGTTTGGGGATGGTTCGGCGGGTGGGCAGTTCCCGGAGCTCCCCTGGCGAGGAGTCGGGGCGCGAGCGATCGAGAACTCTTTGTCAGTCCCCTTCCCTTGCGATCGAAGGCGATCGGTCAGGCCCCACCCAACGGACTCGCGGCGAGCTACCGAATCAAAAAAAATGCGAAAGTTTTTGCTAGCATAACAATTGGTATCGTCTGGCCTGACAGCAGCCGCATGCTAGCAAATGTGCTAGAGAAATCCAGCTCCGCGATGCGCTGAATACGTTGCAAGGTGGGGGGAGACAGAAGGGCCCCAATTGAGTCAAAACCTATATAAAACGGGGGAGGCACCAATCTGCTCACTTGACATTTGCACATGCTCGGGAATAACTTACAAGGACAGCCATTGATCCCCATCGTTGCTTGGGAATGGTCCCGCTGAAACCCCATGTTATGCATCGAGATTTGCAGCACGACGTTGCCCTTTCGCGTCCTTTTTATCTATGCATCCCACGATAAGGATATCAAATGATTGACACGCTCGAACCTCAATCCTCGATGCAAGCGAGGAATCGTCTGCACGAAAGCCCCATCACCGAGCTCCGCGATCTGGAAATCGTCGAAGATGGTGAATGCTTGTGCATCAGCGGCCGCGTTCGCTCGTTCTATCACAAGCAGCTCGCTCAAGAGACCGTTCGCCAAACCGCTCCCGGTTGGACTGTCGTCAATCGCGTCGCCGTCGACTAGGTTCTTGGGGCTCGCCATCTGCCGTCGCTGCGGTCGTCGAAACGATCGACAGCGAATTCGGATCAATGCCACGCTTCGATCGTCTCTACGTCGTGGTTCCGACGAACTGCAAAGAGTCGCAGTTCTTCTGACAGATCGCTCTCTTGCGGTCTACTCACCCTGCCACGTTCGCGTATTCAGTTTGCCCGCTTTCAGTTCGGCCTGGCGGCGCTGAAGGTATTGGTGGGAGATCTTCCTCGCCTTGGCGCGATCGGCTTCGTCGTAGTCCCAGAACTCCTGCACGATCGCCTCGCACTTCGGATGATGGCTGCCGTCGTCTCCCACGCTTTGACGCAGCCGAGCCAGTTGAGCTTTCAGCTCAGTCACCCGTTCCGCTTGGTTGGGATCGTCGTAGAGGTTCCTCGTCTCCTGCGGATCGTTCACCAAATCGTAAAGCTCCCAGCCCGCCGGCGTTTGATATCCGCCGTCGTAATTGCAGCCGTAGAAGTAGATCAGCTTGTGCGTCTTGGTTCGAATGCCTAAATGCCCCGGATTGTCGTGGTGAGCCATGTGCATCCAATAGCGATAATAAGCGGCTTGCTTCCAGTCGGCCGGTTCGTTGCCGGTCTCCAGCAGCGACTTAAACGAACGCCCCTGTACCGAAGCGGGGATCTCGGCGCCCGCCAACGCGAGCATCGTCGGGGCGTAGTCGACGTTTTCGATGATCGTGTCGTACCGCTTCCCCGCCGGAACGCTTTTGGGATAGCGGACCAGAAACGGCATCCGCTGCGATTCTTCGAACATCCAACGCTTGTCCTGGTAGTCGTGCTCGCCCAGCATAAAACCCTGGTCGCCGGTGTAGATGATGATCGTGTTGTCGATCTGCCCCGTTTGTTCCAGGTGTTGGAATAACCGGCCCAGGTTGTCGTCGATCCCTTTGACGCAGCGGAGGTACTTCTTTAAGTAGGCCTGGTAGGCGAGCCGTGTGTTTTCTTCGTCGCTGTATTTGGCGGCATCAAAGTCCTTGGGGAACTCGTTAGGATAGAGTGACGGTAGATCACCAAGGTAGGAACGCCGCAGATTGCGTCCGCCGATCGACGTGCCGATATGAGGCAGCAGTTCGTCGTTGGCGCCTCGCGTGGCCAGCGATCCAAACTTGGGATCGCGATGCCACAGCGTATCGGGCTCGGGGATCTGGACGTCGGCCAGGTACGACTCGTAGCGCTCGGCGTTTTCGAAGTAATCGTGAGGCGCTTTATAATGATGCATCAAGAAGAATGGCTGCTCTTGATTCCAGCCATCTTTCAACCAATCGAGCGTCAGGTCGGTGATCGCATCGCTGGAATGTTTGCCCGGAAACTGTAGCTTGTTTTTCCCCCACGGCTTGTCGCCACGAACCAAAAACTCCGGGTCGTGGTATTTCCCTTGGCCGGGGAGCACACAGTAATAATCGAAGTCCGCCGGTTCATGGTGCAGGTGCCACTTGCCGATCATCGCGGTTTGGTAACCCGCCTTGCCCATCTGAATCGCCAGCATCTGTTCGCCGGGAGCCACGCGGCCGCTGAGATCAAACGCGCCGTTGGTGTGGTTGTATTGGCCCGTCATCACGCACGCCCGCGATGGCGAACAGATCGAATTGGTGCAGAAGGCGTTGGTGAACAACGCACCCTCTTTCGCCAATCGATCGATGTGAGGCGTCGGGGCAACGTTGGCTAGGCGGCTGCCGTAAGCGGAGATCGCCGGCGCGGCGTGATCGTCCGACATGATGTAAAGAATGTTGGGGCGATCGGCGGTCATCGCGATCGTTGGTACAGAGACGAGCAAAAACAGCAGCAACGTCCGCATCATAAAATCGACTCCTGTTGAGGGCAGTTCAAAGTCAGCGCTAACCGACCAAGCGAGTCTAATCGTTCGACGGCGCGATGAATCAACCTAGTGGCTTCTGGCGGGGAAATAAAGCAACCGTGCGCGTTGCGGAGTCCGCAATCGCTCGGATTCGAACGTCCGCGATGCGCGTTCTGATCGCTTTCGCTCTGCGGCGATATCGTTTTCCGTTGGGAGCGCGGCAGATTCTGCGGCGGCAGCCCGGCGGGCGACATCGCATGCATTGGCTCGACAACGTAGTTCGGCGCTCGGCGGCGCGATACAATCGCAGAGGAGTGTGGTGGGCGTTTGACGTGGTGACACGCAGGAATGGAGGGATCGCGATTTGGATGCTCGACTCAAAGATCTACTGGAATCGGTTGCCAGTCGCTTGCGCCGTCAGCGGTTGCTGTGGCTATTAGCAGCGGTCTGGCTGGCGACAGCTTTCGTTGCCCTCTCGTTGCTGTGGCAGGTCCGCAGCGGAGAGCTTTCCGCGAACGTTGCCCTTGGCGTTGCGGCAGCCACGCTGGGCGGGCTGTTGGTCGCAGCCTGCGCTTTGAGTCTCTGTTCGTTCCGCGATTCCAAAGCTGTTGCCGCACGGATCGAAGCCCACTTTCCCACGCTGCGACAACGCTTGTTGACCGCTGTCGATCAACGCCCCGCCGACATCAACACGCCGATGAACTATCTGCAGACGGCGGTGATCGATGAGACGCTGCACCATGGCACGACGCATCGGTGGACATTGGCTGTCAACCAATTGGCGACACGATTCGCCTGGGCGGTCAACGCGCTGGCGCTCGGCTTGCTGGTATTGGTTGGGATCGGGTTGAATTCTCAGCTGGCAAACGCCAAGCACCGCGGCACCGATCCGGCCTCGCTCGCGGAACTGCAGCCATCGGCGGAGATTACCGTCGAGCCAGGGGATGTCGAGATCGAACGGGGCAGCAACCTCGTCGTCACCGCTCGGTTCGGAGCTAACGATCTAGGGCTGTTACCCAGCGAGGTTCAATTGATCGCTCGCCGTGGCGACCAGCAGACGCAGTCCGCGATGACGCGGAACCTGAGCGATCCCGTCTTTGGTGGCTATCTGAACGAAGTGGTCGAGTCGACGAATTACGAAGTGCAATACGACGGCCAGGTGTCGCCGACATATAAGGTCACCGTCTTCGATTACCCTCAGCTGCAGCGATCCGACGCGCGGCTGGTCTTTCCGCAGTACACGGGACTCGAGGAAAAGCAAGTCGACGACACGCGGCGCGTCAGCGCGGTCGAGGGGACTCAGCTGACCTGGATCTGCCAGCTGAACAAGCCGGTCGCCAGTTGCACGTTGGTCGACGATGAGGGCAAGGTCTTGCCGCTGTCGGCCGACGCGGAAAACCCGTTGCACTATCGGGCCACGGTCACGCTGCAGCAATCGACCCGTTGGACGTTGAAGTTGGTCGACGCCGAGGGACGCGAGAACAAATATCCGCCCGAACTGGTAGCTCGCGTTCAGCCCAATCAACCGCCGGTAATGAAATTGGTCGCCGCCCGAGACGTTCGCGTCTCGCCGTTGGAAGAGCTGCAAGTTGGGGCTCGGTTTCGCGACGACTTCGGTCTGTTGCGATATGGGCTCGCCTATGCGATGGCGGGGGGGGAGCCGCACGAGATCGTGCTCGGAGAAACGACGCAGCGGAAAGAGGAGCGTGAAGCGTCGCCGATGATCGACTTCGAAGCGCTCGCTGCCGAACCCGATCAATTGTTGTCGTATCATTTTTGGGCCGAAGATTTTGATGCCCAAGGTCAGCCGCGGCGATCCGAGAGCGACATGTTCTTCGCCGAAGTCCGGCACTTCGAAGAGATCTTTCGCGAAGGGGAACCGCCCGCTGGCGGCGAGCCACCTCCTTCGAGCCCCAACGCGCAACAAGCCGACGAACTGGCGGAATTGCAAAAGCAGATCATCACCGGAACTTGGAACCTGATTCGCCGCGAAACCGCCGCGGAACCATCGGCTGCTTTTGCGGACGACGTCGCGTTGCTGCACGAATCGCAACAGGCGGCGATCGAGCAACTGCAGGAGCTGGCGGCGGAGCTGACCGATCCGCAGTCCAAAGAATATGTGCAGGCGGCTGACGCGTTCATGCAGAAAGCTGTCACGCAATTGGCGGCTGTCGCCGATGCAAACTCCCCTCCCCTGCTCTCCCCCGCGTTGGCATCGGAGCAAGCGGCTTATCAAGGGCTGCTGAAATTGAGGGCTCGCGAATTCGAAGTCTCTCGACAGCAGCAATCGCAATCGAAATCGAGCAGTTCATCGCAACAGCAACGCCAACAACAGTTGGATCAACTGGAACTGAAGAACGACGAAAACCGATACGAGACCGAACAGCAGGCCCGTTCCGAAGAGGAGCAACAGGCGACCGAGATGCGGCAGGTGTTGAACCGGTTGCGTGAACTCGCTCAGCGGCAAGAGGACCTCAACAAACAATTGAAGCAGCTGCAGTCGGCGCTCGAAGCTGCTCAGACCGAACAGGAGCGAGAAGAGATCCAACGGCAATTAAAACGGCTTCGCGAAGAGCAGCAGGAACTGTTGCGCGACACCGACGAATTGGCCGATCGGATGAATGCCTCGCAGGATCAACCGGCGACGGCAGACCAACAGGAACAGCTGGCTGAGACCCGCGAGAACGTACGCCAGTCGAGCGAAGCGTTGGAGCAGCAGGATGTCTCGCAGGCGTTGTCGGCGGGCACGCGAGCCGAACGCGAGTTCAAGCAGATGCGGGATGAAGTGCGGCAGCAGGCGGCGGGCGATTTCGCCGAATCGATGCAGCAGATGCAACAACAGGCTCAACAGTTGCAAGAGCAACAGGAAGCGATCGGCCAGGAGATCGAACAGCTGGAGGAGACAAATCCCGGATCGCTGCGAAGCCCGCAGGATCGCGATCAGATTCGCGATCGGATCGGTCAGCAACGGCAGCAGCTTGCCGATTTGCTCGATCGCATGGAGCGAACGGTCAGCGATGCGGAGACCTCTGAACCTCTGTTGGCGGAAAAACTGTACGACTCGTTCCGCAAGACACAGCAACGCCGCGTCGATCAGCAGTTGGATATGACCAACCAGTTGCTCGAACGGGGACTCGATCCCGACGCGAGTCAGGCGACCGCGGCAGCCGAAGCGGGGATCGGTCAGTTGCGGGAAGAGATCGACGAAGCCGCTCAAAGCGTCCTCGGCGATCCAACTGAAAGCTTGCGGCGGGCGCTCGGCGAACTGGAGCAGGTCTCGGATCAGTTGAGCGACGAGATTCGGGAGAACGATCCGCGTGGCGAAGGGCAACCCGGCGAAGGGCAACCCGGCGAAGGACAACCTGGCGAAGGGCAACCTGGTGAAGGGCAACCTGGCGAAGGGCAACCTGGTGAAGGGCAACCTGGCGAAGGGCAACCTGGCGAAGGGCAACCTGGCGAAGGGCAACCTGGCGAAGGGCAACCTGGCGAAGGGCAACCTGGCGAAGGGCAACCTGGCGAAGGACAACCTGGCGAAGGGCAACCTGGAGAAGGACAACCCGGTCAGTCGCAGCCTGGTCAGTCACAACCTGGTCAGTCACAACCTGGTCAGTCACAACCTGGTCAGTCACAACCTGGTCAGTCACAACCTGGTCAGTCACAACCTGGTCAGTCACAACCTGGTCAGTCACAACCTGGTCAGTCACAGCCTGGTCAATCGCAACCTGGTCAATCGCAACCTGGTCAATCGCAACCTGGTCAATCGCAACCTGGTCAATCGCAACCTGGTCAATCGCAACCTGGGCAGTCACAGCCTGGTCAGTCACAGCCTGGTCAGTCACAGCCTGGTCAGTCGCAGCCGGGACAGTCGCAACCGGGACAGTCGCAACCGGGACAGTCGCAACCGGGACAGTCGCAACCGGGGCGTGGGGGAAGTGGTGGTGGAATCGAAGGGTTTGCCGAGGCGGTGGAGGGACGTGGTGCGGCACCGCTGACCGGTGAAGGTTTCCGTGAGTGGAGCGATCGATTGCGGGAGATTGAAGAGCTGGTCGAAGATCCCGAGTTGCGATCGCAAGTCGCTCAGGTTCGCGAAGCGGCACGCGAGGTCCGGATCAATTTGAAGCGGCACAGCGAGTCGCCGCAATGGAATTTGGTTCGCGAAATGATCGCTCGTCCGCTGGAAGAACTCAAGCAACGCGTGGCCGAAGAACTGCTGCGGCGGTCGGCCGATCGCAACGCCTTGGTGCCGATCGATCGCGATCCGGTCCCCGTCGAATTCGCCGATCAGGTCGAGAAGTATTACGAGAAGCTAGGCAGCGGTAAGTAGTTTTAATTTATTCAATCCTGGTTGCTGCGTTCATCGGTCCGTGGTCGCGAGAAGTGTCCCAGCAAGTGTAAGTAGTTTATGTTTGATTCGATCCTGATCGCCGCTCCGCAATGGACCGCTGCCGCCGTGGCAATCTGCCTGTTGTCGCTGTTTGTCGTGGCCTGGGCGTATTGGCGACGTGGGCGATCGTCGCGGCGCGGGCCACTGATTTTTGCGGGCCTACTGAAATGGATCGCGATCGCCGCTTTGGCGTTGTGCCTGTTGCAACCGATGTTGGAAAGTCAGCGTCCGCGACCGCATGCGAATCTGATCGGCGTGGTCGTCGATAACAGTCGCAGCATGCAGATCCGCACCCCCGGTCAATCGCAGCCGCGCAGCGAGCGATTGGCCGCGGTCTTAAAACAGGATGCGGATTGGCAGGTTCGGCTATCGCAAGACTTTGATGTGCGACGCTATGCCTTCGATCGCAGCTTGCAAAACGTCGACGATCTATCGGCACTCGAATTTGACGGCGCATCGTCTTCGTTGACCGCGACGCTAACGACCTTGGCCGCTCGTTTTCGCGATCGTCCCGTCGCCGGCCTGATGTTGTTCACCGATGGGAACGCAACCGACCTGGCCGACACCGGATTCGATTGGTCCTCGCTTGGATTTCCTCTTTATCTGGTCACCGATTCGGTCGATCAAGCGATCGCGGACCTCAAGATCGATCAGGTCAGCACCGCCCAAACCAACTTTGAAGCCTCTCCCGTGACGGTCACTGCGAAGCTATCGGCCACCGGTTTAAAAGAATCGACGGCTGTCGTCCGCTTGCTCGATGCAGAGGGCGTTGCGGTGGAGGAGCAGGAGTTGGAATTGACGCAGGCGAAGCCGGCCGCCGACGTCGAGTTCCGCTTTCGCCCGAAGAAATCGGGGCTGCAATTCTATTCGATCGATACGTTTCCTAAATCGCAACGGACTGCCTATTTGGAAGGCGAAACGAAGGTCGAAGCAACGCTTGCGAACAATTTTCGCCTGTTGACGATCGATCGCGATCAAGGTCCCTATCGCGTGCTGTATGTTGCGGGGCGGCCGAACTGGGAATTCAAATTCCTGCGGCGGGCGTTGCAGGAGGATGATGAAATCCGCTTGGTGGGACTGTTGCGAATCGCTCGCAAAGAGCCCAAGTTCAGCTTCCGCGATCGCGGCGTCAATTCTTCCAATCCGTTGTTTTCGGGGTTTGATGAAAACGAAGAGGAGAGTGCCGAACAATACGATGAACCGGTGCTGTTGCGATTGGGCGTCGATGAAGCGGAGCAGCTGAGTAAAGGTTTTCCACGCCAAGCCGAGGAGTTGTTCGGATACCACGCGATCATCTTGGACGACGTCGATGCCGATTTTTTTACTCAGGATCAGATGCTGATGTTGCGTCAATTCGTCAGCACTCGCGGTGGCGGCCTGCTGATGCTCGGCGGCCAGGAGTCCTTCGCCGGTGGCGATTATGAACACACGCCGTTGGCCGATCTGATGCCGGTCTATCTCCCTCGCGGCAACGCGCGTTCGGGCGGAACGGTCGCCCGGATGGAGCTGTCACGCGAGGGATGGCTGCAACCGTGGTTGAGGTTGCGAGAGACGGAAGCGGCAGAAAAGAAACGCTTTGCCGAGATGCCCGAGTTCGGGACACTCAATCGCGTCGGCGATGTGAAGCCTGGGGCGTCGATGTTGGCAGCCGCCGATACGGGGGATCGCCAGCAGCCGGCACTTGTCGTCCAACGCTATGGCAAGGGAAGGTCGGGAGCGCTGTTGATCGGCGATTTGTGGCGATGGGGCATGCGGCGAAAGCCTGGCGAAAACGAAGACCTGCAGCAGGTCTGGCGACAGACGATTCGATGGATGATCGCCGACGTGCCGCGCGGCGTCGAGATCGATCTCGAGGAATCCAAAGACAGCAGCAAGCCGATCGAGATCGCCGTGACGGTTCGCAATCCGGAGTTCCTGCCGTTGGATAACGCCTCGGTCGCCCTGACGGTGGTGCAGCCCGACGGCGAAGAGATGCAGTTGCCGACGCAGCCCAGCGACCAAGTCGCCGGCGTCTATACCGCCAGCTACTGGCCCAGCAAAGATGGAGCGTATCGCGTAAAGGTCGTCGCGACGGGGCCCGATGGCAGCGACGTCGGCAGCCAGCAGGCAGGTTGGACTACCGAGACGGCGACCGCTGAATTCCAGCGGCTTGCCGTTAACAAGGACTTGCTGCAACAGATCGCCGATCAAACCGGGGGCGAAGTGATTTCGCAGGACGACCTCGATTCGTTTGTTGCGAATTTGCACAACAAGAAGATTCCACTGACTCAGCGTCACCTCGCTCCGCTGTGGCATGGTCCGTGGGTTTTGATCTTCGCTCTGGCCTGTTTGTGTGGCGAATGGGGCGTTCGCCGTTTTCATGGGATGCCCTAAAGCAAGACGCATTGGATGCATGGTCCGCAAATCCCGAAACTCGACAAGACTGAGACACCTATGATTCGTCGTATCCCATCGCTGGCTTGCCTGATTGCGGTGTTGATGTTCGTTCGCGTCGCCCGCAGCGACGATGCCCCCCCTGCCCCGTCGCAGGTGTTGGTCGTCGTGGGAGCCGGCGGCAGCGAAGAATATCAGACAGCGTTTGCGACTTGGGCCGATCGCTGGAAATCGGCGGCTGGTTTGCTCGACGGGGCGAGTTATCACGAGATTGGCCGTGAAGAGGGGCAGAGTGATTCGAGCGACAAGGATCGCTTGAACGAGCGACTGGCGGAGCTGAGTGATTTAAAAGCCGAAGCGGTTTGGGTCGTGTTGATCGGCCACGGTACGTTCGACGGCAAGTCGGCGAAGTTGAATCTCCGCGGCCCCGATGTTTCGGCGGAGGAGTTGAGCGGCTGGATCGAGCCGATGCGGAGTCCTTTGATTGTGGTGAATTGCGCGTCGGCGAGCGGTCCGTTTATCAATCGGTTGTCGGCCGCGGGACGGACGATCGTAACGGCGACCAAAAGTGGACAGGAGCAGAACTACGCTCGCTTCGGCGACTATCTGTCGCAAGCGATTTCGGACATCGCCGCCGATCTAGACCACGACGATGAAGTCTCGCTATTGGAGGCCTTCCTGAGTGCGTCGGATCAGGTTGCCAAGTTCTATGAATCGGAGAACCGAATCGCCACCGAACATGCGTTGATCGACGACAGTGGTGATCGCTTGGGAACTCCGGCGACGATGTTTCAAGGGACCTCGGCCGTTGCGGTCCCCCAGCCCAAGGCGGCTCGCGACGGCGGTGTGGCCGCGCGGCGGGTGATCTTTCAATCGCCGCAGGCGGTTGTGATGAGCCCGGCCCAGCGGGAATCGCGGGCCGCGATCGAAACGGAGATCGATCGACTGAAGCTGCGGAAATCGGAACTCGGCACGGATCCGTACTTCGCGCAACTGGAGCCTTTGATGCTTCAGCTGGCGGAATTGTACGCCGCCGCCGAAGCGGAAACGTCGGGCGATTCGCAGGGCGATCGGTCGGGGACTGACAAACGCTAGTGGGCTGCGGGTGCAGGCAGTCGATTCCACGCCGCTGATGGATCGATTGGCGCAAGTTGTGCTTTCAGTAACAGACGCAGCGAATAGGCGTTCTTTTCAGGCGGAACGTTGGGCGGTGCCCAATATCCATGCAGGGTTTGCCTGCAATTCGGACAGCCCTTCGCGCTGCCCGCTGTTTTTTGGGCACCTCGGGTGATTCCATTTCATCGTCGAATCGAGTGAAAGCGATGGGCCAATCTTCTTATCTGTTTGAATCGATATTTGTCGGCGTCTTAGGAGTCGCGGTTGCGACTAGCGAATTTGCGGTGAAGGTTCCCTCGCCCGATGGCGTCGCGGAGTCGCCCGCCACGGCTGAAGAGGGCGTTCAGCTGACGGCGACACCGCGACCGGCAATTGCCGAGGGGGAAGTGGCGATTCCACAGTTCGAGGCCATGGCGGTACCGGTAGCGAAATCGGAGCCACGGCGTTTACCTCCGATCGGGTCGGCGGTTGTCGAGCTGCCTGAAAGAGTGCGAGTGGAGAAGCCAGTCGTCGCGCCCCCGCACTATCCGACAGTGATCGATGAAAATGGAATCGAGTGGAAGATTATCGATTCACGTCCCTGCGATCCAGCATTATGTCGGGGGCACGTTCAGTAGCCCGTGGGTATTTTTTCAGTAGACCCTTTTCGGCCGCCTGCCGTCACTTCGGCGGACCGGTTGTTTCTCAATTTCGATTTCAACAAGGATTCGCGGATGACGTCAGATTTGGTTCAGGGACTTGTGGAAAACAAGGTGTTCATCAATGGTGTCGTCGCCGTAGGGTGTTTTCTTGTGATCGCACGGTTCTTCGCGTTTGTCAAAACGCAGTGGCGAGACGGCTTGAACCCTCATTTGGTCCCCTGCAGCCAGTGCGGCAAACGTTTGTCCGAATGGGCTTGTTTCTGCCCGGGCTGTGGTGTGCTGATCCAGGCAATCCCGACGGAAGAATCGAGCTCCTCGTTGGCGAAGACGCCGCTGCGTTTGGGGGCTGGGCCGTCGTTTCGTTCATCGCGGCCGCGACGTTCTCGTCAGCGATAGCCCTAGGGCGGTGGCTCGTGCGGATCTGATCGTATTGGATGGAAGTTCGCAGAGCGTTCCCGGCAGGTGCGGCTGCCGGAAAGATCTCAACCGAGCTCCCCGTGGCTGCCAGGGGCGGCATCCCGCCTCGAGAGGGCTTTAGGAGGCCGCGCCGTTGAGTTGGGGTTCGGCCCATGGAGCGGCAAATTCCCCATCCGGGTTTTCCAGGAACAGCTTGCCATCGACAATCACGCGGGTGTTGGAGGCTGCGAAGATCGCGTGGGCGGCGCGGCGGACGTGGGCGTCGACAACAGAAATGTCGAGCTTCCACTTAGGGACAAACAAGAAGCTCCCCGCCAGATCAAACCCAACCGGTTGCATTCGCTTGCGAATGAAGCCGCGGACCTCGGTGACGAGGATTCGGTGGACACCGATCACTTGCAGGGCGGCATTCACCTTCTCGAAGTGTTCGGCGTCGATGATTGCTTCTATTCGTTTCATTCTTTTCCTATTCACAGTTGGGCCGACCGGTTGTCGGACTGACTCAGTTGCTTCTCGCATTAAGCAAGTTGCGTGCCAAGTGGTGGCAATGTTTGTTTTTTGTCCCGTTTCGATAAAGAACGCAGGGTTCTTTAGAGTGGTACGGACGAGCGGCTTTCGGTCTGTTTCATGTGGAGCTCAATTTCTGCCATCACGGCAGCCCAATTTTTCATCTCGGGCTGTCGGAATAGCCGCATGGAGGGGTACCAGGGGCTCGTCTCCCCCTGCAACAACCACCGCCAGTCGGGGACTTTGGGCAGTCCGACCCAGACCGGTACTCCCAGAGCTCCGGCGAGATGAGCGACGGAGGTGTCGCTGGTGACGACCAGATCCAAGCCTTTCATGATCGCTGCGGTATCCATAAAGGCACCGCTGGACTGGTCGAGGTTCGCTGGCAAACGGACGATTTGGTTTGCGAAGCCGACCTGATCGAGCTGTTGGATGCCAAATCCGTGCTGCAGGCAGACCAATTGCACATCGGGGATCGACGCCAGTGGTTCAAAGGCTTGCAACGGAATCGAGCGGAAGATGTCGGCTTGGTGTTGCGGATTCCCCTGCCAACAGATCCCTACTTTTTTCTTGCCTGGGAGCTGTGCGAGCCAGTTCGCCCAGTAGCCTTGCAGGTTTTCGGGGGGCCCGAGGTAGGGGCCGACGTCGGGAATCGATTCCGCATCGATCCCCAGCCGATCGGCTGCGTCGATGAAGGAGCAGTGGAAATCGAAACGTGCCGGCAGCATCCCCTCGGGGATCAATTGGTCGATGCCACGACATGTGCTTAACAGCGGGATCAGCTTGGGGGCCGCTTGGACGATCGTCCGCGCGCCGCGCTCTTTTAAGGTAATCGCCATCCGAACGAAATGGATCGCGTCCCCCAGCCCCTGTTCCGAATAGAGCAGGAACGTTTTGCCTTGCGGGTCGCTGCCGTCCCAAACCGGTTGGGTGACGTTGGGACGCACGAAGCCGGGCATCTGCCAACGCCAGCGGTATTCGTCCCAGCCGCGATGAAAGTCCCCTTTCAGTAAGTGGATCACCCCCAGGTTTCGGTGCAGTTCCGCGTCGTGGGGAGCTACCTTAAGAGCCGATTCGAAGGCGGCCAGCCCGCGATCGATCTGGCCGGTCCAAACCCATAGCGTTCCGCGGTTCTTCAGCGGGCTCAAGTAATTTGGGTCCTGCTGCAAGGCGCTTTCAAACGCCTGGTCGGCCCCTTCAACCTGCCCGAGCATCCGCAGTGTGTTGCCTAGGTTGTTCCAGGCAATCGGGAAGTGGTTTTGCAACGCAATCGCCTTCCGGTAGGACGCTTCGGATTCTTCGAAGCGGCGTTGGTCGTACAACGCAATTCCCAGGTAGCACCAGCCGGCGGCCGAACCGGGCGCTTGTTGCAGGACGTGCCGGTAGACTTTTTCGGCGGCGGCGTAGTTCCCCTGCTGCTGGATTGTCCAGCCTTGGTTGAGAACCTCTTGGACGGTCGGCATGGCCCCAATCTTCCCCGTGGTCGCTTGCAGTTCCAAAAGACGAAAGGCAACAAAAAACCCTCGGTGGATGAGACCGAGGGCTTTTCGAAATGGTTGTCGCCGGTTGCCTGCTTACGCATTCTGGCGACCGGCGATTCAACATGCTAGTCGAGGAAGCCGACGAGATCTTGGCTGCGGCTAGGTTGCTGCAGCTTGCGAACCGCTTTGGCTTCGATCTGACGAATCCGCTCTCGCGTCACCTTGAAGATGTGCCCCACTTCTTCAAGCGTGTAACTGTAGCCGTCGCCAAGGCCGTAACGCAGTTTGATGATCTCGCGTTCGCGATAGCTGAGACTCTTCAGGACCGAATTGATTCGGCCGCGAAGCATCTCTTGAGCTGCACCGATCGCAGGGCTTTCGGCCGTGCCGTCGGGCAACAGATCGCCAAACTGACTGTCTTCGCTGTTGCCAACCGGACGATCCAAGCTGATCGGATAGCGGCTCATCGCCAACACCCGACGCGCTTCTTCAACGGTTGTCTCGGCGCGACGCGCGGTCTCTTCGATCGTCGGTTCGCGGCCGAGTTCCTGCAGCAATTGACGAGCGACATTCCGCACGCGGCTCATCGTTTCGACCATGTGCACAGGAATTCGGATCGTACGGCTTTGATCGGCGACCGCCCGAGTGATCGCTTGGCGAATCCACCACGTGGCGTAGGTGCAGAACTTAAAACCGCGACGATATTCAAACTTGTCGACAGCACGCATCAAACCTGCATTTCCCTCTTGGATCAGATCCAGGAAGGAGAGGCCACGGTTGCGATACTTCTTGGCGATCGAAACGACCAATCGCAAGTTACCTTCGCTGAGTTCACGCTTGGCCTGCTGGTATTCCGAATAAACGGTCTTCAGCATGTTGACTCGTTCACGCAAGCTCTTGGGCGTCTCTTGGGTGGCGACCATGATCGTACGGAACTCTTGCAACAAGCGATCCTTCAGTTCTCGGTCCTCTTTCTTGCGACCAAGCTTAGAGATCTCCGCTTTGAGATCGTCCAATCGTTGGCTGAATTTCTCCAGCGTGCCGATCATCGTTTCGATCCGCTGAGTCCGCAGGCCAAGCTCTTCGACCAGACGGACGGCACGTCGCCGGCGACGGGCGAGCGAACGCCAAGCGTCGGTGCGACGTTCCTTGGATTCCGACTTGCTGAGCGCGGTGCGGTAATCGCGTTGGTTCCGCTTCAGCAGAACTTCCAGCGTTTTCAGGTTGTGAGGCATCCGGCCGAGGATCTGATCTTTTTCCAATCGATCGGTTACCGAGACTTGCACGGTTCGGTCGAAGGGAAGCTCGCCATTGTTCACGCGGCGCAGCGTCTTAAACGCATTGCGAATCACGTAATCGCATTCGAGCAATTTAGTACGGAAGCGGCGGCGAGTCTCTTCGATTCGTTTGGCGAGCAGGATTTCTTCGCGGCGCGTCAGCAGAGGGATCTCGCCCATCTGCGTGAGGTACATGCGAACAGGATCGTCGGACCACGAATCACTCTCGACTTCGGCCAGCAATTCGTCCGGGCTTTCCAGTTGGACGTCGCCTTCGGCAACTTGTTCGGTATCTAAAGCAGTATCATCATCGGTATCATCATCGATAGGAATTTTACGAAACCCCTCCACGGCATCGTCGCGTGGGGAATCATCTTCAAAATCGTCCAACAGCGAATCGTACAAGTCCTTACTCCTGTGGGCTAATTATCTGGCTGTGGCACGTATCAGGCGGGGCAGCATCGCCTCCATAAAGCTGCCTCCACGTCACTCATTCATATCAGTGACATGTAACTTTACCACCCTTACGCGCGTCTTCGGCTCCCCGAAACCATTTGTTAAAACTTTGTAATTGCACAAACCTTCCGGCTTGATGTGGCAGCGCAATCTGTGCCAACGCGAACAGAAACACTCAAGTCTAGGTTCTCAATTGTGCTGCGGATGTGTCCCAATTTTTCCTGGACTCTAAGCCGGTAATCCCATGATCCCGAACCGTCGATCACGCAGTCACAAAGCGAATCACTCGCGAGCGGCTGATGCATGTCGCAGCGTCAATCGGCAAACTTCGATGAAGTCTTTCGATTCCCCGAAAACACACAGAACCCCCTAACGTCCACTGTCGTAGCACCTATACTCGCGAATCCCAGACGAGCGTGTACGGACGATCGAGCCCGTTGATAGAAGCGTCGGGAGGTAGGATGCAACCCGATTCACTCTGATTTGTTGAGCACGACAGCGGTTACTCGAATTCTAGTCACAAACACCCTACAGTCTAGTGTTAACGTTTTCAGGTTCGACTCGATTCGCTTGATAAATTTTGATGCCAAAGATTGATAATTAGCAGGAAAATTCGGACTTATGCACTTATTCACCTGCCCTTGCGGCGAAAGCTTTCCGATTTCCGCGGCGCAAGCGGGGCAGTCGATCGTGTGCCCCCACTGCAATCAATCGATACAGCTGCCGAAGCTGCGGGACTTGAAGCAATTGCCTTCCGCTCAAGTCGCTGAAGAGGCGTCTCCGGCCAGGGGGTGGTCGGGTGGCCAAGGGCTACTCTTCTCGGTTATCTTTGCTTGTTTGCTAGCATCGCTAGGTATGTCGGCGTGGTCGAGTTACCGCTGGTTGCAGATCGAAAAACCGCCGACGCGCGCGATGATGATTGCCACGGGTGAGAAGGAGATCGATACCTATGAGGCGCCGCAGTTGCTTGAGTTCTGGATGAACTACGGGCAGCCCGGAATGGGCGTCCGGCGGATGCCAGGATATGCGCAAGTCCAAGTCTATCGGGACAGTTGGAAACGCTGGGCATTCGTTTCGTATGCCGTCGCGACGGTCTGCTTGATCGGCTTGATCACCGTCAGCCGCAAGAAAGCGCCCGCTTCATAATCCGGTCTCTGGTGGGTTCAGTCTTCGAACTGCCAGGTCTTCGAAAAACGCGTTCGCGACCCGGTCCGAAGGATCTGCATTCCGGGGCGACTGACCAAGACAAGTGTTTCGGATAACCAACGACGGCCGACGAGTAGCGCCAGTTCGTCGGATGCCCATCCTTTCCACCGCGCCAGCTTTTTGAATTCGGGGTGCGCTGCGGTGAATTCACAAACGACGGTTTCCAATGCATCGGTTGCCGTTGCTTCGGAGCATTGCTGGCAACGCTGTTGATCGATCGCTAGCGGCGAAACGAGCCGCTGACACCACTCACATTTTTTTGCCAGATCGGCCAAGAATCGCTCATGTGTGATCGGACACGTGGTCAACAGGTCTGGCAGCACGGTCTTTCCAGTAACCGCGCATCGCTCCAGTTCGGCTTGCAAAGCTTCTTTGCCGGAAAGTTCGCAGTGCCCCAACGCTTCGCGCGCCGTGATCGTTCCCTCGTCGGTGCAAACGATGTTGTAGGATTCGATTCCAGTGATCGGGCATCGAAACAAAGGCGGATGCAGTCCCCCTCTTTCCCACTCGATTCCCCAACCTTCGAACGCGAGCGAAGTTTGTTCGCCCTGGTCGAATTGGATCCGCACTTTGCCAGCGACCCAGGGGGACCAAGCGACCGCGACGCCAATGGTTTGTCGGTTCGTCAGGCTGCCCATGGCGGCATCGATCCAAGCGGTCACGGTCGAACGGTCGCTCGCTTTTAACCGTGGTGCAACGGCGACCAAACGGTCGAGTTCCAGTCGGGCAGCGAGTTCGGCGGCTACCACGTTGCCATCGCGGTCGAACCAATGATGTTCGATTTCGGTTGCCAAGGTGCTGATCCGCAGGAACGGTCGCGGTTCCAGCGTGCAGCCCGCCAGTTGAACGCGCCCTTGGCGAATCTGGTAGGGCTTAAGGACGACCGTGGCGATTCCCGCAACGTGACTCGATTCGCCCGCCGCTTGAGCTTCGATCGCGCCCCCTGCGAACTGCCGCTGCAGATCCCACAGTTTGGCGCAATCGAGCGTCGATTCAATCGTGATTGCGGCAGCGGTTGGACGTTCGGTATCGGATGCTGGCGCGATGGGCAACAATTCGAGATTGCCGAGCGGATCGGCTTGCACGCGTAGCGACAATGCATCGGCAACCCACGCAATGTAATCACGTGCCGCAGCGTCGATACCCGTTTCGTTGAGAACTGTCGGATCCGCCATCTATCCAAGCTATGTCGCGCGTGATGTTGATGAAATCCCAGACTTCCAGTCTACCATCGCTATCTTTCGGTGGATACTAAATAAATGGGGCACCGGATAGCCCGATTGCTGGCAGCGATCGAGCTGCTGGGTGATCAGTCGCGCTTTCGCAGCACGTAGACGACATCTTCGCAGCTGGCGTCGACAGTGATCGGCTCCGAAACGTCGTAGCCGAAGTCGTAGGTGCCGACGATATCCCAGCTCCCCTCGGTATCGATAAGCGACTGGAATTGCTTGGGCGTATACGATCGCAGCCTCAGTTCGTCGGCGATCCGCTTCTGCCCCTTGGGAGTGAAGATATCAAATCGGATCCCAAAGCGTTCCATCCGCTTTCGCGGGGCGCGTTCGATGGTCCACATCTGTGTCACGATCGACAGATGTCCGCGCCGCGCCGCCCACGACTCCTCTTCGCTGGGGGCCGCCGCGGTGGGCGTCAGATGGATCCCGACCAGATAGATGCCTCCCTTTTTGGTCCCCGCCGCCATGCAACGCATGTGATCGTGAGCGGTCTGGGCAGTCGTCAGGTGGCGAAAGCTGTTGATCGTATTAAAGGCGAGGTCCCATTTTCGCTTCGGCTTGAAATCGCTCATGTCAGCGACCCAGGCCGTCGGTTTCATGCCTTTGCGTTCGAAACGCTTGTTGCAGAACTCGACAGCTTTGGGATTCAGGTCGATCCCGGAGACTTCGAAGTCGTGTTTGGCAAGACCGTACAACAATCGCCCGGTGCCGCAAGCTGGTTCAAATAGCCGCCGCGCCTTGCCGCCCAGATAGACGTCGTTGATGTCGCGGATGAAGCCCATCTCGGCGGCGCAGTCGGCGCCAAAGACCAGGTCGTAATACTTCGGGTGGTCGTAGATACTTTCGTTGACAACATCCACTGTGCTTGCTTCTTTCGCTTCGTTATCGGACGGGATTCAGGCCGAGCATCCGCCGCAGCAGACCGATCTGGCCGGCATGGATATGTTCGTGCAGCGGGCAAAACAGAATCGCCCCCAGTTTGTTCGGATAGACCGCGTAGGGCATGTCGATCGGTTCGAGCAGTCGCTGCGGCGAGCTTTCGGTCACGACCTCGATCGATCGTTGATGGATCGTGCTGAGTCGTTGCAGCAGTTCATCGGGCGTCGGCTGGCCGGCCGGATCGGCCTGGGGCGTCGTCCCGCGGCCGTACTTCTTGCGGAACGTGCCGGGGACCAATTCAAGGTCCTCGGGCTCGCGGCCGCGCTGCCGGAAGACCAGCAGGCCGTACTGCGAATAGGCGAGGTGGCCAACTTGCCAAGCGACGTGAGTCGGCAAGCCGGCGGGCATTTGAAACCACAATTCTTGCGGCGTGTTGTCGAGCAGTTCGAGCGTGTACTGGCGAGCAAATTCGATTTGCCCCACGGCCACCGCTCGGCTCTTCTCGACGGTTTCGATATCTAGCTGAACGCTCATGCGATAAAATTCCTTATTCACGCAACGCAAACTAACCGCGACGCGAAGCAGAATCCTAACTGGCAATCTCTGCTAGTGATAGCACCGTCAGTACTTCGGCAGGTCGATCACGCCGTTCCAGTCCGACGGCGCGACGCGGCCGTGTTGAGCGATATAGACGGTTAGAAAGTCTTTGGCGCGGTCCGCCGCCGGGACCGCGTGCAAGCGTTCAAAGGCATCTCCCCAACGCTTGTCCAACAGCGCGTCGAGCGCCTCTTCATAGGTAGCGATGTCGGCATCGGAGAGCCCACACAGCGGACCCTCGGGAGGCAGGATCTGGCTGACGACCAGCGGCGTTGCGATTCCGGCCGGTCGGACCCGCGCCAGCCGCCGGATCCGGCATGTCGTTGGCGGGACAAAGTCGCGGATGTATTGAGCGCTGATTTCGTCGACCAAGATCTCCGCCGACAACTGCTTTGTCATCCCTTCCAAGCGGCTGGCGAGGTTCACGACCGGGCCAAACGCTGTCACCTTCACCTGATCGACAGTCCCGATCCGCCCGGCGACAGCGCGTCCGCTGGAGATCCCAATGCCGCAGCGGAAATCGGCCAGTCGGCCATCGCTGCCGGCCGATGTGAACTCTTCGAGAATCGCCAGTGCGGCGGCGCAAGCGCGGCCGGGCGCATCGACTTGAGCAATCGGCCAGCCCCAAAAACCCATCGCCGCGTCGCCGTGGAAGTCGCCGATCACGCCGCCCGAATCGAGGATGTGCCGCGTCATCACGCCGAGCGCTTCGCTGACCCGTTCCAACAATTCCAACAGCCGACCTTGCGCCTTTTCGCTCTGCCGCGAGAACCCGCGGAGATCGCAGAACAGGGCCGACAGTTCGGTCTCACGCGGCGCTAACGCGTCTTCGGTCTCTTTGTTCCCCAAGGCGTTCATCACCACCGGCGCGAAGAACTGCTGCAAGCCGGCCTGGCGTCGCTGCAGGGCTCGCATGTCGCGGAGATTGCCAATCGTGGTCGCGACCAATTCGGAGAACTTTAAATCGTCCTGCAAGACGTCGGCAGCTTGCGACGCAGCGTTTCCAGCGGGGCCGTTGAACAGTCCCGCCATCGCTCCGGCGACATACAGACCGAGCCCGTCGGTCCCCGAGATCACGGGGACGCAGAAGGCCCAGTCGATTCCGTCGAGCTGCGTGAACTGCGACTCCCGGCCGCCGTTCCACAAATGCAAAATGCTCTCCCCCGATTCAAGCGACTTGCGGACCAAGCTGGCGCTGGGGGCGCGTTCCTGCGACGTCGGCACGCGGCTATCAAAATGCTGGACGCTGATTTCCGGAGTGTCGCTGCGATTGAGCCCGACGACGGCGACCGCCGATGCGCTGGGGATCCCTTGCAGCAGCACCGTCGCCACGCGAACCCATAGCTCTTGATCGCTGTTGCTGCCGGAGATCAGTTCGGGCAGCCGCCGCAGGACCTCGATCCGTTGGCCAGCATCGCGAAACGGATTGCGACGCAATTGTTGAGCGTCGAAGGCGTGTTGAGTTAGCTCGCCCTCGGGATCGGGCGAATCGAGCTGCGGGCGATCGACCAGGGTGAACGTTGTCGCGCCGACGACAAAATGTTCGCCGACCGAAATCAGAAACTCTTCGCTCTGCTGGCCCTTAAAAAAGATCGGGTTCCGGGCCGCGGCGATCCTGCGAATCCGCAGCTGTTTCCCCTCGCGCGTCATGCGCACATGTTGCCGCGAGATCCGATCGTCCCAGGGAATCGACCACGTCCCCGCGTCGCGACCCAACACGATCGGGTGGCTGGCATCGAGGTCGGAGACCGGTCGACGCCAACGGTCTTCGTTTCGCGAACCTTGGACAACCAGATCCAACATCGATTTGCTAACCTCCCGCGTCGGCGTCGTGAAGCGACTCGGCGGCGCTGCGACCGGCAACCGTTCCCGTGCTAAACGCCGACTGGAAATTATATCCGCCGATCCAACCGTCGAGGTCCAGGATTTCTCCGGCAATGTACAATCCGTCGACGATTCGGCTGTGCATCGTCCGCGGATCGACTTCTTTTAACGAGACACCTCCGGCGGTCACCTCCGCCTTTTTAAAGCCCCGCGTCCCTTGGATCGGCATCCGATTTCGCAGCATCCCCTCGACCAGCAGCCGCCGGTTGGCTCCGCTTAATTCGGCTAGCGGTTTCTCTCCCGCGACTTGAGCTTGCTCGATCAGCGCGCTCGCCAGCCGTCGCGGCAGGATTTCGCAGAGTGCTTTGTCCAGCTGGCGGCTCGGTTCGCTCGCACGTTTGGCATCGAACCAGCTGTTCAGCCGATCGTCGTTCCAGCCGGGCAACGCGTTGATCCGCAGCTCAATCGTCGACAGATCTTCGACGGCGGTGATCGCCCGGCTGACATCCATCGCCGTCGGGCCGGAGAATCCAAAGTGAGTGAACAGCAGCCCGCCGGTTCGCTGAGCCAGTTCACCCTTTTTCTTCGCAACGCCCGGTTTGCCTACGGTCACTTGGGCCTCGGGAAGCGTCAGCCCTTGCAGCTCCCACGTCCAAGCGCTGCCACCGACGATCGGGACCAGCGAAGGACGGGGCGTGAGGATCGTGTGCCCAAGTTGTTGCAGCCAGTTGTAGCCATCGCCGACGGTGCCGCAGCCTGGATACGACATTCCCCCCACGGTCACGATCACCGATCGGCAGTGCAGCGATTGGCCGTCGAGATCGACTCGGAATCCGGTCTCGGTGCGAGTCAGGTTTTGGACCGCCGCTCCCAATCGCAGCGTCGCGCCACTTTCGGTCATCCGGCGCTGCAACGCTTGGCAGACATCCAACGCCCTGTCGCTTTCGGGAAAGATCTTGCCGCCCGGTTCGACTTTGGTCGGGACGCCTAAGTCGCGGAACATTTGAACGACGTCGGTGGGAGAGAGTTCGGCGAGCGCTTGCCGCAGGAAGCGACCGTTCTTGCCGAAGGCTTCCATGATCCCGGCCGCATCGCAATCGTGAGTCACGTTGCAACGGGTACCGCCGGACATCAAGATCTTGACCCCCGCCTTGTTCGCTTTCTCCAAGACGCAGACGCTGCGGCCTCGGCGAGCTGCCTCGGCGGCGGCCATCATCCCGGCCGCACCGGCCCCAATTACTACGATGTCAAAGTCATTCTGCATTCGGGGCGTCACATTCCATCGTGCTCGGTCGTCGTGCGGACGTTCCCGATGCAGGTTTTTTTATTTTTGTTGTCGATGCGTGGCGAACTCTACTGCTCACCAAGAGGTGGCGATTTATGGTCCGCTGGCGAAAGCTTCCCGCCGCCGCTCTGCTGCATCGCCTGGCAATCCGTCGCGACTCTTTCGCCGCGTAGGTCGATCACGACCCGTCCGGATGCCTTCTCTCTTCGCTGCAGGTCGGCATAGATCCGATCGAGGTCGTTGTCGAAATCGGCAGCAAGCCGATGGCGTAGTTCGCGAATTTGATCGGTTATTGGGTTAGTCATCGGTTTCGTCCATCGGAAGTTCTTGCGGCGTACAGATCACAGGTGGCTCGAATCCCGCCTCGCGAATCACGAATTCGATCTGGTGCCGTAGCACGGCATTGGCGATATGCTTGAAGTTCCATGTCAACAAGTAGTCTACACCGTGAACCGAAGCAATTGCGATATGCAGGGCGTCACGGGGCTCTGAAGCGGGGACGGCCTTTGCTGAGATCAGGTTCGCTGCCAGTTCTCGGCATTCAGGAGTAATTGCAAGTAATCTGTGGTTGCTGATCGCCTCCAGGCGTTCTCGTGCCGCTGTTGGATCACCGGCACCGCATTCGTCCACTACGAGTTGTGAAACAACAAGCTCGAGACGAGTCGGTGCCATTGCCCACCAGGCACGAGTCAGTCGCTGTTGGGCCGCAGCAGCAGGATCCTTCAGGATTCTCCCAGCAACGTTCCCGACAATGGTGGTTTCAACGTACGCAAATGCCATTCATCTATTGTATCGGCGCTCAGCGACGAACGCACTGGAAGGGCATTGCCGTCACAGGCTACTTTTTCAGCGGCTCGAGTTTTTTCAGCAGTCCGAAAAACTCGCTGTCGGTCGTCAGGATCAAGCTGCTGTCCTTGGTGATCGCCTTTTCGTAAGCCTCCAGCGTGCGGACGAACGTATAAAATTCGCCCACTTCGTTCATCGCTTCAGCATAACTCTTGATCACGTCGGCGTCGGCCTGCCCTTTGGTTTCGCTAGCCTTCTGTTGTCCCTTGCCCTCGATACTCTGCACCTCGGCATTGGTTTCGTTGATGATCGCTGCTTTCAAACGTTCCCCTTCGTTGACGTTCCGCGCCGAGATCGATTCCCGCTCGGCGATCCAACGGTCGAACGTTTTGATGCGGACGCTGTCGACAAACGCGATCTGCGAGATCCCGATATCGATCAAGCGGATGCCGCGGCCGATCCCTTCTTGATCATCCTTGCTGGCCAGTCGACGTTGGGCTTCGATTTTGATCTGGTCGAGGATCTTGCTCCGACCGGCGAGGATCTCTTTCGAATTTGATTCGCTCTTCTCTTCCAGTTCGACCAGCATCTGTTCGGCTTGGCTCTCGCCGACTTCGGCAAGTTCGTCGTCCAGCAATTGTTGATCGCCCGAAAGGGTTAGGGTGCGGTTGGTGCTGCGGACGAGTTCGGCCAGATCGTATTGCGTGATCACGTCGCGGATCGCACTGCGGCAGATCTGTGCCACCCGTTCCTCGGCGTTTTCGATCGTCCGCAATCGCTGCACAAACGTGGTCGGCCCAGTCTCGGCATCGTCGATCTGCCACATCGCCCAAGGGATCAATTCGATCTTCTTGTCATCGCGCGTCGGCAGGTCGGGCAGCAGGAATCGCCGGCTGTCTCCCCAGAACTGACGCGTCTTGGGCAGTCGCCGAACCGTTTCGACGAACGGCAATTTGTAATAGACGCCCGGTTCGACTTTTTCGCGAGCCGGTTTGCCGAACCGCATCACAACTCCCATCTCGCGTTCATCGATCACGAAACAGAAGAAGGGGGCGAGGACGAGCAGGATTGCTAGGACGGCGAGTCCACGTAGTAGGTTGATCACAGTTTCAGGTTTCATCGTGGGTAGCTGCTTTATGTAGGAGAACTTTTGAACCGGTCGAACACGCGCGGCGGGTTACGGGGCGGTGGCCGTGGGGTTCAAGTTCAGCATGGGCAGCAGACCTTTTAAGTCGCTGTCGAGGATCGTCTTAGGGCCGCTTGTCGAAAGCACCCGTTCCATCGATTCCAGATACATCCGTTGTCGGGTCACTTCAGGAGCTTCTTTATAGCTCTCGTATTTCGACAGCAACGCGGCAATCTCACCAGCCGCTTCGGCGCGGCGGCGGGCAGCGTAACCCTCCGCTTCGCGAATCAATTTATCGCTGTTGGCCATCGCCGTCGGAATCATCTTGTTCCGTTCGCGCCGCGCCTCGTTGACCAATTGGTCGCGCTGTTGAATCGACGCGTTGACATCGTCGAAGGCGGGGCGGACGCGTTCGGGAGGCGTCACGCGTTGCAGCTGAAGGTCGACAACCGAAACGCCACATTGATAGACGGCCAATTGTGCGGTCATCTCCTCTAACGCAGCCGCAGCGATCTCGTTCCGCTTGCCGGTCAGGATCTCGTCGGCTGAGTAATCGCCGACGACGCGGTGCATCGTGCTGCGAGCGACCGCCAGGATCGTATCTTCGACCTGCCGCTCGTTGATGCTGAAGACATACTCTTGCGGGTCGGTGACTCGCCAAATGACGGTCCATTCGACCACCGCGGCAAACAGGTCACCGGTCAGGATCAAGGATTGCTCCTCTTCCATCTTATTGATTTTCATCTGCTGGCCGCGCGTGCTGGTATCTTGCGTGCCGGAGGGAAGCCGCAGACTTCGCTCGCTGGTGTCGATCAGGACGCGGCGGTCGATCCAGGGCAATTTGAAGTGCAGCCCGGGGCCGACTTCGCTGTGATACCGGCCGAATCGCAACACGACAGCGCGTTCGTATTCGCGAACCGTATAGACGCCGCTCCAGACGACGTAGATCACCAGCATCGCCGCCATCGCGATGATGCCGGTAGAGAGGACTTGGCGGGTGGCTTGGCGGATTTCATCGGGATCAAAATTCTGAGGCACAACTTGTTCCAGCAGTTTGCAAATGTGTGAAGCATCGCTCGCGTGAAGATTCATGCGAGCTATCGATCTTAGGCTTCAACGCGAACGATTCGGGGCGCAAAAAATTTGCCCGCCGGACTAGCGTTTTAGTGTCGAAGTCCGTAGCAACAAAAATCCAGCGACCACAAACAGCGAAGCGATGATGCCCCACTGAGTGGTATCCATTTTGTTGTAGTAGTCGGCGAGTTCGCGTGAGGCGCCACGCCACCAATCGTTGAAGCTAAATCCGAGCAGTAGTTTACCGAGCATAGCAGTTCCTTCACGGTTCGACAGGGATTGCAAGGGAAGTTAATTCTCCGTTGCGGCAACCACGCGATCTGCCATGTAGCGTTCCGCGGAAGTCGAATTCGGCGGCGACACCGTCAGCAAATGCAAGGTTTTTTGAGGCGAAAACGCTTCCGCCAGGTTCGGACCGGTGGCGATCAACGCAGCGGTCCAGTGAACCATAGCTCGCGCCAACTTGAGAAGTTGGTCGAGATGCAAAAAAATCGTTGAACCCACTATTTTCGATATTCGAAACGCAAGCTATACTTCGTCCGTCCAAGTGACGATGAGTTAAATCATCGCAAGGACCAAATGCCATCCAAGGCGCGGTAGCTCAATTGGTTAGAGCCCCGGACTGTCGATCCGGAGGTTGCGGGTTCGAGTCCCGTCCGCGTCGCTTCTTTCGACCCCACTGAATCCGCTTTTAACGTAGATTCCAAATTTTGTGGGCGAGTCGCGATTTTCCTGCTTTCTCGGACAACCCCTCTGTTTGTTCGAGAGTCTTTGTTGTCGGACACGCTGCGTTTTTGCTGTGCCCGTCTCGCTGTTCGCCTCGATTCGGTTTGGCTTCTTTGTCCCAAGCTTGCTGCGAGTGCTTGCTCAGGAACCGTTGAGAATGCCAAGTGATCGTCGTGGCCGCTGGCTTGAGCATTGCTACGGTGCTTCGCGCCAGCCGATCGTCGTATCAAGATAGCTGGTGGGATCATGATGGGAATGTCGTGAGCGGCGAGCCGAGTGCTGCAGGCACTTCCCAAGCATCAGCATCTGAAGAAAAATTGGTTTCAAACATGAGCACCAGTCCTACCCGTCCGGCCGCAGCCGCCAAGTCGTCTCATGGCGGTAGCGACGTTGAATCGCAGCGGATGCGTCGGCGAACGTTCGCCATTATTTCGCACCCCGATGCCGGTAAGACCACGCTGACCGAAAAATTGTTGCTGTTCGGCAATTCGATCGAGACGGCCGGTGCGGTTCGGGGCCGCAAATCGGAACGCGGGGCGACATCGGATTGGATGGATCTGGAAAAGCAGCGTGGGATTTCGGTCAGCTCCACCGCGTTGACGTTTGAATTTGCTGGATTCCAAGTCAATTTGCTGGATACTCCCGGTCACCATGACTTCAGCGAAGACACCTATCGAACGTTGATGGCAGCCGATGCAGCGGTGATGGTCATCGACCTCGCCAAGGGGATCGAGTCGCAGACCGAAAAACTGTTTCGCGTTTGTGCGTTGCGAAAAATTCCTGTCCTCACCTTCGTCAATAAAGTCGATCGTCGCGGTCGTTCGCCGTTGGAGATTCTGGACGAGATTGAACGCAAGTTCTCGATCGAGCCGGTTCCACAGAACTGGCCGCTCGGCAGCGGTGAAGATTTTCGCGGTTTTGTCGATCTGCAAGATGATTCCGTGCATTTGTTTGATGAACGCAATTCAAGTCGCCGGATTTCACCTAAGGTTGTCCAATGGTCCGACTTGGAATCGATCGAGCCGTCGATTGCCTCGGATCTGATCGAAGCGACCGGTGAGGAAGTGGATTTGGTGCGGATGGCGGGCGCGACGTTGGAGAGGGAGCGTTTTCTCGATGGTTCGCAAACGCCAGTCTTCTTTGGTAGTGCGTTGACGAACTTTGGTATCGAGCATTTTCTGCATGGGTTCCTTAAGCTGTGCCCGCCTCCGGGAACGCGACAGCAGGTCGAAGGGAGTCTGCCCGAAGCGTCCTCGAGTTTTTCGGGTTTTATTTTTAAGATCCAAGCCAATCTCGATCCTCGGCATCGCGATCGAGTCGCCTTTTTGCGCGTCTGCAGCGGGATGTTTCAACGCGACATGGAAGTCACCATCGCGCGATCGATGAAGAAGATTCGGTTGGCGCGCGCGTTTCGCATCTTCGGCCAGGATCGTCAAACGTTGGACGAAGCCTATCCGGGGGACATCATTGGTTTGGTCTGTCCAGGTGAATTCCGGCTCGGCGATACGCTGTGTCAGGACGAAATCATTCACCACGAAGGCCTGCCGCAGTTTTCACCGGAGTTCTTCGCAGTGCTGGGGTGCGCCGATACGTCGCGCCGTAAACAATTCGATCGCGGTTTGACGCAGTTGGTGGAAGAGGGCGCGATTCAGGTCTTTCATGATGCTCACGCCAAGCAACGCGAAATGATGCTCGCTGCGGTGGGGGAGTTGCAGTTTGATGTCGTCCGTTATCGGTTGGAGTCGGAGTACAATGCACCGACGACGTTAAGTTGGCGGCCCTACAAAATGGTTCGCTGGTTCAATGCCACCGCCGAACAAAAAGCGAAGCTTCGACTTCCTTTCTCGTCCAAGTTGGCGTTGGATCAGTTTGGGCAGGACGCCATTCTGTTGCAGTCCAAGTGGGATGAGAGTGTCCTGCATCGCGAGAATCCCGACATCCGATTTGAAGAGATGCGAGTCGCAAGCCACGAGCGGGCCAGTGGCAATTAGCACGCAAGCACGCTCCATGCGCCGGTCATTGCTGGCCCTTGTTTCCTGATCGGACCCGGTGAAACAAATCGCTAGGAATGGGGGTGGGCCAAACGGTGCGAGAGCACTGTTGGCGCAAGTCCAGGCCGGCACGACCTGTCGCGTGAAGAATGCACCGCAAGGTTTGCGGGCAGTCGTGCAAGAAAAAATAGCCGGAGCGGGACTCGAACTACCCAGCAATTTGCGGGGTCAAACGGCGCAGACGGCGAAGTTACCACTGATCTTACACCGATTTTCAGCATAACTGATCCGGTGGAAGCCGAATTGCTCTGTCGCTTCCGATCGCTGCCCCCTGCTGGCCGCGCTAAACTGCTGAGCGTCGCGAGCGACCTGGGAGCCGCGCAAGACGAAGGTGCCGTCGTGACCGGAGGAAGAGTCGATGCGATTGGGAAGCAAGCCAAGACGCCGGGATGATCATCGAGAACCGGAAAGTATCGCCAACCTTGCCGGAAACGCCGAACGCCTTACCGGCGGCACCGCGGGCTTTTTGTGAAACCGGTGGCAAATTTTCCACCGGTTTATCCTTTGATGGGCGACCGCTGTTTTGTTCGTGTCGCTCCTTCGCCCTCGCGTCGTAGATCTCGCGAGCCTTCGCCGCGCACATGGCACGCTGCGATGGCGTCATGTGTCGACGGTGAAGGTTGTGCGACAGGACGAGCTTGACAGGGTCGTCGTGGTTAATATCTTCCTCGCGAAAGTGATACGTTGTGTCATTTGCGACGCAGGTTGCAAAACACCCAGTATCCGATACCAAGCATGGCAGTAAGTATCGTTCCCAGGAAAGCGAACGTCAGTACGGCAGTGATACCAACATGTACGATCGCTTCACCACGTTCCATTGACGTCTCGGCAAGCTCATTGAACCATATGCCCTGGATGTAGACATTTCGCATTCGAAATAACGCCCAGCTTTGTGTGTAGGAATAAGCAGCCAAGCAGCGTCGCAGATCCGGCAAAGAATGGCCAGTCTCGCGATACCGCGGCCTTCACTTGCGACGTCGTGGGGCGGGAATCGGGCTTGCGAATACTTGGTGGAACGGAAGCACAAAGGGATTCGACATCGCTCACTTGCTGCCAGTCGCCAAGTGATTCGTGCCAAACGCGATCCGTTGGTGGCAGTCGACTTGCGACCGAGGCGTCTCGCAGCTTTTGCAGTGAAAAAGGCCCCTGTTGTTTTCCGTCACGCGCGAAATACTAATTGATGGCCAAAGGATCGACAAACGGTGGCGGTGCGATTGGTGGAGGCTGTGACATGCGATTTAATCCTGTTTGGTTTTGCCCGCACTGTCGCGCGGTTCACCACGTCGCGTGCTGGGTGCACCACAAAGTGGCAGGATACGTTCGCTACTTTAACTAATGCGTCGAACCGCCAAAAGTGCGACAAGTATTCTCATGAGTTTATCGATCTTTTGCAGATGGGGGCGGTGACACCCGATTTAATGAACGTTTGCTTACCTGTGCAACTGAGACGCTGAGCTAGCTCCAAAACGTTACTTCTCCAGCGCTCAATCACGCTATTGGCAAGAGTTTTCATCACCGAAATTTACATTGCTTGACGACATCAGTTTGCAAACCGGCAAAGGCGCTCAATAATTGATCTAAACAGCGGCTACGCAAAGCGCCTTGAGGCGTAGAATACTCGTTTTTTGGGAGCTATTGAAGCTATGTCGATCGACCGAGATTTCTGCATCATCGGGGCAGGCCCCGCTGGCCTCCAACTCGCGTATTACCTTGAAAAAGCACAACGGTCGTATATCGTGCTGGAAAAAGGTGATTCGCCAGGTACGTTTTTCAAAACGTTCCCACGACATCGCAAGTTGATCAGCATCAACAAGGTTCACACCGGACATTGCGACCCTGAAATCAATTATCGCTGGGATTGGAATGGGCTATTGTGCGATGACGATCGGTTTATGTTCCGCAACTACAGCCAAAAGTATTTCCCTCACGCGGATGACTTGGTCCGGTACTTAAAGGACTTTGCTTCGCTACAGAATTTGAGTGTCCAGTGCAACGTTGACATCCAACTCGTACAGCGCGACGCCGGTGGTTTCCGGATTCGCGATACCCAAGGCAACGAGTTTTCATGCCGCAACCTCGTGATTGCCACTGGTCTGTCGAAGGCGTACGTTCCCGAGATCCCCGGAATCGAATTGGTTGAACAGTACGACCAAGTGACGATGGATGCTGCTGATTTCGCGAACCAGCGAGTATTGATCATTGGAAAGGGTAATTCTGGATTCGAGACTGCCGACCATTTGGTCGAAACTACCGCGTTAATTCATGTAGCCAGCCCACACCCTGTCAAGTTTGCATGGCAGTCGCACTTCGTGGGTAACCTACGTGCAATTAACAACAATTTACTAGACACGTATTTACTAAAGTGCCAGAACGCCACGCTGGAAGTCGAAATCGGAAAAATTGAAAAGAACGGAAGCAAGTTTCTTGCAACGGTGAACTACCAACGTGCGATGGGGAGTAGCGAGGTAATCGAGTACGATCGGATCATCTGTTGCACCGGTTTTCGCATGGACCGCAGCATCTACTCCGAGGACTGCAAACCGGAAATGACCATTCACGATCGCTTCCCAAGCCTCGACAGCAGTTGGCAATCAGTAAATATTCCAGGCTTGTACTTCGCTGGTGCTTTAACTCAGTCACGCGATTTCAAGAAGACGGCGAGCGCATTCATACACGGGTTTCGCTACAATGTCCGCGCCCTGGCCAGCATTTTGCTAAATCGCCAATACGAGGAACCGATTCCCAGCCGGCCGGTAGCTCCATCGCCATTCGCAATGACCGAAGCCGTTATTCAGCGAGTCAATCGCAGTTCAGCACTGTGGCAACAGTTCAGCTTTCTTTGCGACGTCTTGATGGTCTCTCACGACGGCGAGTGCGTTGACTATTACGAAGCGCTGCCGTTCGACTTCGTTCACGATTCGTTGGCTGGTCAATATGAGAGATATTACACCGTCAGCTTAGAGTACGGATTTGGACCTGATGACGACCCGTTCAGAAGTAGCCGCGTTGCCCACACCGATGCGGAGGCGGCAGAGAATAGCACTTTCCTGCATCCGGTTATCCGTCGCTTTAGCAACGGAACACTGCTGGACGAACAGCATATCGTCGAAAATTTGGAAGCGAACTGGACCGACGAAGCACTCCATGTAACGCCGCTGCGCAATTATTTCGAGCGCACCTTGCCTCCCCGCACCGCGCCCGCAGCGATGAAGTGAGCGTGAGGCCCTTCCTAGGCCCAAGGCGTCAGCCGCAAACTTGAATGCGTCTGCTTAAAGGGGCTTATTTAACGTTGGCTGGTCGATGATAAAGTCGTTGTCATCAAGCACCTGTCAAATCGGGCGAGGTTTGGCTTGATCAATCGCTATGGACGCCATTTGGATCAGGTTTTCACTCTCATTGGATGTTGCGGTATTGCCCCGATTAAAATTCCCCAGTGCAACCGGCAGCAATAAGATACCGGCCACGAAGCTCGCGGGGAGCTAACCAGCCGACAACCACAGGGCATGCCGTCGTACATTTCTGCTGCTGCCCCGCCCCGGCATCCCAAGCAACTTCGGCATCGTGCAATGTGCCAACGTAAGGAGCAATGTCTGCGCCGTGATCCGCCAGTTTGGCGCATGTCGCTCAACCCGACAGGAATTAAAGGGAAGCGATTGTCAATGCATATTGAGTGGGCATCTTGTCGCTGAAGTCTTAGGAGTAGTGGAAAAACGAATCGTCGTTGTGAAATGAATGGCTGCGCGACAAGCTTGAACGTTTGTGATTACTTACCTGCAGGAACGAGTTCTCCATTGCCCAAATCACCTTTCGGCGGTGCAGGTGTGGCGCATTGCTTTGAATCCCCATTGCAGCCGTTCAAACGCTTCGACACTTCCAACATCACATAAAACATCTCTTGAGCAATTTGGAAGCTACGATCATCGTAACGCCTCGCCTCTTCGGGCGTGCCGTCTGCGAGCTTGGGATCTTCGTACTGCAGCGAAAACCTTCCGTCGGCACCACTCACCACAGGACACTGCTTATCAGCCTGCGAACAACACAGTATCGCCGCAAATCCAGATGTTGGATTGCAACGTGCTGAGAAGATCTTCGAAAAAGCTCGGATTGGCGGATGCAGGTCGGAATATTGCACCAGATAGGTTGGATTATCACCTTGCGAAGAGGCGACCGCGGAAAGGCCTGCACGCCGGAGGGCGTGTATCGTTCGGATGTTGCAAGCTGTTGCTTCCGTGCCTCCGGAATACGTTTCTACACCCGGCACGCTGTAGTGCGCTGCTGCCGTCTGGCACCAGATCTGAGCGAGATGGCTGCGGCGAGAGTTGTGCGTGCAGATGAAGACCAGCTTCGTGTGGGTTCCTCCTTTTGCTCGCGTCAGTACGTAGTCGACAACACCGTTGAGCAATTGTTTTCGGTCGTCTGTCAATGACGTGACCGATTCTTCAACCCCGCCAACAAATGAGCGAACGGGATCAATCAATTGTGCATTCGCTGGAGACCCAAACGCGGAAACAATGGTCGCTGCTAGAATCGAAATAGAGAGTTTCGGATTCATTGACGGTTACTGCCTTCACGGGGCTCGTGCGGAACGATTAAGAGCCGCGGCTGGCACCGCTGGCAACAAGTCTAGTTGGTTTATTTTCGCTGGTTGTGTGCCCTCCTGCAACACCCAGCTGTGATCATTGCAGCCACGTCCCACGTGCAAGTCTTTTCCGGGCGTCTGAGAACTTCTTTACGAAGCTGATCGCGCATGCCCAAAGTCGCTTCGAGAATGTATCCCAAGTGATCGACCAAACGGCCGGAGACGCCGAACACCTTGCCGACTTCGTCGCGGGCCCTGGCATTCACTTGTGGAAGATCTTCCTCAAGTGTTTTCTTTCCTGGTGCTGTGCCAGCGTGATCCCGCTGCCGCTCCTTCGCCCGCTGGTCGTAAAGATCGCGAGCCCGAAGAGCGCACGCTGCCTTTTCCGTCGGGCGCATGTGGCGACGGTGAAGGTTCTCAGACATGACAAAGGCGATTGGATCGTCGGGGTTCACTTCGATGGTGACCGGTTCACTCCCTGCCATCACCAGACGCGAACTTGTGCGGCGACTGTCGAACAAGGCAAGTATCCACTTGCCGAGTGTCGCAATCCATCGTCGTTGTGTGCGATTCAAATATTTTGGTATTTTGCAAGCTGCAGCTATTGTCACATAGCAGCGTAGCGTTAATATTGAAACGGCAGCAGAGTGTGAACGGAAACCCCGACGCAGCTGCCGAACGAACACAGGCATTGTTGCCAACTATCAGCTACCGAGAACCGGAGCCCGATCATCATCCTAATGGGATGTTGAGGTGCTGCGGTTTTTTTCGTTGGCATCGCTCTGGTCGGGCTCCACTACACTGGAGCACTCTCTATGACCAGCAGCTCTCATTACCTCCCCCTGCACTCTGCCGTCGAGCAGGTGATCAACGCTCCCGTCAATCGTGTAACAGCCTGGCGCTGGGCAACGCGTCCCAATCGATACGGTGTCCAGCTGCAGAGTTGGATAATCGGTGGAAAGCGTCGCACTACAGTCGCAGCCGCCGAAAGGTACATCGCCGAGTCGACCGCCGCCGCCAACGCAGCACCGCGGAGCTAGGTCGATGCATTGCGTCACCATACCCAACCACCATCGCGCATGCCTGCGCGAATCCCTCGCGACAGTTGCCCGTCGATGTGGGTTCACGCACTTGCCGCCGAATGACCAGCACCGCGCAATCGGCCAGCTGACCGAGCAACGCCGCGCAGAGGTGATGCGGCGTCTGGAAGCGATCCCAATGCAAATTCGGAAGCCGGTAACCGAAACCAGGGAGGCTAACGAGTGATTGGAAATTACTTCGTTGTCAGCCGCTCGATTCTCGACAACGTGGTCGCCTGTGACGACCAGACGCTCGGTCTGTGGATCCGCTTGCTTTCGACGGTTAATTGGAAGCGAGGGTTCTTTAAAATGCTGCCCATCGAGCCGGGGCAGGTGATCCTATGCGATAGACAGATGCAGGAGCGGCTGTACCCGACAGGGACAGCGCCAGCGGTCAACACGATCAAGCGACGACTGGAGCAGCTGAAAGACGCGGACCTGATCGCGATCGACACGTTGGTGATTCACGGCAAGGCTCATCGAGTTGTCACTGTCAAAAAGTGGCGGGACTATCAAAACACCGCATCAAAAATTGATGCGGACTCTAACGCGGAGTCTGATGCGGACTCTAACGCGGAGTCTGGTGCAGATAGAAGAAGGAAAGAAGGGAAGAAGGAAACAACCTCTAAAGCTCCGAGCGATGTTCATCGCACCGAGCAGGAACCTTCGGGGTTCTCCTTCAAAATCAAATCAGCCAGTGGTGAGCGGTGGCACCTCCCGAAAGCCAAGCTGGACGAATACGTGGCCACCTACGGCAACGCATCTTGGGTGGTTATGGAACTGCGCAAGGCTCGCCAGTGGTGCGAGGACAACGCTGCCAAGCGAAAGACCGCATCGGGAATGCAAAAGTTCATCGGCGGTTGGCTAGCGCGCAACAACGATCGACACAGTGCTGGGGCGTTAGCAACCTCGCACGGCTCCTACAAACCCATCCCCAAGCCACGGAGGGCCAACTGATGCGACTGCCAGCAGAACCGCCAACGCCCTAACGACTTTTTCCAAAGCGCCAAAAAACATGAACACCTATGTACGAAACGTAAGGATTTTCCAGTGACCCCCAAAGCCAACGATTTAGTTACTCAAACGCCCCTCGACACCCAAAAAGCGTTTCATGCCATCGAGCATGTAATCAAGGCGGGATTCGCTGCCCTAGGGGCGTCGCCGAAGGTGACTGTCGGCCACCAACAAAAGTCGAAGGGCCGCACGGTTACGTCCGACCGATGGACGATCACCGTCGAGTTTTGCGAACCCGATCAGCAGCGAAACGCCATCGTCGGGCTGCTGAAAAAACTCGCCGAGCATGACCCAGCAGCCCGCCAATATCTGTTCGATATGGGCGAGCCAACCACCTACCACGTTTAGTTTTTCTCCTCCCCTCCCGAAAGGACTTTGACCAATGACGAGCCCAAACCAAAAAACCGAAGCCGCCCTGACCGACATCGAGGCCCGGCAGCGACAGATTGCCGCCGACAAGGCCGCCGCAGACAAAGAGCAGGATGCCATCGACCGGCAGATTGCCCAGCTGCGAGAGCAGGCCGCGGCCAACGCCAAGGCCCAACACGAGTTGGATGAACAACGCGAACGCCTTGAACGCGAAGCCATCGACCGCCAACGCGACCTGCGACCTGATCACGTCGACCGCGAGGTTGCCTCAAGCGTTGCCACGGACCTGCTGGACGCGTTCGAGGCGGTTCACGTTGCCGAGGCCGACATGGTTGGCCCCGATCGTCGAGACGAGCGGCTATGGGACGCCATCGACGACGCCCGGTGTCGATTGCTTACGGACGACATTGCCGAGGATGCCCGCCTCGTCGTTCTGGCCATCGAAGGCGTGATTGATGCGTGCGACCTATTCGAGTCGTTCCGACGGCCCGAATTCCAGAACCCTCGCAATTCTGATGGCGAGCCGCTGCGAGATATCCGTGCTTGGGCGTTTCCGGAGCAGTCGGCGCTGGTTCGCAGTTCGCTGGACGAATTGCGGCGTGAGCTGTCTGGCGACGACGCCCCGAACCCGATCGAAGGCGTCGGCGAGTTGGTCGGACAAAACGTCACCTTCCGACAGATCTGCGAAATGCATGGCATGTTGCTGCCGGACGGTTCAGCCGACATCGGGGCGCTCGGGCAGTTGATCGAGCGGGCTTTGGGACGCGTTGGTTTCTATCGCGAGATTGCCGGCCGATCTCACCTTGTTCGCATGGCCGCGTTGAACGCCGCCGACGCCTGGGCGATGCGATCCAACAGCCTGGAGCGTCGACGCACAGCCAGCCACACGTTGCCGGGTTCTGCGGCTCGACTTGGGGCGTTGCGGCCTGGCCGCATGATGGAACCGCCAGCGCCCGACGGCGTTGACGAAGCCGAAGAAGAAGCGATGCTGGCCAAGCGTCGGGCCTTCCATCGCGCCAGGCTCATCAGCGATGCGGAGGCCGCAGCGGCAGCCGCCAAAGAAAACTTCAAGGTTGCGACAGCCGCCGATTGGGACTCGTTTGGACGCCGGTTTGCGAAATAGGCTTCCGGCAGAATTGCAGCGCCGTCGGCCAGTTCCGGCGGCGTTTCGACCAGCACAATTAACACCCGACACTACACTTTGAGGATTAACGATGATTGCTCCCGCAAACCCCAATGCCCCAACAAACGCAAGCGTAGTTCAGTATGATCGATTGCCCCTCGAGCGCTTCCCACTTCCCAGGCCGAACCCGGCGAAAGCCAAGCTACCGGAGCTTCGCCACTTGGCGGAACGCATTCTCTACGCCCGCGACGCGTGGGAAGAAGAGGCCGCGGAGCACGTAGCGTTCGAGATCCGTGCGGCGCACCGTCAAATTCGCGAACGCCGAACCACGAAAGCGTCGCGACCTCTGGCGATTGCGATCTATGTGCTGCACGTAACGGTTGACGTGCAGGGCGATGGCACTTCCCAGGATTTGCTGGACGCTTGCGATGGCTTCATCACAGACCTGCGGTCGTTATTTCACCTCCGAAGAGAACCACACGTTCGGGACGCAGAGAGTGTCCTTGGCTACCTTGGTGCCGACTCGTTCGAGGACGCATGGGATGCGATCGGTGAATTTTATTGGGACTAATGCCTCGCAACCGCAGTGCCGCCCCAAGGCTGCATAGGCCCTGGGGCTTCGAATACCTGACCAGCAAACACATTCCCGACGACCGAGAACCGGAGTCACCTAACACACCTTGAAAGGCCGACTCATGCCCAAACCCACAATCTCTATCTGCATTCCGCTGCGATTTGCAGGAAAAGGCAAAAGCTACCGCATCCGAAATTGGATCGTCTGCGCCAACGAGCTATCAGCGCTTGCTGCGCGACACGGCAGCATCGAAATCATTGCCGTTGAGTTCGGCACGACGGAATACGCCGCCAATTTCGAGCACATTACACGCGTCCCAGGCACTGGCGAATTCAGCCGCAGCCGCGCACGCAACCAAGCATGGCGAGCCGCCAGCAGCGATCTGCTTTGCTTCGTAGATGCCGACTTCCTAATGCATCCCGACCAGTGGGACAAAGCGATCGAGGTGGCTTCGCAATACGATGCCTGTTCACCCTACACGCAATTCCAACGCCTAGGAGAACGCAAAACCAAGCGACGCGCGATTGATTGGTCTCATTGGAATTGGTCGATGCCCATCGACACACACAACGGCGGAAAAGTGCCGTTCCGACGCGCCAACCTTGCCGGCGGAATCATGTTTTGCACGCGTGATTTCATGGAAGAGATTGGCGGTTGGGATGAAGACTTTCGAGGTTGGGGCTCAGAGGATACCGCGGTCGAAAGGGTAGCCGTCCAGGGCGGGTTCAACATTGGCTATGTCGACGGCGATGCCCTTCATATGCATCACCCAGTCGTCCGCGAGGGCCGAAAGCAAACCAAACTCGTCTGGAAGCGAAAGTACCGCCGACGCAAACCCAGCCTGCACGCTGAAGGCAACCACAAGACGCTTGCGACTCCATGCCCCGATTACCCATCGCGAGGTTTGCCCGAAAACAACCACCCGCCGATTACCGACTTCGTTGCGGTTACATCCCTATCGCCGTCAGCGGATCGAACGGCACGACAGCGTGAATGTCTCGATACATGGAGGACATTTGGGTTGTCGATCGTCGCTGTTCAGTCGCCGGCCGAGATTGTCGCGATGCAGGATTTGTATCCACAGGTCGACGAATGGGTAGCGTCGGATGGCGATGGTGCGCCGCGCATCAATGAGCTGCTGAGCGTCGCCATCGATCGAGACCAACCGATTTTGATCGTCAATTCTGACATCGAGATCCGTGGCGCTCAGTCGAGCCTGCTGGACGCGATCACGCCGGGCCACATGACTTGCGGCATACGACACAACTACGACCGCAATTGGTGGCAGGGCAAACGCGAGCGTTGGGGGATCGATGCGTTTTACATTGAGCCGGAAACCGCCAAGACGTTCCCGCTGGTCGACCTGCGGATCGGCAAGCCAGCCTGGGACTACTGGATGCCATTTCACTGCGACCGCCACGGCATCGGATCGCGTTGGATCGGTTATGGATTGTTCTTTCATCGAAACCACAGCCAAACCTGGAGCAAGGCTGACATTGCGGAGCAGGTCAAAAAAATCAATCGCATCTACGGCGCTGGCGTCGAGACGGCGAGGCAGCACATGCCGTTTGGTAGTCGCTACCAGAAACGAGAGCACACGCCTTCGAAGCTGACAATCTTCGCCAAGACGTGCAAGAAAGACCTACCGTGGCTGAAACATTGCCTGCGGTCGATCGACCTGTTCTTCAAAGAGGCCGGACGGTCGATCGTATTGGTAGCCGATGAGGATTGCCGCCCCGAGCTTAGCCGGTGGCGATTGACCAAGGAACACGTTTTCTATGTCCCATCTGGCAAATACGGGTACTTGCAGCAGCAAGCGTTGAAGCTGCGTGCGCATCACTTCACAAGCAGCCCGTATGTGCTGTTCATCGATTCGGACACGATCTTCACGCAACCTTGCGGCCTCGGAGACTTCATCGATGCCGATCGACCAATCTGCCATCGAAAGCCATACGCCGACATCAACGACGGTTCGGAGAAGTGGCGGGCACCAACGGAAGCCGTTGTTGGCGAACCCGTTGAGTATGAATACATGCGGCGAATGCCACTGCTGTATCGCCGCGAAACGCTGGCGTTGACGGAGCGGATGTTCCCAGACCTTGCGCGGCAGCTATTTGACGGCGACCTTGCGAAGAGCAACAACGACAGCTTCCATGTATTCAGTGAGTTCAACTTGCTAGGGGCCGTGGCGGCCAAGCATCACTCACAGCTGTATGCGTGGCGCGACGACGATCCCGACAAGACGGTCGCAAAACAATACTGGAGCTGGGGAGGGCTGGGGAAGTCAATCCGCGATGAAATTTACCGAACGCTAGAGCGATCAGCATGACACCGTGTCTCAGCGGGCGGAGGATCGGCAGCGGGATCACGCTGGCACGGCCCCATGAAAGAAAACACTTCCGGAACATTTACCGGGAGTGAAAAGGGACGCTCGCGACGAAGTCGGAAAGGCTTTCGGAGTCAGCGGAAAGCCGATTGATCTTGCTGCCAGGGTCCGCAAGAACGGCGTCCCTGAATTGGTTGAAGCTGTGCGATCTGGCCGCATGGCGGTTGGGATGAAACCTTCAATGGCTGGGGGGAGACGAGGACAACGCCTTGGAGGAAATGGCAATCGAAGGCGGATTCACAATTGGATGGGGTCCATTCCGTTTGTGCACTTTCCATATCCCTGCTTCGCGAGAAAACGCACGGCACAACAAACACAAGTTTTGACGCGAATATAGATCGAAAAGCTACGAGCAAATCCAAGAGCAGCGACGGGTGTAACAAGGGTTAGCGTTCCCAGACGCCAGGTTCATCGATATGCCACAGGTGGCGATTTTTGGGAGTATTCCAGTAGAACCTTGTGGCTGTGAGCCAGTGGAAGGTGCTGTTGTCAATTTGCTCCAGCAAAACTCCGGTGGCGTCGGTGCGCACCTCTCGATGTATACCTCTGTGGTTAGGGGCAGTGTCCTCCCATTTGCCATCACTGATTTTTTTAAACACCCTACCGCTCTCGCATACAAACATTGTCCGCGACAACGGCTTCTTACTATCGTCACGTTCCCTTTTGATCTGAGCCTGCACAACATCGAGCCGTCCGATTGTCGTGAAAAACTCCCGTGCTTCCTTGTCACTGAAATCCAGCTTGAGAACCTCGGTCCACGCTTCAGTCGCTCTCGTCAGTTGACCCTTGCCAACCTCAAAACGCGCGATCTGTTTCAGCCAACCGATGGCTTTTGCTTCGGCGTCTCGCGTCGCCTTCAAGTGCGCGGCTTGGATCTCGGTAAGCTTGCCGTCCAATTCCTTCGTGCGGCCGCTGAGTCGCTCCATCGCCTCATCAACACTAGCCGGAGACTCTTCCAGGACAATCGCTGGCTTCCCGTCGTCAGCACACGCAATACCGCACGCAAAAGCCAAAATCAGAACGTAGGTCAATCGCATTATGCACCACTCCCACTACTTGTTTTTGTTCGGATAATCGCCGAACCATGATACACCGCTGCTGCGATCCAGGGGCACCTGACTGGAATTTTCTTGCCACCAAAATACGGCAATTCCTGCCATGCGACAGAGTTATCAGTGCCGCTCAAAATTGCTTCGCGAAAGTTTCTTGACTGCGGTGATGCACCCGATAAGCTGCTGTCTGCCAATGGTCTGGATACTCAATTACAACCCGTCGCAATAGCGACACGGATGGAGAATCACATGAATGAATCAAAGCTAGTGCCGCTATCCGAAGCGGCAGCTATCGTTGAACGCATCGCCGGAACCAGGCCGCACGCTACAACGATGTTCGTTGGCGCACTGCTGGTATCTCCGGGATCAAGCTTCGCACCACATACATTCTCGGAATGCACCGCACATCCGAGGATTGGTTGTGCGACTTCTTTGACCGCGTCGCCGCTGTGAAAAACGGCGAAGCTCCACCGCTCCCACGCGATCGACGCAAGGCAATCGAAGAGCGTCGACGTAAGGCAAACGCAATCCTGGAAGCGGCGGGGATATAGCTATGCCAAAGCACTCAGATCAATTCGAGTAGCAACCTATCGCCTGCATCTTCCCGATGCTCGACGACGACGCTTTACAAGAGCTTGCGTCCGACATCGCGAAGCACGGTCAGCATGAACCCATATTTTGCTTTACGAAGGCAAGATACTTGACGGCCGGAACCGGTCGGCAGCGTGCCTGATTGCAGGCGTTGAGCCGAAGCATGCCGAAGTGAACCCCGGCGATCCTGTCGAGTTCGTTCTGTCGCTAAATCTTCACCGACGGCATATGACACCCTCGCAGCTGTCCATATGCGCGGCGAAGGCTCGCGAGATATACGACCAGCGGGCGAAGGAGCAGCAGCAGGTTCGGAAGGGCGAGCAGGCCGGGGCAAGTCCGGAAAATTTGCCGGACTTGAAGAAGGGCGATGCCCGTGATGCCGCTGGCAAGGCCTTCGGCGTCTCCGGCAGGTCGGTCGACCACGCGACGCGAGTCTACAGGAGCGGCATGTCAGTTAGGGGGGCATGTTGGTTCGTCGTCCAGGATCCACCCCCTAGCCTTCAGCTGCTCTCGCCTTTTTGCTGGCAATGCTATCAACTGACGGCTTGCTTGTTTCTTGCCCCGTGAAAACGGTAACTTCCGCCGTGCAATCGAGCTATGCATGGCTATCAATGCCAAGGTTTCGGGTGGTCTGCCGGTTGGACTCATCCAATTGACGGACCGACTTCGGTGATTTGCTGGCAAGGCAGGCCGCTTCTAAACCTCGCCTGACCGAAACGGTCAACTAGTGAAAAGAGCTTGCCTAAAAGGCTGCGTTAGTAAAGAATATGTCGTAGAATCTTACTAACGCACCCGACAGGGCAGGAGCACTTTACTAGTGAATGAACGCGAATTTTCTAAGGAATCTCCAGGAAAACTTGTGGCAATCGATTTCATTGAGCATCCCAGTGGCCCGTTGGGGGACGCGAGGATAGCGAAAACAATGGCGTTCGTGCCTGCCCCCTTGCCGCCTGTTGTCGACTGGAAGCAACTGCAGGTCGAGCACTTTGAGCGGTACACGCGAACCGTTGCGGAACTAGGTAGACTTAATGGCCTGCACAAGCGCGTCGGCAACGCCGCAAGCTTGCTGCGGACGCTTTGGATGCGAGAGGCCAAATTGTCATCGCAGGTTGAAGACATCGACACAACGGCCGAAGAGCTTGTGCTTGCAGGGGCAGGTCGCTCGCTAGGCGTTCGTGAGAGCGGACGAGAGAGCTGGAATTATGTCAAAGCTCTTGAGCACGGTGTTCACTCTGAATTGCCTTTTTCAACCCGAGTGATCAAGGAAATGCACGAGGCTTTGCTTTCCGGGGTTCGAGGTGACGAAAATCGTCCAGGTCAATTCCGCAACTGCAATGTTTATCTAGGCAACCAGTCTCAAGGCGTTCGCAACGCCCGATTCGTTCCGCCCCCTTGTGGCGATGCGTTGGTCGATGCGATGAGCGAGCTTGAAAAATTTGTTAACGACAAAGACAACAAGATTCCACCGTTGTTTTTGATTGCGTTGACCCACTACCAATTTGAAACAATTCACCCCTTTCGCGATGGAAATGGTCGCATTGGTCGCGTCTTGATTTCGCGCTCGCTCGTCAAGGAAGGCTTGCTCGATCACCCGGTAGTCTACATGAGCGCATATATCAACGAGCACAAGCAGGAATACGTGGACCTGCTTCGCAACATCAGTCGCAGTGGCGGCGAAGCGTGGTCTGATTGGATCGCGTTCATTCTTGATGCCATTTGTACCCAAGCGAGGGATGCAATAGGCCGCAGTGAGCAACTTATCGCACTTCGAGAAGACTTCCACAATCGATTGAAAGAAACGTCTGGACCGTCGCGGCTATTCAAAGTCGTTGATCACTTGTTTTCTATGCCCGCGATTAACATTGCAGAAATAATCGAAAGCACCGGCGTTTCCAAACCCACAGCGACTGCGGATGTAGATCGCCTAGAAGATCTCAATATTCTTACCGAATATACGGGACGACAGCGAGACCGTGACTGGGTCGCTCGAGATGTAATAAAAATCATTGAGGAAGATACGCCGCTGGAGTGAGCCTGCGGTTCGATCCTCCCAGGTTACTTGGCAACCCCTTGAACGCAATCGAGGTGCGACGCAATTGTCTTGCGACAAGCATACCCGCTGTGATGGTCGTGGTTGTCTCTTGTCGCCCGTTGCTAGAATGCTCAAAACGGTCCACCTGCAGACGGAGAATCAAGCATGAGTGACACGGAACAGCAGTTTGATGAAGTCGACGACATCGACGGACCGTACTGTGAAGGTTGTGGGGATTCCACGGGCGATGTTGAATCCCTCGGCGATTCGTGGTACTGCGACAGTTGCCTTTCGGCTGCATTGCCCGACTGGAAAACGGAAGCGCGGGAATTCGCACTGCAGCAATGCAAGATCACCACTGCCATCCCAGAGTTTGATTCTTTAGATCAACACAGATGCACACCCGACGATTACGCGATGGGCTACCGGGAGTCCAACACACCGAACGCATACGCATGTCGGTGCCGTCACGAATACACCAATTACGATGCTTTGGTTGCTGGGTTCCCTCAGCACGGCGACGGGAGAGACCGGATTTTCTACCTCGCGATCCGTCGCCGAATAGAGGAACTGCTAGAAGAGCACCCAGATTTTGACAGTGCTGGCGTTGTCTGGGATCACATGCCGGAATAGCCGAACCGCGACCAAGTTGCAAGCCTGAGTAAAAAACGGACGCTGTTTTTTTCAGTATCGACCAGGGAGCAACGGCACGGAAGCAAGCCTGAATCGTTGTTCTACCAGGTGGTACCGCAATCGTGGCAGGACAGCGAATCTCTGTTTGCATCGCCTACGCCTGCAAGTCGCGTGGAACCGCAAAACGGACACTCCTCGGGGTAGCCAGCCGCATCATCACCGGAATCACACTTGCTCGAATCGAGGTTGCAATAACTGCGACTATAAGCAAGAGAGCGTTCGATGAAGTACGACTCCGCTTCGTGCTCAGCGGAAATTACCGCCAACTTTTCTGCGGACCTGGGAACGTGTCCCATTCGCTCGCGAAGCATCCGCTTTCCCTCGTTTGCAATCGCATTCCCTCTGATTCGCGACTGGGTTTCCGTCCGTGGGGTAAACGCAAGTAACTGGTCCAGCGTCACATCCTGGAAATCTGCAACATTGAGCTCCGCTGCGATTTGTTTGCGGGCGCGACTGCGCTTTCGGGTTGGACTCATTTGAGTCTCCTGTGTGAATGTCCTTTGGGAAACAACCCTCCGAAGTGAGTTGCGTGGAACGAGAGCAAATCAAGTGTAACGGGCGATGCGGCCAAGTCAAACGGACGGAATCGCCAGCCCGTTCTCCCCGGCTGCAAGTTTTCAATTTTCTGAATTGACACTCCCCCCCCGGCTGAATATAAATCTCGCATCGCGTTGGTCTTAGAAAGCCGATGTGATGGCCCGCAATCGTCCGCCGCTGCCAGTGCTCGCAAACTGGAACCTCAGCGACAAGATTGCCGGTATCAAAAGTAACACCATCTACAAGGAAAGTTCTAAGCGGCATCGCGGGCCGCGCGTGTAGCAACATCATCAAGCAATGACCCGGGAAGCCGGATAGCGAGACCTGTTGGCGTCGTCGTGTTACTACGGCGTTTCTAACTGCATGCGTGGCCCGCGGTGCGTACCCACGGAGCCAATACAATGGCAATAGCAACTCAATTCGCAGCACTTCGTTTGACGATCGATTGCAAGCTCGAGTCCGATCCCGATTCGATGCTACGAACTGTTGGCCGCTTATCCATCGAACGCCACGCGTCCCAATTCCGATGCGTGGAGTTCCACGACAGTATCGATGGGCCGTCAGAGCTCGCGCCGTTATTCGACAGCATGGCGGCCAAGACAGCGGGCGAGGCCTGGACGTCGTTTGTCGATTCGTCGCGCGATGCAGACCTTTGTTTGTTCGTTGGCCCCGGCATCGGCCCGGTTGTCTTCAGCGACCTTGCAATCGAGGCCGCGCAGTTCCAAGTCTTTGACGCTGCCGATGGCGAGCCGCGATTGATCGGCAAACCGTGGCACCGGTTTGAAGCGATGGCGATGGCCAAACGGATTCTTGCCGGCGGTGGTTGTCCGATTGTCGTGTCCTTCCATCTTGTGGCCGATGACGAATGGGATTCCACCGACATCGTTTCAGTAGAGGGCTCGCCGGAATCGATCGAGGCAACCTAGCGGCATCCCACGGTTGCATCTGCACGCTGGGGCGTTCGCGCCCCGGCAGTTGACGGTTTGCGATGCGATAGCGATGTTGAAGTTAGAGCCCCATCCTATGATGCAACGGAGTGTCCATTGATCCGACTGCCGCCCGAAGAAAAGCAACAGACGCCCGAGCAAGAACGAACCCAAAAGCTGGCCGAAGTTGCGGGGCTTGTCGCCCGCGGGCTGGATCCAACCGAGGCCGCCGGCATCGTCGCAGTAGACCTCACCGGCCAGACGTTGCCCCGCAAGTCTTCCTTCATGCCGTCACCGGCTGAGATCGCTTCGCAGTGTCTCACGGTTCAGGCCGGATGGACACCACGGGAGCGAGTTCGACGACGGGCGGGACTTGTCCAGCGGTACGTTATCCCGCTGGTCCGTTGTGCAGATATAGGGTTCTAGTAGCGAGATACCGCTAGACACACGTTGGGGTGCATTGATACGGCTTGACTACTTGCAGTAGCAGCATATATTGAGGGTTCTAGACGCGTATCGAGAACCGAACGCACACCATTCCCTCTTGTCGCCGAACCAACGGCGAGGAAACAGGTGCTGCATGTCTCTACGCGATGAGGGTCTATTGACCCTTCCCGAAGCCCGTAAGCAATTTCCCGGTCGACCGCCCGCACTGATCACGATGCGTCGTTATGTGACGGTTGGCTTGCGGGGTGTTGTCCTCGAATCCCTTCTGCTCAACGCTTGCCGGTTCACGTCACGCCCCGCGATCGATCGCTTCCTGATTGCTGCCAGCGCTCCAAGGGCTGCCAAATCAAATAAAGCGGAGGGCGTCAACAATGGCTGATCTGATCCTACGGGATACCGATCCCGATCGACTGAGAGCCGCTATCGTCCGCGATGTGCTGGACGCCATCCGACCGTTGCTTCGGCAGCCCGCGCCACCGGATTCCCGCCGATGCTGCAGCCGCGACGAGCTGGCCAAGATCCTGGGCTGGTCGATCGCCAAGCTGGATCGCCGAACCAAGGCGGGCGCGATTCCATCGATCATGGACGACGGCCGCCGAATCTACATCGTCGACGATGTGCTGGAAGCACTGAAGCAAGCGACGCCCGAAGCGGAAACGAAGGCCGCGGAAAGGCAAGCGGCGAAACGATCGAAGAGACAACCGAAGGTTTAGGCATTAAGTTGATACCCGCCGCGGCTAGCTCGACGGAGCGAAAACCGGTTTCCTGACCGGCCTGCCGCTGGTGTTTCAAACTCAGGACCAATTGCAGGAGATTGGTATTCGATGGCAAGCCTCGTGAAACGCCCCAACGGATCGTATGAAATCCGTTTCCAAGATCACAACCGCAGCCCCCGGTCGGTTTACATCAGCGAGAAAAACACCAAAGGGAAGATCGTCGAATCCAAGTCCCGGCGGATGGCCGAGACAGTGGCGTCGCATCTCGAGCACATCGCATCGCGCCGCCGGCACAACCAAACTCCATCGCCAGAGGTGGACGCCTGGCTGTCGGCGATCGACGACAAGATGCACGCACGGTTGGCAGGCTTCGGCTTGGTCGATCCCCGCGCTGCGGATGTTCCCGCGACCGACAAGAAGTTACTTGGCCCCTGGGTGGCTGAATTCATCGCCAAGCGGAAGTCATTGAAGGAATCGACGCGAAAGAGCCTCGACATGGCGGGCCGGAACCTGACGCTTTACTTCGGCAACGATCGCGAACTGAGCAGCATCACCCCCGGCGATGCGTCCGATTACCGCGAATGGTTGCTGTCCGAAGGCAATCTTCGCACCAAGAAGGACGATAAATCGCTTGCCGACAACACGGTCCGCCGCCGGATCGGTCGAGCTCGCCAAATCTTCACTGCGGCAATTCGTCACCAGCTGATCGAAAACAACCCATTCGATGGGCTGCCCGCGACCGTCAACGCTAACGAAGAACGGCAGGTGTTCGTTTCCCACGATTGGATTGAACGCTGCATCAAAGAGGCCCCATGCGAATCTTGGCGGATCATCATTGCATTGGCGAGATACGGCGGAATGCGACGCCACGAAACGTTGCTGCAGCGATGGGAAGACGTTGACATCCCCAAGCGTCGCATGGTCATTCGCAGCGAAAAGACAGGGATACGCGTTTGTCCGATCTTCAGCGAACTGTTGCCGCACATCATGCGAGCCAAGGAAATGGCCGAATCCGGGGCAGATACGCTACAAACGCGGTACACGGACGCGACGAACATCGGAACGACGTTTTCCAAGATCATCACCCGAGCCGGGCTGGTTCCGTGGGAAAAGCTATTCCAGAACCTACGGGCCTCCCGCGAAACAGAGTTGATGGCGCTTTACCCGGTGAAAGATGTTTCGTCGTGGCTTGGAAATTCCGCCCCGATCGCGATGAAGCACTATGCGATGCCGTTGCAGGATTCCTTCGAAAGAGCGATCAAGGACGGTGCCGGAGGTGTAAGTCCAAAGTTACACCGAATTTTACACCAATCTACGGCGAGTTCTGGCGATCACAGGCAATCATGCCAAGATGGGGAAAAACCAGAAAACGAAAAAACCCCGGTAAAAACCGAGGTTTCGTCGCTGTTGAGTGCTGCTGCTAACAACTTGAATAGCCGGAGCGGGACTCGAACCCGCACGCCCTTAACGGGCAAGGGATTTTAAGTCCCCAGCGTCTGCCATTCCGCCACCCGGCCAACGCGTGTGTTTTATCCGATTTGCAGTTCACGTGCGACCCGTGAACAGCAAACATCGGGCCTACGCTTCTGTTCATTGCCCGATTTTGGCAAACTACGCGGCATGACTACAAAAAACATGCATTCTAACGCGGAAATTGGCCAGATCGATCGCACCGCCGTCTGGCACGGCTTTACCCAAATGGCTCACTATGAGCCGCTGGTGATCGAGCGCGGTGAGGGAAACTGGCTGTTCGATATCGAAGGTCGCCGCTTGCTGGACGGCGTCAGCAGCCTGTGGTGCAACTTGCACGGCCACAATCACCCCACGATCAACGCGGCGATCCGCGACCAATTGGGCAAGATCGCCCACGTCACTTCCCTGGGGATGATCGGCCGCACTGCCGTCGAACTCACCGGCCGATTGGTCGACGTCACTCCCGACGGGCTGAACCACGTCTTCTACAGTTCCGACGGTTCGTCGTCGGTCGAAGCCGCCCTGAAGATGGCGTTTCAATATTGGCAGCAGCGAGAAAATCCGCAGCCACAAAAAACGAAATACGTCGCCATGGGGGCGGCTTACCACGGCGATACGACCGGCGGCGTCAGCCTCGGCGGCGTCGAACACTTTCATTCGCTGTTCGGTCCGCTATTGTTCGACGTCTTGCGCGGCCCCTGTCCGGACACCTATCGGTTGCCCGAAAACGTGACGCCCGAAACGGCTTGCGATCACTATTTTGAAACCTTCCGCGATCTCGTGACCGGGCAGCATCAACAGATCGCCGCCGTCGTGATGGAACCGCTGGTCCAAGGTGCCGCCGGAATGATCATGCATCCCGAGGGGTTCCTCCGCCGCGTCCGCGACCTGACTCGCGAACTCGACATCCTGCTGATCTGCGACGAGGTGGCGACCGGGTTTGGCCGCACCGGAAAAATGTTCGCCTGCCAACACGAACAGGTCTCGCCCGATCTGATGTGTATCGCCAAAGGACTCACCGGCGGCTACCTGCCGATGGCTGCCACGCTGGCCAGCGACGCTGTCTGGAACGCATTCCTGGGCGACCTGGATCAGAACAAACAATTCTTCCATGGACACACCTATTCCGGCAATCCGATGGCAGCCGCGGCGGGGTTGGCATCGTTGGACGTCTTTGAAGAGGAGCAGGTATTGGAAAACCTGCCCGCCAAGATCGAACATTTGCAGCGCTGTCTGCAACCGCTGGCGTCCCATCCTCATGTCGGCAGCATTCGCCAACGCGGTTTGATGGTCGGAATCGAACTGGTCGAAGAGAAAGCTTCGAAGCAGCCGTTCCCGGCTGGGCAGACGCGTGGAGCCCGAGTCTGTCGCCACGCGTTGGATCGTGGCGTTTGGATTCGGCCGCTGGGAGATGTTATCGTATTGATGCCGCCGTTGAGCATTCAAGCCGACGAGATTGAAACGCTTGTCGAAGCGGTGCGATATGGAATCAGCCAAGAATTCCCAGGCGAATAGATGAACGAATCCGAAGACGTCGATCGATTGCAGCAGTACGCGCCCTATCTGACAGCGTTGGCGCGAGCTCAGCTGAGTCCCCGTTACCGGGCCAAGGTTGGCGTTTCGGACATCGTGCAGCAATCGATGATCCAAGCCTACCAAGCGATCGACGATTTTCGCGGCACCACCGACGTCGAACTGAGAGCCTGGTTGCGGCAGATCCTCGCCCGCAACCTAATCCACGTCGATCGCGACCTGCATCGCGACAAGCGGAACATCGACCGCGAGCGTTCGCTGGAAGATCGGCTCGGCCAATCGTCGCTCTGCCTGGAAAAACTGCTAGCGGGCAGCGATCCCACACCAAGTCAAAACATCGCCACCAGCGAACGCGTGGTGCAACTGGCCGCCGCTCTGGAAACGCTCCCCGAAGCGCAACGTGAAGCGGTCCGGATGCACTACTTGGAAGGAAAGAAACTTTCAGAGGTCGCCGGCCTTTTGAATCGTTCCACCGGCGCCGTCGCTGGTCTCCTGCACCGCGGGCTCAAGGCGCTCCGCGAAGCGATGCGAGAATAACGAAACTGCAAAACAGGCTGTCCGAGCGGTAACAGAATTAACCAATTGCCCACGCGCGAAGGTCCGACGGACGTTGGACGATCAAAGCCGCATCCATAGAAACAGCGGGCTGCGACGCAACTTCGCGGCGTTCCTCGGGCTATGCGACATCAGTTGAGAACAGCCAAAGATTCAACATCCAGCGTGACCGATGTCACCTCGACTGACAAACTTCGGAGCGCATCGATCGCTTCGCGAATCGCCTGTTCGAGCGAATCTGCCCGACGATCGAATCGCCATGGCTATTTCATTTCACGATTCCGCCGATCGCGTATAATCGAGGGTTACGCGACGCTCATCGCAGCGTGCCGTCAGCCTCACCGCTTGAACTTCCTTCAAGGTCCGCAATGCAAGTCAAACTGTTTTTCGTCTTGGTTGTCGCCGTTTCGATGACCGCAGCACGTGCCGATGATCCAACGACTCGCGCCGCCGCAGTTGCGTCGAACGATGCGACTTTGGAAACCGCTGCGGCAGAGCGTGGGTACCGGTTTCTGACCGAAAAAGTTTACCTGACGCCCGATTTTCACCAGTCCGATTTCGATGCATTGTGGGAGGTCTGGCCGCGTGAACTGCGAGCCCAAGCGGCCGACGCGACGGTCGAACAGCGACGGCAAATGGCTTTCGAACGCTATGGCCTGACCAAGCGTCCCGGCGACGATAGCGGCCGACCGCTGCAATACGTCGTCGACGATGCCGGCAATTGGACGATGAACTGCTTCTCATGTCACGGCGGGACAGTCTATGGTCAAGTGGTTCCCGGAGCGCCAAACAACGCGTTTGGCTTGCAGACGCTCAGCGAAGAGATGCGGAAGGTGAAGTTTCGCCGCGGCAAACGACTGACGCGGATGGAACTGGGATCAGCGGTTCTGCCGCTGGGGACCACACACGGGACCAGCAACGCCGTCATTTTTGGCGTCGCGCTGATGAACTACCGCGACAAAGATTTGAATATCGTGATGGATCGCCAACCGCCGCCGATGTTGCATCACGATCTCGACGCTCCGCCGTGGTGGAATCTGCACAAGAAGGAGTTCATCTATATCGATGGCTTTGCGCGGCTGAGTCATCGTGGATTGATGCAGTTCATGTTGACCCGACAGAACGGTCCGGAGCGGTTTCGGGAATGGGAATCCGATTTCAAAGATGTGCTCACCTACGTCAAAAGCCTGCGTCCGCCAAAGTACCAGGGGCCGATCGATGCAGCATTGGCAGAACAGGGGAGAGTGGTCTTCAATCAGACCTGCGCTGATTGCCATGGTACCTATGGCGATGGGGTCGAGTACCCGAACCGCCGGATCGCCCTGGACGATATCGGCACCGATCCGCTGCGGTTGCAAGCCTTGCCGACAATCGCGAAAGAGAAGTACGTCGAGAGCTGGTTCAGCGATTACGGCCGCGATGGTTCGTATGCCGAGTCCAACGGATATGTTGCGCCGCCGCTGGACGGCGTCTGGGCCAGTGCTCCCTACCTGCACAACGGCAGTGTTCCGACGCTGTGGCATCTGCTGCATCCCGAGCAACGTCCCAAGATCTGGCGCCGAACGGCAATGGAGATCGACGCAAAACGCGTTGGTTTGCAGATCGAACAGGTCGATCGAGTCCCGCTGACACAAACCGACTGGGCGATCCGCCGGACCTATTTCGATACGCAACAGTCGGGCAAAAGTGCAGCCGGCCACGACTATCCCAGCGAGCTTTCCGAACCGGAGCGGACGGCGGTGTTGGAGTATCTCAAGACGCTTTAGCCTCAACGTTTCAGCTGCTTGACAGTAACGATTCGCCGATCCGTTGGGGCCGCCCTGGGGCCACGTTGTTCCGTTTGCTCCCTTATTGTGCTTTGTGCGTGTGGGTGACCACCAATTCAGAGCTTGTCGGGGAGTCTGTTTGGATTGATAGCATTTGTCGACCGATCGGAGTTCCTTAAGGGACCCAATGGGGCTGCCTCCCATTGGGGGCAATTTGGTTCCCGCTCAAGAGAGGCGGAAGGGATTCTGATGAATCATTGTTTAGCGTTTAAGATCGTTGTGCGGGCATGCCTGGCATGCCTGCTTTTCGCCTCCACCGCGCAAGCTGGCGGATGGGGGGAGACTTACGAGTCGATGCAGGAGAACGGTTACAGCTTCACCGGCAACTTGACTCAATTTGGTTTCGGTGTGGTCGGCGGCGGCAACGAATACGAGGACGACTCGCTCCTTTACAGCGGTCACGGCGACTATCTATTGAACGTCGACGCCAGCCAGTTTGGATTGCAAGAGGGACTGTTTTTTCGGCTGCGTGCCGAGCATCGTTTTGGCGAACAACTGAACCCAGAAAATACCGGCTCGGTCATGCCGCCGACGATCGCCAGTCATCTGCCTGCGGAGACCGAGAACCTCTACATCACCAACCTTGTGGTGACGCAAGCGCTGTCGGAAAACTTTGCCCTCTTCATGGGTAAGTTCGATACGCTCGATGGCGATCGCAACGACTTCGCCCACGGTCGCGGAGTCTCTCAGTTTTCGAACCTCGCGTTGGTCACCAACCCCGCCGCGATCGTCGCCTCCCCTTACTCCAGCTTGGGAGCTGGATTTGCGATCTTGCACGATCACGAACCATTGTTTGTGTTCACCGTGATGAATCCGACCGACACGACGCGAACCAGCGGTTTTGATGAGCTGTTTAACGATGGCGTGCTGCTTACCGCCGGACTACGGGTGCCAACGCACTTCTTTGGAAAACTTGGCCACCAATCGTTCACCGCCCTTTATTCGACCCAGCACTTCAGCGAACTGGTACCCGATCCACGTGCAAGCCTCTCTGGACCGGGCCAGGATGTCACGATCGATCTGACCAACGAACAAAACGGCACGTACGCCTTTCTTTATAACTTCGACCAGTACCTGTGCCGCGATCGCCAAGGACGCGGATTTGGCCTGTTCGGCCGCGTGGGCGTTGGAGACCAATCGGTGAACCCGATGCGGCTCTTCTTGAGCGCTGGTATCGGCGGTCACAACATGCTCTCGCGTAGCCGCCGCAACGATTCCTTTGGCGCTGGCTATTACTACCTCGACGCGACCAAGGACGAAGCGTTACTCGCGGATATCGCTCGCGATGCCGAGCCGCTTCGCGACGGGCAGGGCCTTGAACTGTACTACAACTTCAACATCTGCTCGTTCATGGACCTGACGTTCGACTACCAACTGATCGACTCGGTTGCAGACCTCAACGTCTTCGACGACCCGACATCGATCCTCGGTGCAAGGTTGAACATTCGGCTGTAGAGTCGAATCGATAAGAACGCCGCTGTCGCAGCACTGCGGCAGCATCGCCACGCCCAAAATGCGTCCACGCGAGGCCCAGCAAATTGCTTGGCCTCGCGTGTTGCGTTTTCATTGTGCGCCGTGTGGTGTAACGTGTTGCAGACGCCAAGCAACTACAGTGACCGTGTTGCTATCGATCCATCAAGCGAATCGCACCGTTGAACTCTGGATCGACAAACGATTGGAGGTTCTTCTCGTCGGAGAGGAAGTCGACCGAAAAAGGTTGGTCGGGAAGCGGCTGGTTTAGCGAAAACCAGTGGCAATCGATCGTCGTTGGTGCGTAGTTTGGTTCTACCTCACCAGTCAAATTTTCCGGACCGTGCGTTCGATAAAGGCGATTCTCGACAAGGACCGTTCTGGGAACGTCGTGTTCGTCGATCCGTTGCCACTGAAACCGAGCCCGCGCCTGAATCGATGGATACAACTTGTCACGCCAGAAGGCATGGTAAATCCGCTGGAACGAACGAACCGTTGTCGTTTCGGCATCAAATCGCCACTGCAATTCAGTGAATGGTTTATCCGAATAAGGAGTTACTTCGGGCGTTGCCAATTGCACCTCAACCCGATTCCCCTTGCCGATCACGTCTCCCGAATTCGCCGAGGCGAGCAACTTTAGCAAGATTTCATTCTCCGAGACCGATCCGCCGATCCCCAACTTGCGAAAATCGACATTACCTTCTCCAGGGAACGAAGACGACTTATCCGATTCCCGCATCCTCCTGCTCACTTTGCCACCGTCCAACTCATAACGCTGCCCATTCACATACAAGATCGCCAGGTATTGCGTCGTCAGCGGCACGTCGGCTGCCGGGTCCTTCGCCTCATAGGCCCGCTTTAAGTTCTGACTTTTTCTCGCAATCCACAAATAACGATTCCCCTCCGCATCAAACATCACTCGCTCGACAGACCTCTCTTCTAACAAGCGACCATCGGGAAACAGCATCATTGTCTCGCGCCGCGCTGCGGCGTCATATCTCGTGATGGCTTCCGCTCGATCGTTGATGCTTTCGATATAGCTTCGCGCATCAGCTATTTGTTGCAGGTCGGCCTGTCCCCAGCCGATCGTCGCTGGCAATACCAGCCAACACAAGATCCGTGGCACAAAAACCATCAGTCCTCCTGCAGTTCGCTTTCCACTTCTGAACATCGACACGGCTCTCAAACGAAAAGGACGGATGCAGATCGCCGGCGCATTATCAGCGAGGAAAACCGACGCGATTTTTTACGTAATAGACCTTCCCGTCGGTTTTGATCTGCCACTGGACGGAGTCGGCTTCCCCGACAAATCGCTCTGGCACAAAGGCTTCCACACGGTAAACGCCAGCTCCCAGTGGATGTGTCGCCACGTCGACCGGATAATCGCCGATATGCGCAGCGACGACCGCGGAAGCTAGGGTGGATGTTTTCGTTTCATCAGTCCGCTCGGACTCTGTTTTGGTCGGGTACAAGCGAACGAAAGCCGTCACGGCATACGACTTTTCGTCCGAGGCCGGCCTGGCGAACAGCAATCCGGGGCGGACCGTCACCGGGACGCGATACCTGACCAGACAGGTGATCATATCTTTGCGTTTCGAGACCGGATCCTCGATCGTTAGAGTGCCCGCTAGTTCCGCTTGATTGGGATCTTCGCGATCGACTTCGAATTGCAACCAATCACGATCCTGCCAATGGACTATCGCCCCGCGGGCGTTGCGAAAATCACCGGTCCCCGTAACTTGGACCTTTGCCGCATCGATCGGTTGGGTAATCGTGACAGGGATCCGTTCCACCATTTTGTTGTCGGAACCGTCGCGTGAGAACTGAACAGTCTTCGCATGGAACCGCAGCAGTTCGCTAACCCGGAAACGCAATCGCACTGTATCGCGAGCCGATCGCATGCCATCGCGCTGCAAGTAGATTGCGATGCTTTGATCGACTTCATGGCTGTTGTTGGGAATCGTCAAGGCAGCGCGAATCAAGAGTTCGCCCCCTACAGGAATTGAATTTCCCGTCGCCTCCGCCTTATTCAAACTGCCGTTCAGCTTCAACCGGTCAAACGGAACCACGTCGGACAATCGATTGACGACGCGGACCTCGACATCGACCTTCTTTCCCGCGGGCAACCAGCCCAGATCGGCTTCGGCCGTCGAATAGCCGCCGATGCCCGGAAGTAAGTCGGCATCGACCCGAATGGGATCGTTCCCGCAGGCGACTCCCATGAGAGATATCAGCCCGAGTAGAAAACCACTGCAACGCAAACGCCGGAGGGAGACCACTGCACCCTCCCGAGGCTAATGCGGGGCGACGACCGCCCCAACAAGAGGCACCTTATCATCCAGATTCCGCCGATGTCAAAGAGAAACGGCAACGGACCAGCAAATAATGGGGTTCGCGGCAATGTCGCCTCGCTGGCCATGCCGAAACGCTCCCGCAGGAAACCTTCCAAAACGCTCACTTCTGCAGCATGTGCGGACCGAAGTACCGCTCGATGAAGATCACCGAAGAGATCCGCGAGATGGCCAAAGGGAAGCAGTTGGTCGAACTGCCAACCAAATAATCGCCTGCAAGTCATCTCCTGCGAGAAAAACGCCGCCGACCTGGCGGGGATACTACCGGCTTCCCTGCCAACTGCGGAAACCTTGCCCCAGATGCTAATTTAATCGGGGTAAGGCGTTGATTTCGCGCATCGCTTTGGGGTAAAGAGGTTCCTTTGAGAAGGATTGGGATAGCGCGGCAACATCCCAGCACTCCTTTTGCCTCTCAAACCGCAAGGCGATTCCGTTGAAGAGCAACCTGATTAAACGCGGCTTCTTGAGCCTACTGGCGGCCCAATTTTTAGGTGCCATGAACGACAACGTCTTGAAGATGTTGTTGACGTTTATGGTCATCGACGGCGCCTGGGCGGGAATGCTCGGCGATGGCGGCCAGGGAATTGTCGGCATCTGCTTTACGATTCCCTTCATCCTTCTGTCGGGATACGGCGGCCAAATCGCCGATCGCTATTCGAAGCGTGAAGTCACGCTGTGGGTCAAGATCGCCGAGGTCCCGATCGCGCTGATCGCGATGGTCGGCTTCTATCTGGGCAACCTTTGGATCACGCTGCTGGCGTTGGTCGCGCTGACCTGCCAGAGTTCCTTTTTTGGGCCCGCCAAATATGGCATGATCCCCGAACTGGTCGACGATACCGACCTCAGCCGCGCCAACGGCACGATCAACATGATGACCAACGTCGCCGTGATCGTCGGTACGCTGCTGGGCGGCGTTGTGGCCGATCGCTACAGCCCACAAGATGCCTCACTGACGCCGATCCAGTGGCTGCCCGGAGCGGCTCTGCTGGCGATCGCGATCGTGGGGCTGATCTCTGCGATCTTCATGCCACGACTGGAACCGGGGGACCGATCGATGAAGTTCGACTGGAACCCTTTCTCCACCTACCTCGGTTCGATCCAAGAGATGGCGCAGTCGCGTTTCCTGATGGTGATGTTGGCCTGGGGCTACTTCTATCTGCTGGCCGGACTGGCGCTGTTGATCCTGCCCGAATACACGGTGGTGCTGGGGATCGATCGGACCGAAGCGAGCGTTCTGCTGGGCGTGATGGGAGTGGCAATCGGCGTCGGATGCGCTGTTGCCGGATTGATCTCCGGCCACCAGATCAATCCAAAACTGGTCCCGGTCGGCGCCGCCGGCCTGGTCTTCTTCTTCCTGCTGCTGGCCTTCGTGACGCCAACGCTTCCCGACATGGGACCGATGGTCCGCGTCGCGCTCAGCAACACCGCGGGCTTTGTTTTTGGAGCCGGCTTCTTTGCCGGTTTCTACATCATCCCGCTGCAGTCACTGTTGCAGAAACTCAGCCCCGACAATGAGCGTGGTCGCTTCCTGGGAACCGCCAACGCCCTGTCGTTCACTTTCCTGACCATTGCGTCGTTGATGTATTGGGCGATCCGGCCGCTGTTCGGCGACCAGCCGCAACGAATCTTTGCTGTCTGCGCTGCGATGATGGCTGCCGGGGCCGCCTTCTTCCTGTGGCGTCTGCGCGGCACCGGGATCCTGATCGGCAGCAAACCGACCGACGTCGAATCGCCCACCGCAGCGGAGGCTGTCGAATAATGCGGGCCTTGCTGGATCCATAAGAATACTGAGCAAATCGCCTATTCTGCACTCTGATCGCGGTGCGCAGTCAAACTCAGTTCCAGCCCTCCTTTCATCTGGCAGAGGGGGTGGTTGAGCAATGTCGCTCGGTCTGCCGCGGCTGCGGCAAATTTCTTGGGGAGATGTTACAGAACCGTTACAGCGATGTCTCTTTGCCAAAACAGTCGCCTGCGGACAGATCTTTAAGATTTGGGCATCGGAAACGAGTTTAAATCCAAATAGGAAGCAAATCCCATGGCCACCGTAGTCGACGACGCCTTTGACCTAGCCGAACAGACTGGCATCGATGCCAGCGAAGTCGCAAAAAGCAAGAAGCAGAAGGCCCCCAACCTGGCGCGTGAAGAGCGGACGATCGTCAATACGTATTCGATCATCTGGCTGGTCGCGGCTCATATCGGTGCGATCTTTGCCATCTGGACCTTCTCATGGCCCGCGTTGATCGCAACGGTCGCCCTCCACTGGATCACCGGCGGCCTAGGAATCTGCCTAGGCTACCACCGCTACCTGACCCACACAGGCTTCCAATCGCACCGCTGGGTCAAATACATGTTTGCCGTGATCGGCAGCTTGGCCGGCGAAGGTTCGCCTCTGGACTGGGTCGCCGACCATCGCAAGCATCACGCCGAGAGCGATCAGCCCGGCGATCCCCACTCGCCCAACGATGGGGCTTGGTGGAGTCACATGTTCTGGCTGGTCTACAGCACTCACAATGGCGACCGCGAAGCTTACTTCAAACGGTGGATTCCCGATCTCGCATCGGACCCCGGCATGCGGTTGATCGAAAAACTGTTCCTGCCACTGAACTTTGCCATGGGCGGAGCTTTGGCCATCGGCGGCTACCTTTACGGCGGCACCGAAATGGCGATCTCGATGGTCGTTTGGGGCATGTTCTTACGCCTGGTCTTCGTCTTGCATTCGACATGGTTGGTCAACTCGGCGAGCCACATGTGGGGCTACCGCAACTACGAAACAACCGACAAGAGTCGCAACAACTGGTGGGTCGCATTGGTCACCTATGGCGAAGGCTGGCACAACAACCACCACGCCTATCCGCGGATGGCCAAGCACGGTCACAAGTGGTGGGAGATCGACCTGACCTACATGGCGATCAAAGCGATGCAAAAAGTCGGCCTGATTTGGAAGGTCGTCGACTACCGTAACGTCGCCGAAAAGAATGCGAAGTTAGGACAGTAGTTCGACTCGCAGCGTCTTGAAAACGAAATGACCGCCGGTGGTTCGTGCAACGATCCGCTGGCGGTTTTCTTTGCGCCGGCCCATCCTAACAGACGAGTGCATTTCGATTTAGCGACTGCCGATCGATATTGCCCCAACGGGGTCAGCGGCGAAGCACAAACCGCCGCATGTAGGCGATGAATTGGCGGTCGAGTGTTTCGAGATCGCCGAACGTATCGCGGAACATCTGCACTCGTTCACGTGGGCCCAGCGAATCGAGGTAGTCGCCTTCGCTGAGCTGTTTCAGATAAGCAACGTACTGCTTCGGCTTTGTTTTGACCAGGAAATAGGTCAACGCCCAAGCTTCGGCATACGCAGACGCCGCCGTTGCCGTGTTCGTTAGCCGAGTATCGTCTTGCAGCAGCGTGATCAGAGAGTTCGCCGGCCGATTGGGCAGATATTGGGCGAAACGCAATCGGTTGACTTCGTTGATTCGGCCGATCTCACGCCAGCCATCGCCACGCTTCAGGTCGGGCGATTCAAAAAAGACGGCCATCCCTTCGCTGACCCAAAAGGGATTGTCGGCATACCGTTTCTGCAAGCCGCAATTGTAGGCCAGTTGGTGAGTGGCTTCGTGAACGATGGTGGCGATATTCCGGTCGACGAGGAATCCGCCGGCTCGCACCCCTGCGCCTTCGCCGATGTCGTACGTTGTGATCCGATTGGTCTTCAGGTTGTAGTATCCGATGATCGTTTCGGCGCCTGGACCCGCTTCGGGACGGGCGTAGCGTTGGAAACTTGCTTTGTCGCTAAAAACCAACGCGACCAACGGAAATTGTGGTTTGGGCAGATCCCATCCGTTGTTCTTCCAGAACGCATAAAAGCCCTTGTGCAGCTTCTCAAACAGCCCGGCACAGTATTCGACAAACGGAGCGTTGGCGTTGGAGACGACGATATAGTGTGCCGTTTGAAGGACACGGAAATCATCTCCCAGCGTTTCGAGTAATTGGGCGACCGCCGCTTCGGGGCTGGCGATTTCGACAGCTGTCGAATCTTGTTTGTGATCCTTGATCTCGTCGGACTGAATCATCCAGATCTGCCCGTCATTGGCTTGGAACAACCGCCCACCATCTTTGGCGACGACCAGCGTTTCGCCACAAACCTCGTACTGTTTCCCGTCCTGGACGAATTGAACGTGTTCCGACGCCACAACATTTCCACACGTCAGCACAGTGGATAGCAGTATCCAGAAGGCGACAGCGAAGGTCCAAGCGATCAAGTTTCGGTTGCGAAGCATGAGGTTCCGTTGGGGGTTGCGAATGGAGGGCCCTTCTATCATACGCTTAACGGCGCGCCATCGCAGAATACACGGCACGAAAAACGATCATCGTGGTGATGACGATTGTGCTGGAGATCAGGCATAGTCCCGATTCTTGGTAGCGAACACCGCTGTGCAGCAACCCGAAAACACGCCTGGCGACTGTGGACACTCCCGGTGGAAGCACCAATTCGGTTGCCGAAATCTCCCCCAGTGCTAACACTGCGGAAACGAAGCTGCAGATCGCCAAGGGACCGACGATTCGAGGCAGCTCGATCGATCGCAACCGCTGCCACCAGCCGGCCCCATCGACTCTTGCCGCCTCGTCGACGCGGCGGTCCGAAGCATAAAAGCTGCCCATGAGGATCATGCAGGACAGGGGGACGGATCGGTGCAATACCGCCAATCCTGCCGGAATCAGTGTGCGGTCGTACAGGTCGCCAAGCCATCCGATGCCAGTGTTGGCAAACAGCCACAGGATCCCGACGCTGATCACCGGTCCCGGAATGAACATCAGGAACAGGCAACCGATCGCGACGCTACGCAATCGGTAGCGACCCAACCACGCCAGCAGTGTGGCGAGGGGCAGCGTCATCACGATCACGGTCGCGGCCAACATCGCGGTCCAATAATACTCGGTCCGAAACATCCAAGTCGCCTGAACGATGGACTCCGTCGCTTGCGCCGCCGACCATCCCGCCTGCAGCTCACCATCGATTGCCGTCACCGTCCAACCGGCCTTGATCGCCAGGCTAGCCAATGGCAATAGAATCATCAACGTTGCCAGGAGCGTCAGGCTTGCGTGTGCGGCCACTTGCCCTGCCCCGCCGCCCGCCGAAAGCGAGGCTCGGACGCGGGCAGGCGTTCCGCCGATCGTGCGTTTGATTCGTCGACGGCCTAGAGCGGAGACCATCGCGATGCCGGTGCAGATACCGACGGGTAGCATCGTCGCCAGCAGGATCGGAGCTGGGTTCGGAGAGAGGGCGTACTGGAAGTAGACTTCGTCGGCGAGCGTTCGGAAGCCATACAGGTCGACAACGGAGATTTCTGTCGCCGCAATCAAGGCAACCCATAACCCACCGGACAATGTCATCAGGAACGTTCCTGGTAACGTGACTTGCAGAGCCGCCCGCACCGCTCCGGTCTCCAGTTGAGCCGCTTCCTCACCGGGCAGCGGTCCGCGCCGCAAAAAGAGACCGACGATCAACGCGACCCAGGCCGCTCCGGTGACCCCATGGATCCACGCAGACGCGACCAGGCCAGCGAAAAAGCTGCCGCGTGCTGCGACGCCCGACAGCGCCAGCCAGCCAAACTTGCCCAGCGTCGCCTCCCATGCCGCCGCGTGAATGAACAGAGGCAGCGAGATCGAAAGCACCGGAACCCAACGCCAAAGCGATCGCCCGCGGCGGAGAATCCGTTCGCTTACGTAGCCATAAGTCCAACCGATCAGGATTGCGATGGCTGTCGCAAACAGCATCAGCATCAGCGTGCGAAGAGTGGCTTGCAAAACGCGAGTGCCCGTTGAAGTGCCGTCGAGAAATGGCCGTCGTGCCACGGCGGAATGAGTTCACCGGCGATACGAAAAATGGCACGCCAGCGTCGGGCAAGGACGCAGCGTGCCATCTCGTATCGGCACCTAGCGAGAACCGCTCAGCGGTCCCCGAAGGGGACTACATCGTGTAGCCGTTCTTAAGGTCGGGCTTGACCATCCAATCGTACTTGTCTGTCCCCAGAACCTTCATGTCCTTGGCGTTCCAGCTGATCTTCTCGCCTTGCTTTTCGCCTTCGTCCGCCGCGAAGACAGCCAGGTTTCCGAGCAGGATCGTTTCGGTCAAAGGACCGGCGTAGTTCGGGAAGTTGCTCTTCGCTTCTTTACCCGTCTTGATCGCCATCGCCAATTCGCGGAAGTGGCCTGGCGATCGATCGTAATCGACGTCCTTCTTCTCCGCTCCGCCGAGCAATTCGAACGTGGCACCGTAATCGTTTGGCGAATACAGGCTGCCCTTGGATCCAACGACCAAGCAGCCGCTGCTGGACAAGCCCTTCTTCGCGAACGATTCCGAACCGGCGAACAGCGATTGCGCGGGCAGTTTGCCGCCGTCATACCAGTACAGTTGCGTTGCACCACGCCAATCGTTGGCGGGGAATTCAAACACGATCTGCGACCAGGACGGGTAGGTGACCTTGTTGTGGCCGCTGGTCGTCGCTTGCACGCTGGTCGGGTTTTGCAGATCGCATCCCATGTACGGCATGTTCAACGTATGGCAAGCCATGTCGCCCAACGCTCCGGTACCGAAGTCCCAGAAACCACGCCACTTAAATGGATGGTAAGCGCTGCTGTAAGGACGCTTTTCAGCGGGGCCAATCCATTCATCCCAGTGGATGAAGCTTGGCACTTCTTCCGCTGCGGGTTGACCGATGCCTTGTGGCCAAACCGGGCGGTTGGTCCAAACATGCACCTCTTTTACGTCGCCGACGACACCGGCTTTAATCATCGCAGCCGCTTCGCGAACGCCGCTGTTGGCGGTTCCTTGGTTGCCCATCTGAGTCTGGCATTTGTTTTCTGCAGCCAGTTCGCCCAGACGACGCGATTCCCAGATCGTGCGAGTCAATGGCTTTTGCGTGTAGCAGTGTTTGCCCAGTGCCAATGCAGCCGCAGTCGCTACGCCGTGGCAGTGGTCGGGCGTGCTGACGGTCACTGCGTCGATGTTCTTGTTGTTTTCATCGAGCATCTTGCGGAAGTCGAAATACTTCGAAGCGTCGGTGAAGCGTTCGCCCGCTTTGTTCAATCGCTCTTCGTCGATGTCGCAGATCGCCACGACTTTGCCCGCCTTGCCCGCGTCGGCCGAATCGCTCGATCCCTTGCCGCCGACACCGATGCACGCAAACCGGATCTCTTCGTTCGCAGCCAAGCTCTCCTTGGGGGCGATGCCTCCAGCAACCCAGTAGCCTGCGCTGGCGACGGTGGTGGCTTTCAGGAAAGTTCGACGTGAATTATTTGTTTTCATAGACAGTCTCCAGTTCAAGGTGGGAATCGCACGGGTTGATCGGTCAACACGGAATTGACACGTTCATGGTCGGATCTTTGCGCCGTTGTGGAAATGCCCAAATTTCGGCGTTCCCGTATGTTACGGTGGCTGTCGCTGCCACACACGGTGCAACATGGGAAATTTATTCCGGCTATAGGATAGCTGGGAAGCGGGCGAGCATCAAATAGTTCAGTGCTAGCGATCTTACCGGCAGCCATCCCAAGACTCACGAGGCTCCTATCCATCCGCCGATAATGAGCAACAGTTGCGGATCATTCTTTCAACCCAGGAGCTTTAACCGTGTGGCGTTCGCTATTCTTAGCGCTGGGCATCATGCTCACCGTCGTCGGTGCGGAGTGCCTGGTGATCGACAGTGCATCTCTGCATGCCGCTAGCGAAAAACCTAGCGGTTCCTTCCTCGCGGCGGCTCCAACGGGCCCCTCGACGCGAAACTTCACCCCCTCGGAATGGTTTCCTTGGTCGATGATGGGGGCGGGAACACTGACCGTCCTCTACGCCCTCACGCTTCGCCGTTCGGCTCCAGCGGAGGGCTAGACCCCGTCGGATTTTTTTCTCCGCATTTTTTCCGTTAACGACAGCCAAAAAGGGTTGTCGGGCGGGAATTCCCGGTCGTCGCGCCCGCCGCTATAAAAAGTTTTGCGGCAGCGTCTCGCCTCGGCGATCGCGATCGGTCCATTGCATTGGACTATTGGGTGGAGTCATCAGCAGATAAGCGTCGTCTTGGTAGCTCAACCGCCAATGCAACTGCGACTGCATCGCGTCGACGATCGGCGATCCCACGGGGACCACGACCGCGTCGCTGGGATAGCGATCGAGCATTTGTTCCCACCCCGGTTCGCCGCGATAGAACGCGCGGTGCTCGTCGAGCAGCTCGGGCGGATAACCGACTTCATATCGTCCATCGATGCTGATCAAGACGTCCGGATACATGTGCCACATCACGTAGGCACCCGCCCCAAAGGGCAACTGCACGCGTCCGCGGAAGTGATTCTCTTTGAGGTATTCGACGACCCCCACCGGCTGATTTCCGGTCCCCATCTCCGCCGACTGAACCGGCAACACGGTGTACCAACCGCCGACATAGAAAAAGTAAGTCAGGCTTCCCACGATCGCGGCGACCGCGCTTCGCTGGACACCTCGCTGGTGTTGGCAGATCCAAGCCTGGATCGCCGGACCCATTTTGCAACGTGACAGCAACGGTGGTGCGTAACACATCCAAACCACGCCGTAGATTGAACCGTGGCGAATGTGCCGCATCGCGAGATAAGCGGTCACGATCAAAGAGAGCGTTCCGATCGCGCGACGCCAACCCAGTTGAACCACAGCGACGGTCGTCAGCACAATCGTCAACAGATAGCTGAGCAGCGTCAGCCCTGGATTGTAAGTTGTCCACAGCGGCCCCCATTCGGCGATCTCGGGACGCGGCATGCGAACCGCATGCAAGACGTACGGAGCGTACTGGGCGCCATAGGGCGTCAGCCCCAACGTGGCCGCGGCGGCGATCAATAGCCCAACGCGGTGCCAGTAGCGATGGACGAGGCGTTTCATCAGCCATTGCCTCTGCCTGAGCCGTCCCTGTCGCCATTGGTTCACGAGATCGGCAGCCACGCGTTCGAAGGTGTCGATCGCCAACAATCCCGCACCGACCAAAAAGCCGGCGTGAATGTTGACCCACACGATCCACAACGGAAGCAACATCAAAACCCAACCGCGTCGGCCGCGGCGGTCTTCATCGACCAACCGCAACTGTACCGCGGTGAACAACAGCGTGACCAGTTGAGCCCGCAGCGTCCCGAATCCGACCCAAGCGATCGGCAGAATCAAGAGTGCTGCCAACGCAAAGACGATCGGGCTGGCGCCGCGCCGGCGAGCGGTCATGTAGGTCGCCGAAACGATTCCCAGGATCAACATCCATCGTAGGATTGTCAGTCCCATCAGGCCCCAGCCTGTGGAAACGCAGAACCCGTACAACAACAAGCCCATCGCCCATTCATGATGGACCGACGGATAGACCGTCGGGGTGAAAGCAAACGGGTTGTCCAACGGCAATTCGCCACGGAACATCGCTTCGCGGACGAGCGCCAATTCGTGATACATATCGTGCATCACAAAATTCATCTGCGCAATCCAAGCGGCAAACAAACATCCCGCCGCCGCTAACAGCAGCAACGCGAGACGCTTGGCGGATGGATCGGGCAGAGAACGCGGGGCGGTTTGCATAGCAGAGATCTTGCGAGGCGAAAAACACACCGCGAAATCCCCATGGACGCCGGTGTGATGAACCCTAGCACGAAGCTTGCCTGGGGCTGCGGGATGCTGATCGCAGACCGCTGCTTTTCCCTAGAATTTGCTTGCCGATCGGTCTTCCGACGACGATCGCTCGCGATGTTCGGTCGCCGCGGAATTTGTTAAAGCTGAAGGGGTCGACGACTTCGCGTGGCACAACCGATGGAATCGATTTAATCCGCAGTCTTCAACATCCGGCTCGCTCAGCGCCGATACTTCGCGATCGCCTCAGGCAGCGGATAGGAAGTGATGTCTCCCTCGGGGCCTTGCGCTTCGATCTCACGCAATCGCTCGAACCCACGGCTGACCAAAGTCTCACGCTGCTGGACGTATTCCGGATCGAGCTCTTGTTTATTGAAAGCCCCTTCACAAACCAGCGGTTCGAAATCGGGATGCACGATAAATTGGCCAACCGCTGGGTTGCAGCGGATGTGACGTTCGGGAGTCGTGTGCAATCGCTCGGGATCCAGTTCGCCGATCACGAACCGCAAATAAAGATCGCTGTCGCTGATGTTCCCCACATCCTCGCCACATACTTCACACAGATAACCTTCGTCGCAGCGAGCCATTCGAAAAACAAAACCGTCGGTTGGATGGAGGAACTAAAAAACGAGCATCGCCAACATGAACTGGCGATGCCACAAGTGCACTTCGCAAGGATCTGAGATCGTGTCGGTTAACCGCGTTGCTTTTCCGAATCGTCGGGCGTCCGGCCGAGCACGACGTCGAAGCGACACGCCAATTCGTCGAGCTTCGATTCGGGGATCGGATTAAAATCGGCGACCAACAATTCGCGTTTCGCTGGATCGGTGACCCGACGAAAAACACCATCGCGTGCATTCCCCGCGTAGCCACGAATCATCAACTGAGTCGTCAGCAGCTTGCGGTCGTTCTGTTTAACGATGATATGAATGTGCGGGGCAGGACGACCGGGATACTCGACCGGCTTGATCGTGCGAAAACGGTACTCCCCCGTCGATCCTGTCTCGAAACGGCCGAAGCCTTGGAAGTTGGGGTCCTGTTGCTTCTTCTTGCCATTGCTGTCGCGCGAGTGAAGATAGACCGCGTTGGCATCACATTGCCAAATTTCGATCGTCGCATTGCGAACTGGCGAACCCGACGGCGTCAAAACACGTCCGGTTAGATGAGTGATCTGCCCCACCGCGGGCGTCGTGCTGTCGTTGATCACGATCAGATCGTTGTCTTGATCCAGTGGCATTTTATCGGGATAGAACGGCCCTTCGGTCAACGGCGGCGTCGACTGCAACTGCTCCGCAAACAAGCCGGGCGTTGCGAAAAAAACAGCCCCGCCGACGGCAAGCAGCGAGCGACGGGATAACGGAAAACGCGTCGATGGATTTTGCATAGTGTTCGGGCCCAGTTTGGCGGAAGCTGATGTCACATGAAGGTTCAACACCGCATGCAGCATACCAGATCGGCTCGATCGATAAATCAACAGTTTCTAGGCAATATCGCCGTGGCTCAGGCGAATATCCTGCCAGTCGATCAGGGAGCAGTCGCCCATTCGATAGGGTGGTAATGATGGCAATCGTTGCCTCTCGACGTCTCAAACAATGACGAAACGCCCCGAAACATGCGATTGAAGTCGGGGTTGGAAAGAGCCTGCACGCCTTAAGCCTCACCCCAACAAGAAGGTTACTTAGGATGGAAACTTTTTTCGTTGCCTGCCCTTCCGGACACCAGATTCCAGTTCCCAGCAACCACTCCGGCGTCCCGGTACAATGCCCTCTGTGCGACGCAGTTGCGGCACTCCCCATTGCACGGACAAGCTTGTCCGATACTGGGGTGATGCGGATCCTCGAGGCAAGCGACCTAACCCCGCCGGTCCAAAAGTCGGAATCCGCATCGCGTCCCTGTCCAATATGCCGCACTCCGGTTTCCGAGGCGTCCGCCGCTTGCGGTCATTGCCAAACCTACTTGGCGAGCCCTCCCGATTTCCTCCGCGACCTTGCTTGATTTGGAATTATTAGCCCGCGAAACGGGTTGCATTTGAACTTAGCGTTATCGGGCAACCAAGGAGTGCTGCGCAGTCATCCACAACAGGAGACGAATTGGCACAATGTCACAACGATTAGTTTGAGCAACACGTGTCCGCCCGTCGTCCTCGCCGTTTCAGCGAAGCGGAAGTCGTCAAGACTTTCGCCACGCGGCGAGTCCCCCCCTCCGAAACTCTAGGCGAGTTCCGCTACACTAGTCGTCTACCGCCGCGATGTTTTTCAGCGATCGAGAACGCTACAGTCGGGCGGCTGGTTCTCGCTCCCCAATGGCAAAACAAGGTCTCGGGGCGAAGTTCAGCATCTTTTTTGTTCGCTGCCGCGATCCGGTTCCCTCCTCTACCGACAAAGAGGCAAGAAGGAGTCCGGTCGTGGAACGTCCCAACTTTGAAATCTTGGCTTACGAAGATTCGCCACTGGGGCCGCTCTGCCTGCGCCGCCGCGAACTCCTCTCCCAACCGGGGACGATCGTCACCGAGGTGACGCTGAATCACGAGTTCCTGATGAGCAGTCTGAACACCGATTCGGAACGTCAGATCTCCAACCGAGCTGTCGAGATCCATGGCGGCCCCCAATTGAAAGCCTTGGTCGGCGGATTGGGGCTGGGCTACACAGCACAAGAATTGCTGAAGCACGCCAACGTCGCATCGGTCGACGTGATCGAATACCTTCCGCAAGTTGTCGATTGGCTGCGGCAGGGGCTGGTGCCGTTATCGAGCGAGTTAAACGCAGCGGAACAGCTGAAGATCATCGCTGGCGATGTCTATCAGCGGTTGGCGGAATCGCCCACCGAGCGATACGACCTGATCGTGATCGATGTCGACCATTCCCCCAGCGATCAACTGGGAGAAGAAGAGAACGGCTTCTACACTCGCGACGGGCTGCTGGCGGCGAAAGCCCACCTGGCCGAACAGGGTGTCCTGGCTGTCTGGTCGTATGCCCAGAGCAGCCAGTTTTCGGTAGCGTTGCGAGACACCTTTCAGAGCGTCCATGTCGAGCCCGTCAAAACGTTTAACGCCTTGGTCGACCATTGGCAAACCGATTGGCTGTTCTTTGCCACCGACCGAAAGCTCGATCCGGCTGAGTCGCCTCAGCCGGAACAGGACGTGGCAACTTAGCCCAACGGCTTGGCTTGCCAGATCTCGTCGGCGTATTGTTGGATCGTGCGATCGCTCGAGAACCAGCCGCTGTTGGCGGTGTTCAAGATGCTCATCCGGTTCCAACTCTCCTGATCCTTGTACGCTGCATCGACCTTGCGTTGGGTGTCGATGTAATCGCGCAGATCGGCGATCGTCAGCCACGGGTCGTAGGGATTGCGAAGTCCCGCGGTCAGGATGTTAAACGTTCCAGGGCAACCGGCGTCGAAGCGGCCCCCTTCGATCATCGCCATGATCCGTTGGATCTCTTCGTCACCCGCGATAATCTTGTTGGGATCGTAAGCCTTTTTGGTCTCGGAAACTTCTGCCGCATCGAGTCCGAAGAGGAAGAAGTTTTCGTCCCCTGCCTGTTCGCGAATCTCGATGTTCGCTCCGTCGAGCGTTCCGATCGTCAGGGCACCGTTCATCATGAACTTCATGTTCCCCGTTCCCGAAGCCTCTTTACCGGCGGTCGAGATCTGTTCGGACAGTTCGGTCGCCGGGCAGATCACTTCCATCGCCGAAACGCGGTAGTTCGGCAGGAAGACCAGCTTCAACAGATCGTTCGCTTTTTCATCGGCGTTGATCACGCTGGCGACGTTGTTGATCAAGTTGACGATCATCTTGGCGACGTGATAACCGGGAGCCGCTTTGCCACCGATCAACACGCAGCGAGGGACCATCCCGGCGGTATCGCCACGTTGGATCCGGTCGTACAGATTCAACACGTGCAGCAGATTCAACAGCTGTCGCTTGTATTCGTGAATCCGCTTGACCTGCACGTCGAACAACGCCGCTTCTTGGAATTCGATCCCCGTGGTCTGACGCACGTAATCGATCAAGCGTCGCTTGTTTTGCAGCTTGACTTCCGCCCAACGCTTGCGAAATGCAGCGTCTTCGGCGAATGGACGCAGTTTTTCGATCTGGCTCAGATCGGTCTGCCATCCGTCGCCAATCGTCTCGTTCAACAGGTCGCGGAGCCCTGGATTGCAGTGCGCCAACCAACGGCGTTGGGTCACGCCATTGGTCTTGTTGTTAAACTTCTCTGGCCACAGTTCATAGAAGTCCTGGAACAGACCGCTCTTCAACAGTTCGGTGTGCAAACCCGCAACGCCGTTAACCGAGAAGCTGCCGACGATCGCCAGATGTGCCATCCGGATGTGAGGATTCTCGCCCTCTTCGACCAACGACATGCGGCGTTGACGCGCAACATCGCCCGGCCATTTCTTGGAGACTTCGACAAGGAAGCGATGGTTGATCTCATAAATGATGTCCAACAATCGCGGCAACAAACGGCTGAACAGCGACACCGACCAACGCTCCAACGCCTCGGGCAACAGCGTGTGATTGGTGTAAGCCATGCATTGCGTGGTGATTTCCCAAGCCTGCTTCCATTCCATCTGATACTGATCCAACAAGATCCGCATCAATTCGGCGACGGCACACGCGGGGTGCGTGTCGTTCAATTGGAAGCAATTTTTCTTGCCAAAGTCGGTGAAGTCGTCGCCGTGCTTTTCGACCCAATCCTTGACGATATCTTGCAAACTGGCCGAGACCAGGAAGTATTGCTGCTTCAGGCGCAGTTCCTTCCCGTTTTCGCTGGCATCGTTGGGATACAGGACCATCGAAATCTGTTCGGCCATGTTTTTCGACGCGACCGCTTCGGGGTAACTGCCCGAATTGAACTCTTCCAGATCGAAGGCGTCGGTCGCCGCCGCCTTCCACAACCGCAGCGTGTTGACGGTCTTGTTGCGATACCCTGGGATCGGCATGTCGTAAGGAACCGCAACGACGTCGTGGCTGCCGGCCCAACGACAACGAGGTGTTCCTTCGTCGTCGCGATAGTGTTCGGTGTAGCCGTAGAAATGAACGTTCTGCGCTTCGTCGGGGCGTTCCATCTCCCACGGATTGCCATCGCGCAACCAGTGATCGGGATCTTCGACTTGGCGACCGTTTTCGATGTGTTGGTGGAACATGCCGTATTCGTAACGGATGCCGTAACCGACGACGGGCAGTTTCAAGTTGGCGCAACTGTCGAGAAAACAAGCTGCCAAGCGGCCCAAACCGCCGTTGCCCAGTCCCGCATCGTGCTCTTTTTCGGCGACCTCTTCCAGGCTCAAACCGTATTGGTGCAGGGCCTCGCGAGCGGGGCCATCGAGGTCGATGTTCTGGATCGCATTGCTCAACGAACGTCCGATCAAGAACTCCAGCGATAGATAATAGACGCGGCGCTGATCGGTTTCGCGAATCGCGTCGCGCGTCTGCTGCCAACTGCCCACCAATCGATCGCGAACCGCCAAGGCTGTCGCGCGACAGACGTAGCGAGGCGAAACATCCCGTTCGTGATACCCGAGGGTATAGTGCAGGTGCCGCCGAATTTCTTCGTCCAGGCCAGCGAGATCAATCGACGCGGGTTTGGTTAAAGTTGTTGCTGTCATCAATCCAAATCTTCGTTTATGGTCAATTCGAAATACGCGAATACGGCGAAGTATAGCGTACCGACAAGCATCGGCACGTCGAATGGCAGAACTCAAACCGATACGGTCATGAAACCCAATGCCTCTCCAGCCGCCTCAACGACACGGACGCTTTCAATGGCGGAAGTGCAACGACAAGGCGGCCGCCAAGGGGGAATCGGTCAACACTGTCGAAAACTCAAAACCCAAACCCCAACAGTTCTGGCGCTGTTTTTCTATAAAGTTAGCCAGTTCCTCTAGATAAGCATTGCGTATCTGGCCGCCGTTAACATCGACCTCACCGGTAGATTCGAGCCCCTCAAAGTGGAGTTCGCCGTCGAATCGAAACTCTCTCTCTTGTCGATCCATTACATGCAGCACAATCGCATCATGTCCTGCACCACGCAAAAGCGTTAATGCTCCCTGCAGCCCCTGCTCGGGCCCCAACAAATCGCTGATTAAGACCACTAGCCCCGGTTGCCGAGCCGTATCGACAAATTGTGCCACTGCCGCAGGCAGATCGGTCGCCCCGGCGGCCGGCGATCTTTCGAAGATTTCATCCCAACGGGACAGTTGGCTAGTCGCGCCCGATGGCGGCAGATAATCGAACATCCGATCGCTCAACAGTCCCAGACCGATCCGATCCTGGCCCGCTAGTGTGACAAAGGCCAACGCGACCGCCAATTTGCGTGCGTACTGAAGCTTGGAGACTTTCGATTCGGTGCCAGCAAACGACATGCTCTCGCTGTTGTCGAGCAACACGTAACAGCATAAATCCGTTTCGTCTTCGCTCTGCTTCAGATAGTACTTGTCGGTCCGCCCGTAGATCTTCCAGTCGAGGTAACGCAGATCGTCCCCCGGCGCATACTGGCGATGCTGCGCGAACTCGATCGCTTGCCCCATCCGAAAACTGCGATGCTCTCCCGCCGCAGAACCGGCGAAGCGATGCCGCGACTTCAGCCGCAAAGCATTCAACGCCGTGTACGCGTCGTGATCCAGATACTTGGCAAACGTTTGATACATCGCAGCGACCCTTAGGAGGTCGGGTTTCGAAACACCGCCGCAACGCCAGCCGGTTCGGCGCCATGGCGAGCGCGTTGGATCAGATCTTGGATTACCTGCGCCACGGTCAGCCCATCGGCTTCGGCGGCGAAGTTCAATCGAATCCGATGCCGCAGCACCGGCAGCGCTACCGCATCGACATCGTCGCGTTCGACCAGATGCCGCCCCTGCAGCGCCGCCCGAGCTTTTGCCGCCAGCACGAGGTACTGGCTGCCGCGCGGGCCGCTCCCCCAACGCACATACTTCTTCACCTGGTCCGACGCTCGCGGATCCGACGGCCGACTGCCCCGAGCCAGCGTCATCGCATAACGCGCGACCGGCTCGGCGATCGGAATCCGGCGAACCAAATGACGGAACTCCAGCAACTGCGCCCCATCGACGACCGCGGTCAGCGATTCCTCTTTGTCGTCGGTCGTCTGCAGCACGACCTGCAATTCATCCGCTTCGTTGGGGTAATCGATTCGCACGTCGAACATGAACCGATCCAATTGAGCTTCGGGCAACGGGTAGGTGCCGTCTTGTTCGATCGGATTTTGCGTGGCCAGAACAAAAAACGGATTCGGCAATTCGTGTCGTGTTCCGCCCGCAGTCACCTGCCGCTCTTGCATCGCTTCCAACAACGCAGCCTGCGTTTTGGGTGGCGTCCGATTGATCTCGTCGGCCAAGATGATGTTGCCAAAGATCGGCCCCGGCAGAAATTTGAACTGCCGTTCCCCCGTCTCGCGATCCTGTTGGATCACCTCGGTGCCGGTGATATCGCTGGGCATCAGATCGGGAGTGAACTGGATCCGGCTGAAATCGAGCTTGAGCGTCGATGCCAAACTGTGCACCAACAACGTCTTGGCCAAACCGGGCACACCGACCAACAGACAATGCCCGCCGGCGACCAACGCCGTGATCACCTGCTCGATCGTTTCTTCCTGGCCGATGATTGCTTTGGCCAATTCGGCTTTAATCGCTGCGTATTCGCTGGCCAACCGCTCGATCAACTCGCGGTCACCGATATTCTGGCTGTCATTCATGCTTCAAAGTTTCGCCGATTGGCGAGCCAGGGGCAATCGTGGCAACCTTGAATTCGAGGGAATCGAAAACGGCCAATCGATCGGGACTCGCCAAAATCAAATACCCGTCGCGGATCAACAGATTGCCGCCGCGTAGATCGCTGGGCAACAGATCGATCCGATCGACCATCCGCACCGCGGGCCTCGTATCCGTATCGGCAAGGACCGCATCGAAGACAAGGATCGCGTCGTCGGTCGGCCAATAGATTCGATCCCCCGCGATCGCGCCACGCCCCGCCGTCCGCGGCTGCGACGATCCACCGGCAGCCAGCGAAGTCGAACCGCCGGCAAAAACGGCGTCGACGCGTCCGGTGAACTTATCGATCCAGTACAGTCGATCTCCCGAAGCGATCACGTGTGTTGCCGTCGTTCCCAACAGACACTCCACGTCTTCGGCCAGTTCGGGCCCGCTGGTCCACAGCGTTTGCCCCGTCGCCGAATCCAACGCAAACACTCGGTCGCAATCGGCCGCCGCAACGATCGCCAACTCCGCATCCAACAGCACCGGCGACAGATCGCGATCGTCGACAAACGGTTCGTCGCGATAAGGGTTATCGTGTGCCGAACCGCGCTGGTAACGAACCAGCCAACGGATCTTGCCCGTCTGCGCATCGATCGCCGAAACGGTTCCCAAGTTGGCGTGATAGAACAGCATCCCCTCGCGATACGCGACCGTCGCATGCGAGACGCGGTTGGCGGGCGGTTGATTGGGCATCGGCCCAACCGCCAGTTCGGGACTGATCCACAACCGCTGCCCCGATCGCAGGTCGATGCACAGCACGCGACTTGTGTACAGCGAACCGGCACGCCGCGTGATCCCGCAGAAAATTCGATCGCCCACCAACATCGGAGGTGCTTCGATTTCGTAATCCCCCAGCTCTTCGGCGTCGAGCGATTTCGGATAGGCGTCCAACAACCGCCCCTCGCCGTCGAGATCGAACACCGCCACCGACGACGCACTTCCCGGAGGCTTTCGCATCACCGGCAACCAACCGGTCACCGCCGGTCCCAGCCGCGCGACCATCCGATCGCCAACCACGTTCAACGTAAATCGCGGCCAGCCCGATGCCGGTAGCGCCGCGGGAGGCAAGATTTCCTCGGGCGGCTGCCCCGTGTCGAAGACTGCTGAATTGGAATCTTCGATCGGCCAACCGGCTCCCGTGCGGAGATCGAAGCCGACGATTCGATTCACGTCGTGAACGAAGACGCGTCCGTTCCAAACCGCCGGAAAGTAGCTCGATCGCCGACTGCCGGCCGCCCCCGACGAACCGCCAACGGAATCGAGCGTCGGATCGCGATCGATCCGGTGCAGCGGAGTCGTCCAGATCGGAAACTCTGCGAATCGAACAGCCGCATCCGGCGCGGTCGACTCTTCTTTCGCCGCGGCGATCGCCCGCCGCAACGTCTGCTCCGCTGGCGAATCGGCAAACGCTTCGAACATCGTTTGCACCAACTCCAGCTCGCGCTCGGCTCGCGGAATGTCTCCCTGCAGCACCGAACAATAGGGAAGTCGCGCCGCAAGCTCGGGCAAGGAGAGAGCGGTGCCGCGGTAGGATCCGAAACTCAAGCCACGATCGTCGCGCGACACTTGCTCCGCAATCGCCCCCACGCTCTTCGGGTACCTCACGAGCAATGGATTCCAAGCGACCGCGGGAACCATCGCCACGGGATTTTCCCCAACGCCGGTCGCCTGCAAACGCGAATCGATGCGGACCAGAGCATCGCGGCCTCGCTGAGCCCAACCGCGATCGATCGCCAGGTCGGCTTGTAAACGGAGCGCCACATCGCCGTGCGAACTGGCAAGGAACTCGCGAACCGCGCGGTCTGCTTGACCAAGATCCTTCTGCGCCTCGGCCGCCTCGACGGCCGACGCCGCCAGCGAATCGATCCGCTGGCGATAACGGGACAAGACTTCGGGAGCGGCGAGGCCCCACCGCACCAGCCGGTCGTTCAGGTAATCGCGAACCGGAACCCAATGCTGCAGCGATTCAGTCGTGTTGGGATCGAGGTCGACTTGGATCAATCGATCCCCCGCCGTGTCGGCAAGACGCAGGATCTCATCGACCGCGGCGTCCCACGACTGGGCGCCAATCAATTGATCGATCTGTTGCAACGCGATCCGGCCCGAGGTTTCGAGCTCGGGAATATCCGCAGGCACGGCGCCACGCTGAGCCCATCCGAGTCCAGGCGAGATCAGCAGCGAGAGCAACGCTTGGCAAACAAGGAACCGCATCAAATGGGCAGCCTTTTCAGCTAAGCGACAGGGTAGGCCCAGTACAACATGTAGTAGACGACCACGCCGGTGATCGAAACGTACAGCCAGATCGGAAAGGCGAATCGGACGATCTTGCGATGCTTCTCCCGATTGTCTTTCAGCCCCTGCACGATCGCAGCAATCGCCAACGGAGGCACCGTGAGCGCAAGCAACAGGTGCGTTCCGAGGATCGTAAAATAGACGGTTCTCGCGGCGCTGGAGACATCGGTCGGGAACCGCCGATTGGGCGAACCGGTTGTCTGGAACAACGCGACCTTGTGCAACAGATACAACGCCAGGAACAGGCCGCTGACGGCAAAACATGTGATCATCACATTGCGATGGGCCTTCAAGTTCCCTCGCTTGACCATCACCAACCCGATCACCAACAGCACCGTCGCCAGGCTGTTCAGCGACGCGGTCGCGTGTGGCAGATTACTCGCTAACCATTCCATTAGCTGTCATTTCCTTCGTCCTTCGAGTCATCGATCTTCTCGCCGGCAAGCAGTTTGCCGATGTCCTTCTTCAGCCGATCGAACTGTTCCGGTTCGGGCCATTCATACAACGCGACGATCTCGCCATCGGCACCGACCAAAACAAAACGGTCGGTGTGGAAGCGTCGGTTGACCGGCAACCGGAACACCTCCGCCCCCACGCGTCGAATGTAATTCAGTTCGCCGGTCAGAAATAACCATTGATCCTTGTCCGCCTCAAATCGCTTGGCGTATTCCGACAACACCTCGGGCGTATCGATCTCCGGATCGCAACTGATGCTCAAGAAGCGAACTCCCTTGCCATAAAACTCCTCCTGCAAAATCTTTAGCTTCTCATTTTGCATCGGGCAGGTGCTGGGACAGGTCGTGAAGAAGAAGCTGACGACATAAGGCTGTCCCAACAGCTCCTTGCTGGACACCGTCTCGCCGTTGCGTTCGGTCAGTTCAAACTCGCTCAACCAACCGTCCCCTTCGACAACCACCGGTTCCTTGGCAGCGGTCTGCGCCGCGACAGCGGCTTCGGCAACCTCGGCCTCCATCTGGACCTGAGCCGCTTCCGCCTGCTCGCGTTCGATCCGCCGCGAACGGGCGATCAATCCAATCACCATGCCGGTGATCAAGATCACCATCACATGCATTGCCGTGCGATTCATTGTTTCTCTCTTGTGTCTCTATCTTCATCCGATCGTGCGATCGGCATCGAATTCGGTAAGTTTTGCGATTCGCGCTACTTCGTTTAACCGCGTGCCCATCGGGCCGCGCTTGACGGACAGGTCGCTATTAACGCGCGGGGCGTTGCCCACGCGGTTAAACAACCGTCGCCCTAAATACGTCTGTAAAGGCGACAATTTATTGTAACCGCTCGCCTGAAAAAACGCAGGCTGCACCGTCGCCGAATCCCGCCAATCCGAAGCGTATTGGCGTGGCAGCGGCAGTCGTCCGGCAGCGTCATCAAAGCCCAAACCGCTGAGCGGAAATGAGCACCGTTCCCAGATCATTCTCTCCCGGCAGGATCTCCAGCTCAAAGATGCCGCGACGATTCACCTCGCTCTCCCCGATCTTCAACCCACGCAAACCGGCTCTTTCGTGGTAGAGCCGAAACGCCAGTTTGACGCCTGCGGGCAGATTCTCGATTTTCAATCGTCCATGCGCGTCGGAGATCCCCGCATAGCGATGGTCCAACACCAACAACCGCGCTTTCATCCACGGATACAGCAGGCTGCCGACGGGGATCGGCGCCGGTTCGGCTCGCTGGGGATTGAGCTCCGCCCGAGCGTTGGGAGGCAACGACAGACTCTCCGCCCGATTTGCCATAAAGCCCAGCATCGTGCTGTATCCGACCACGTCGGTGTTGACGACCGAAAGGGCATCGCCGGAGGTGATCGCCAAGACGCGAGGGACATAGTTGCAGTTGACGTTAGCCAATTCAAAGGCTTTGCCGCCGGCGACCGCATCGGGATGGACCGCTGGCAACGCCCGGCCGCCAGGCCCTTCATACGCATAGACGACCAGATCGCGAATCCCTTTATCGATCGTGTTGACGACCAAGCTTTCGTCGATCATTGTCGGATCGCCACAAAACCCTTCGCCCACGCGATCGGCAATCCGTTGGGGCTGAGGCGGGACGCCGTCGTAGACAAACCGAATCGTCAGGTCGCCCCAGCGATCGGCGTCATCGGAGAGCGCCGGGCCAGCAAAGCCGACCAAGAGCGTGAGCCAGGCGAGTCCCAGAGAGCGCAACGGCAGAATGCGACCGCATAGGCGGGCGCAAGAAAAAACCGGCAGCCGCCGCGATCGCGGTGACTGCCGGTTGCTAATTCGCAGAATGCGGAGATTCACGATCGGTCTTAGAACAGCTTGGCGTCGAGTTCGACGGTGCCCAGATCGTTTTCGCCTGGCTTGATTTCGACTTCAAAGACGTTGCGGCGGTTAACTTCGCTGCCGGCAACTTCCAAGCCGCTCAAGCGTCCCGCAGCTTCGTGGTACAGACGGAAAGCAAGCTTGCCAGTTGGCAGGTTCTTGATAACCAAGGTGCCGCTCTCATCCGACTTGGCAGCGTAGGGGTGTTCCAAAACGACAACCTTCGCTTGCATCCATGGGTGGATGTTGCAGGCGACAGGAATCGGAGCAGGTTCAGCGCTGTCCAACTTCACTTCCTTCGACTTCAGCGGTGGAATGGTGAAGTTCTGAGCAGCGTTGACCAAGAAGGCCAAGTTGCAGTTGTGACCGACGGGATCGGGATTCGTGACATTCAACGTGTCGCCCGCTTTGCAGATCACGATGTGTGGCTCGAAGCGGCAATTTTTGTTGGCCAGTTCGTAAGTGTTCGGATTGCCTTCCAGGTCGGGATGGATCGCAGGCAATTTAACGCCACCGCGTCCGTCGTATGCGTAGACAACAACGTTTTGAATGCCGCCATCTTTGCCAACAACCAGCGACTCATCGACCAAGTCGTGCTTGCCGCAGAACTCTTTGTCGACAGTGACGGCGATCTTGTCGGCGTCGGGGGCGGATCCTTTAAAGACGAACTTAACCTTCAGATCGCCCCATTGCTGGGCGTAAGCCGTAGTCGAAAGGAACGTGGTGGCGACAAAGGCCGAGATTATCAAAAATCGCATGTTTCTCAGTTGCTCCGTAGATCGTGTTGCGGATTTTTTGGGGGCCGACGCACAAGCGTCTGGCTTGAGGGTCAATTCTTCTCCGTCCGAACAGCAGCGCCAAGGGCAAGTAAAAAGGCGCCGCCGCAGGTGTGGATTATAACTGCGACGGCGCCCGATTAGAACGAGCAAATTCGAACTGCGGTTCCATCCAGGCGGGTGGGTTGTGGGGACGGAAGATCCTAGCAGTTGGCGGGCTACACCTGCATTGTACACCTTTAACGTGAAATGGAAAGACCTTACCTTCGCTGCTTCGGCGGAATGGCGACAATTCGCTGCGTGTCGCCGCTGGCGATCGCATCCTGCTGGTCAGCGGTGCCTCGACAGCTGGTGCTATCACAGAATCGCTGCGGAACGTAGGATGATCGCAATAAAAGTGCGAATCCATCGGGAAATCGAGACGCGGATCCGCTGTGTTGGCTGAATAATTTAGAATCCCGGATGGGAGCGGAGCGAAACTGATGAAAGTGTTGGTGGTTGGCAACGGCGGACGCGAACATGCGCTTGCCTGGAAGATTGGCATGAGCCCGCGTGTTTCACAGGTTTTTGTAGCCCCTGGAAACGCGGGAACCGGTGTCGACGCGACCAATGTGCCAATCGCCGCCGACGATATCCCCGGGCTTGTCAACTTTGCCCGCCAGGAATCGATCGACCTGACGGTGATCGGCCCCGAGGTTTCGTTGGTCGCCGGACTTGTCGACGCGCTGGAAGCCGCAGGGCTTCGCGCGTTTGGCCCCTCCGCCGCCGCGGCGGAACTGGAAGGGAGCAAGGTCTTCTGCAAGAACCTGCTGAAAGCGGCCGACATCCCGACCGCCGACTACCAAACCTTCCGCACCGGCGACGACGCGGCGCGGTTCATTAAAGACCGCTATCCCGAAGAGAACTGCGAAGTTCCCGTGGTCGTGAAAGCCGACGGCCTTGCGGCGGGCAAAGGGGTGATCGTCTGTTCGACTCGCGAGGAAGCATTGGACGCGATCGACCGGATCACACGGCAGCGCGAATTTGGCGAAGCGGGCAACGAACTGATCATCGAAGACCGTTTGATCGGTCAAGAAGCGAGCATCTTGGCGATCACCGACGGCAATGCGATCGTGATGCTCCCCGCCGCTCAAGATCACAAGCCAGCTTACGACGGCGACAAAGGTCCCAACACCGGCGGCATGGGAGCTTATTGCCCGACGCCGATCGTCGATGAGAAGATGATCGAGATGATCCAAGAGAACATCATCGTCCCGACCGTTCACGCGATGAAACGCAATCGCCGTCCCTTCAAAGGCGTTCTTTACGCGGGTCTGATGATCACATCGACCGGCCCCAAGGTACTCGAATACAACGTCCGATTCGGCGATCCCGAGTGCCAGCCGCTGTTGATGCGTCTGAAGAGCGACATCATGGACATCCTGGAAGCTGTCGCCGACGGTCGCCTGATCGATATCGATCCGCCAGAGTGGGACGAACGTCCAAGCATCTGCGTGGTGATGGCCAGCGAAGGCTATCCCGGCGACTACGTCAAAGGCCGCGAGATCTCCGGCCTGAACGACGCTGCCAAACTGAAAGATGTCAAAGTCTTCCACGCCGGCACGAAGCTGACCCAAGGATCGGTGCAAACCAACGGCGGACGCGTGTTAGGCGTGACGGCGCTTGGCAACAGCATCAGCAACGCCAAACTGCAAGCCTATACCGCGGTCAAGCAGATCCGCTGGCCCGGCGCCTGGTGCCGCAAGGACATCAGCGACAAAGCCCTTTAATTTGCATCGCCCCTTTCAGCAAAGGCTTCCAACGAGACACGGCATCCGCCGGCGTCGGTGTTCCCCTTCCAAACTGCGTTTGGGGGAGGGGTGAATCGCTACGACTTCACTCGCCCAGCGAAGCTGGGAGGGTCGGAAAGCGAGCGTTTAGCGACGTTTTCCGGGGAGGGCCTAAGAACATATCGGACAGGATCGACCGCCGCGCGACGCCCCTCCCCGAACTTCGCTTCGCTGGTTCGACCCTCCCCTTCCAAACTGCGTTTGGGGGAGGGTGAAGCGTTACAACTTCGCTCGCCCAGCGAAGCTGGGAGGGTCGGAAAACGAGCGTTTAGCGACGTTTTCCGGGGAGGGCCTAAGAACACATCGGACAGGATCGACCGTCGCGCGACGCCCCTCCCCGAACTTCGCTTCGCTGGTTCGACCCTCCCCTTCCAAACTGCGTTTGGGGGAGAGGGTGAAACGCCACAGCTTCACTCGCCCAGCGAAGCAGGGAGGGTCGGATAGCGAGCGTTTAGCGACGTTTTCCGGGGAGGTCCTAAGAACACATCGGACAGGAGCGACCTCCGCGCGACGCCCCTCCCCGAACTTCGCTTCGCTGGTTCGACCCTCCCCTTCCAAACTGCGTTTGGGGGAGGGTGAAACGCTACAACTTCACTCGCCCAGCGAAGCTGGGAGGGTCGGATAACGAGCGTTTAGCGACGTTTTCCGGGGAGGGCCTAAGAACATATCGGACAGGATCGACAGCCGCGCTTCGCCCCTCCCCGAACTTCGCTTCGCTGGTTCGACCCTCCCCTTCCAAACTGCGTTTGGGGGAGGGTGAAACGCCACAGCTTCACTCGCCCAGCGAAGCTGGGACTGTCGGATAACGAGCGTTTAGCGACGTTTTCCGGGGAGGTCCTAAGAACACATCGGACAGGATCGACCGCCGCGCGACGCCCCTCCCCGAACTTCGCTTCGCTGGTTCGACCCTCCCCTTCCAAACTGCGTTTGGGGGAGGGTGAAGCGTTACAACTTCACTCGCCCAGCGAAGCTGGGAGGGTCGGAAAACGAGCGTTTAGCGACGTTTTCCGGGGAGGGCCTACCCGTCGGATCGATAGGCCCAGACGTGCTCCCCGCATGACCACGGGACGCGCCAGAGCACGATCCCCTCACTCGATTGATCGCGTCCCAATCCGCTCACCCTACAGATCTTTTTCGGTCGGTGGAAAGCGTTTTCGGCTGTCGCTGTCGACAGGTTTTCCCGATCGCATGTTCCACCACTGATCGGCGCGGGCGGGATCGTAGTTGGGGTTCGGAATCGGCATCCGCGCCGAGACTTCATGTCGCCAGGTCGCCAGCTTGCGACGCAGATCGGCCGCGCGGCCGGCCTTCTCTTCGACAAGGTTCTTGCTTTCGCCGATGTCCGACGCGATGTGATACAGTTCGACATCGCCGGTTCCATCGAGATACTCGATCAGTTTCCAATCACGCTCGCGGATGCTACTGGCAGGTCGATCGTGGTGGTAGTGCGGATAGTGCCAATGCAGCGCGGTGCGCGGCAGCGTCGCATCGGGCTTCTCCAACAATGGAAGCAACGAAACGCCATCGATCGTCTGATTGGCAGGCAAGCTGCCGCCGGCCAGTTCGACAAAGGTCGGGTAGAAATCGTAGCTGATCGTCGGTTCGGCACAGACGCCACCGGCGGCAACTCCGGCGGGATATTTGACGATCAACGGCACGCGGACACCTCCCTCGTGCAACGATCCCTTTTCGCCTTTCAGCGGTGCCAGCGAACTGACGTTGTCGTCGGCGGCGGGGCGGTAATCGTAGCGTCGATACAACCCGCCGTTATCGGAGGTGAAGACGATCATCGTCTTTTCGGTCAGCCCTTGGGCTTCGACCGCGTCGACGATCCGGCCGACCATGTCGTCGCAGTGTTCGATCATCGCGGCGTAGATCGGATTGGGCAGCTCGCGCCCCGTCGCCTTGGCTTTGTCTTGATACTTCTGCACCTTTTCGGACATCGCTCCCAGCGGGATGTGCACCGCAAAGGGAGAGAGCATCAAAAAGAAGGGCTTCGATTTGTTTTGATCGATGAAGTCGATACACAGATCGGCTTCGAAGTCGGTTCGATATTGCCCCGGCTTGGGCTTGATATCCTTGCGTCCGGCGACGCGGTATTTGCCCGGCAGGTGCGGACCGTTGATGACCGCCGAAAAGTCGTAGCCTTGGCGATCGGGGAGGAAACCGGGCGAATCCCCCAGGTGCCACTTACCGACATATCCGGTCTGATATCCCGCCTGTTTCATCGATTCGGCAACCGTGACGGTATCCAACGGCAAGGCCATCGTCGTCTGCGGCGTGATCACCCGTTCAAACGGACGCCAGTGGCCGGGGATGTGCGCGGTGATTCCAATCCGAGCTTGGTTCTGCCCCGATTGGAGCGCACATCGCGTCGGCGAACAGACCGCTCCCGCAGCATAGAAATCGGTGAATCGCATCCCTTCGGCGGCCAGTCGATCGATCCGCGGCGTGTCGACGAAATCGTTGCCGTAACAACCGATATCGCCCCAGCCCAGATCATCGATGAAGATCAGGATCACGTTGGGCTTATCCGCGGCAAAGGCAGCCGGTGTGAAACAGACAGCTATCGCAAACATCAGGCAACGAAGCGCATGAGCAATGGTCATCGAGAGTCTATGGGGTTCGGTGTTGTGGAAGGAAAGGGGGAGGGCGCTGACGGGTTTTCAGCAGGCAGTCGTGACGTCTATTTCATCAACTGGATCTCGACTTCGTTCTCTTGCGGAGCACCCGGCGTGCTACGTCCCCGTTCGATATATTGCGCCATCAACTGACTCAATTGTTGAACGACTTCGGGATGGCTTTCGGCAACGTTTTTGGTTTCACCGATGTCGGTCGCCAGATCGAACAACTGCAGCGGTGGCAGCTTCTGCTTTCTTGCCGCCGGTGGACGCGGGGCGCTCCATCCGCCCGAACCGGGGCAGAACATCAGCTTCCACTTCCCTTTGCGGATCGCAAACGAACCGTTCACCGAATGGTGGACCGTCGCTTCGCGAACCGTCGGCGTGTCGGCGTCTTTCATCAACGGCAGCATGCTAACCGAATCGACGGCCGCCTCGGCGGGCAGCTTCACGCCGGTCGCCTCTGCCGCAGTCGCCAGCAGATCGGTATGGCAGATCGTTGCGTCCGAAGCGGTTCCCGCGGCGATCACGGCGGGCCAGCGCGCGATGAACGCAACCCGATGTCCTCCTTCAAACGCGTCGGCTTTGTTGCCGCGGTAGACCGAACTCGGATTGTGTCCCTTGGCCTTCAGTTCCGCAAAATCGGCTTTTGGCGTCACACCGTTGTCGCTGGTGACGATGATCAACGTGTTTTCGGTGAGCCCCTGTTTTTCGATCGCCTGCATCACCGAACCGACGACCGAATCGACTTGCATGACAAAATCGCCCCACTCGTTGAGACCACTCTTGTTCTGGAACGCCTCGGTCGGAATGATCGGCGTGTGGGGCGCAGGCAATGGGAAATAGAGGAAGAACGGTTTGTCGGCGGATTGTGTTTCGATGTAGTCGACGGCTCGGTCGGTCAAGCGATCCAAGACGCCGATGTGCTGGAAGTCGTCGCCGACGGGCCCTTTGCGCCAAAACTTCTTCCCGCCCGACGCAGCCACTTCTTTGGTTGGGATGTCGGTTAGGTGATCGTCTTCGATGTAGACATAAGGATGCATGTCCAGCGATGCCGAAATGCCGAAGAAGGTATCGAACCCAACCTGCAGTGGGCCGGAGGTGATCGGTTTGGCAAAGTCGATGTTGTCCCAAGGTTCCTTGGGATCATCGCTCGGTTTCTTCGCAGGATCTTTCAGCCCCCACTCTAAACCGAGGTGCCACTTGCCAACGCAGGCGGTGTTATAGCCCTGCGACTTCAGCATCGACGCGACGGTCATCCGCCCCGAATCGATCAACGGCAGCGAGTAGCCCCAGGTGACTCCCGATTGCAACCGCGTCCGCCAACTGTAGCGGCCGGTTAGGATTCCGTAACGCGTCGGCGAACAGACGGCCGAACCGGAATGGGCGTCGTTGAAACGCATTCCCTCGGCAGCCAACCTGTTCATCGCGGGCGTGGCGATCTTGCCGTCGGGGTTAAACGCCCCCACGTCTCCGATCCCCATATCGTCGGCCAAGATGTAAACGATGTTGGGCCGCGCCGGCTCCGCCGCGTGCGCCTTGCCCGCCGTCGCGTGGCCGCCGGCATCGAGGCAACTTATCAACAGTACGACCGAAACTACGGGACATCGCATGAACGGGTTCTCAAGACGCGGATTGGATGGAGACTTAAAATCAAGCACAGCCCCCCAAGGCACGCTTCACTGGCACATGATCGCGCATCGGGGCTCTAGGGACTTTAACCGGCTCGCCCGCCAAACTCAAGACTTTGACTTCGGTCCCTTCACGCGACCGGGGGCAACAGGCTAAGATATTTTCCCATGACAAAGCACATTTTCGTAACCGGCGGCGTGGTAAGTTCCCTTGGCAAAGGCTTGACCAGCGCATCGATTGGCATGCTGTTGGAACAACGTGGACTGCGCGTCCGCATGCAGAAGCTGGACCCGTACATCAACGTCGATCCGGGGACGATGAGCCCCTATCAACATGGCGAGGTCTACGTCCTGGACGACGGCAGCGAGACCGACCTCGATCTGGGGCACTACGAACGCTTCACCAACGGCCCCCTTTCCCGCGATTCGAATTACACCACCGGTCAGATCTATCTGTCGGTGATCGAAAAGGAGCGTCAAGGGCGATTCCTCGGCAAAACGGTCCAAGTGATCCCGCACATCACCGACGAGATCAAATCGGTCGTGCAAAAGCTGGGTGACGAAAACGTCGACGTCGTGATCACCGAGATCGGCGGCACGGTCGGCGACATCGAAGGCCTACCCTTCCTGGAAGCGATCCGCCAGTTTTCGCTGGATGTCGGCAAGGAAAACTGCCTGTACATTCATCTGACGTTGATCCCCTATCTGAAGGCTGCCGGGGAACTGAAGACAAAGCCGACGCAGCACAGTGTTGGCCAATTGCGAGAGATCGGTATCCAACCGGACATCCTGATCTGCCGCACCGAGCACAGCGTGTCGCGCGAAGACCGCGAAAAGATCGCCCTGTTCTGCAACGTCCCCTTGGAAGCGGTGATCGAAGAGAAGGACAAGGACTTCTCGATCTATGAGGTTCCATTGAGCCTGGTCGAGAACAAGCTGGACAGCTTGATCATCAAGCGACTGGGGCTGAGCGCCAAATCGCTGGACATCACCGGTTGGTCGGAGATGCTGCATTCGATGCGGAATCCGCAGCACGAGATCAGCATCGCCGTCGTCGGTAAATACGCCGAGCACAAAGACGCCTACAAATCGATCTACGAATCGTTGGATCATGCGGGCATCGCCAACAAGGCTCAGCTGCGAATCGGCCGCGTGCAAAGCGCCGAGATCGAACGCGAAGGGGTCGAACGGATGCTGTCGGGATACCACGGCATCTTGGTCCCGGGCGGTTTTGGCGAGCGGGGGATCGAAGGCAAGGTGCAAGCGATTCAGTTCGCTCGCGAGCGGAACATTCCGTTTTTCGGAATCTGTCTGGGCATGCAATGTGCCGCGATCGAATTTGGTCGCAACGTGATTGGATTGTCCGACGCCCATTCGACGGAGTTCGATCGCGACACGCAGAACCCCGTGATCTGCTTGCTGGACGAACAACGCAACATCACGCAAATGGGCGGCACGATGCGGTTGGGCGCTCAGCTTGCGAAGCTCGACCGTCACAGCAAATCGGCGGCGTGCTACGGCACCGACGAAATCGTCGAACGCCACCGCCACCGGTACGAGTTCAACAACAGCTATCGCAGCCAATTCGAAGCCAACGGGATGCGGATCGCCGGGACCAGCCCCGACCACGAACTGGTCGAGATCATCGAGATCGCCGAGCATCCTTGGTTCGTCGCGGTTCAGTTCCATCCAGAATTCAAGAGCAAGCCGCTGTCGGCTCATCCGCTGTTCTCGGGCTTCATCGAAGCGGCGATCCAACGCCGGATTCGCAAGACCGAACACGATCGGGCCGCTGCACAGCCGGCTCCCGATTCGGCCTCCAGCTAGTTTTTTATCCCTTACAACTTTGCAAAAATCATGAGCGAAGAAAACGAAGAAAAAGAACCTAAGCTGATCATCGACGACGATTGGAAAACGCAGGTTCAAAAGGAAAAGGAAGCCCTGGCGGAGAAGCAGGCAGCTGCCGAAAGCACTGCAGACGACGCCACGCCTGCGGCGAGCGAAGAGGCTTCGTCAGCGGACGACTCGCAACCCTCCGACGATATCGAACCACCTCCCGCATCGTTTGAGATGCTCGTGGCGATGCTCGGCTCCCAAGCGTTGATCTCGCTGGGCAAGGTTCCCAACCCGATGACGGGGAAAAACGAACCGAACAAAGCGATCGCCAAGCACTACATCGACACGCTGGCGATGTTGCAAGAAAAGACCAAGCGAAATCTGACCGGCCAGGAACACGACAACCTGACGCAGACGCTGCATCAATTGCGGATGCTGTTCGTATCGATGTGATCGCATCGGGCAGCGATTGCCCGATGCGAACCGGCGGGCAATGCGACGATCAAGTCGCCAAGCTGCCCGATTCGACTTGTTCTGTCTCTGGAATCCGGCGAAAGACTCGCCGGATGATTAATAGCGCGGTAAAGATCAGCCCGGCACCGACGTAAAACGGAATCCCCGGCAAGTGGACCGGGGCGGCGTCGGAGATAAAGTAGCTGAACAAACCGGCGGTGAAAAACGTCGGGGCGATCACATTGGTCAGACTGATCAACGACGTCAGCGCTCCCTGCACCTTCCCTTGCTCCGACGGATCGATCGCCCCGGCGATAAGACTCTGCATCGCCGGCCCGCTGACTCCTCCAAAGCCGCCAAAGATGATGATGCAGGGAATCATCCAGCCCTGCGTCGCCGAGCCGTAGCCGAGGAAGGCGATGAAAGAGATCGTCACGCCGATCAGAACCGTGCGGCGTTCACCAAACCGCTTGATCGTCGGCCGCACCAGCCCGCCTTGCACCAACATCGCCATCAATCCGACCAGCCCCAGGGCGAGTCCATTGGTCTGTTGATTCCAATCGAATCGGTATCCGGTGTACAGAACCCAGACGTTTTCCAAGCCGCGTTGGGCCAGCGAGGTGCAGACGATCGCAACGGCCAACCCGGCGACGATCGGATACTGACGCAGGCGTTGCAGCGATCCCAACGGGTTGGCTTTGGCGAGCGTGAAACTGCTGCGACGCTCCGGCGGCAGCGATTCGGGCAAAATGAAGTATCCGTACAACCAGTTCACTAGCGCCAGCCCTGCGGCGACAAAAAAGGGCAACCGCAAATCGAAAGCTCCCAGCAAACCGCCAAGGGCTGGGCCGATGATGAAGCCCATCCCAAAGGCGACGCCAACCAAACCAAAGTTGCGGGCCCGCGTGTCGGCTGTCGAAACATCGGCGATGTAGGCGTTGGCCGTCGAGATGCTGGCCCCCATCACGCCGGCAAAGATCCGCCCGGCGAACAACCAGCCGATATTGGTCGCCAAGCCCTGGACGATGAAGTCGACGCCGAGGCCAAACAGCGAACAAAGGATCACCGGTCGACGACCGAACCGATCCGACAACGCACCGACGACCGGGGCGAAGATGAACTGCATCAACGCGTAGACCGAACCGATCACACCGACGTACCAGCTGGCGTCGGCGGTGCTCCCCTGAACAAAGCTTTTCACCAATTCGGGCAGGACGGGAATGATGATCCCGATCCCCAAGATATCGATGAATAGGGTGATCAGGATGAAAGAGATGGCGGCTTGTCGCCGTTGCCCGGGCTTGTTCACTGTCGCTCCGCTGTGTTGAACAACGCGATCGACGCGTGATCCTTGATACCGTTAAGTCGCCATTTTGTACGACGGCTGGCAAAAGGTAAAGCAGGATCAAGGATTCGCTTTGGCAATCGCGGCAATCAACGTTTCGCGACGGACCGGTTTGGAGACGTAGTCGTCCATCCCCGCCGCCAGACACAGCTCGCGATCCCCTTGGATCGCATGGGCCGTCATGGCGATGATGTATTGATGACGATCGGTTCCCTGTTCGCGTCGGCGGATCTCGGCGGTCGCTTCGTAACCATCCATCTCGGGCATCTGCACGTCCATCAAGACGACATCAAACGATTGCCGTTCCAATTGCTCCAAGGCCTGCCGACCGTTTTCAGCGATCTCGACCCGATGCCCTTTTAAGATCGCGATCGCAACGGTTCGGTTCACGACGCTGTCCTCGACCAGCAGGATATCCAGCGGCGGCAGCACGATCGCTGGGCTGTCGGCGACGGGAACCGCCGCCACTCTTGGAGCACCATGCAAGACTTTGCACAGCACTTGAAACAGCTCCGATTGCTTCACCGGTTTGGTCAGCCACCCCGTAGCCCCCGGAACCGCATCGCGCGGCCCATCGACAGCTCCCATTACGATCACCTGCATCGGCAACCGGGGCTTTCCATCGCCAACGGCTTGCAGCAACGGAAGTGGATCGCCGACGTGGTCGTCCAGCAAGGCAACTCGAATCGGATGGAGCGTCGCTGCCGCGCGGTCAATCGCCTCCAACGCCTCCGGAATCGTAGCGACCGCAATCGGCGACATCTGTTTGGCAACCAGCATCTGTTCCAAGATCGCGCGATTGGTGGGGTTGGGTTCGACGACCAAAACGCCCACGCCAACCAACAGGTCGCCATCGGGCAGCCCTTGCGGTGTGCCGGTGGCGACGCCAAACTCGGCTTCGAAATGGAACTCGCTGCCGTGCTGCAAATCGCTTTCCGCCCAGATCTTTCCATCCATCAATTTGACCAACTGGGCACAGATGCTGAGCCCTAAACCGGTGCCGCCGTATTGCCGCGTTGTCGATGAATCAGCTTGTTCAAAGGCTTCGAACAGTCGATCCATCTGGTTCGGCTGGATCCCGATTCCGCTGTCCTTGACGACGACATGCAGTCGCACGCGATCCTCGCTGATTCTTTGGGCCACGCCAACGCGAACCAAGATCTCCCCCTGCTCAGTAAATTTGATCGCATTGTTCAACAGGTTTGTCATCACCTGTCGCAACCGCAACGGATCGCCGACCAGGACCGCCGGAACGTCGGCATCACAATCGCACAACATCACGTTGCCACGGTTCTCCGCGCGGAGGGCAAGCGATTTGAGCGTATCGTCCAACAGATCGCGGAATTTAAAATCGGTATGCTCCATCTGCAAATGCCCCGCTTCGATCTTGGAGAAGTCCAAGATGTCATTGATCACCGACAGCAGCGATTCCGCCGAATCGACGACCGTGCTTAAATGATCGCGTTGGGGTTCGGACAGCTCCGTCCTCAAAACCGCTTCGGTCAATCCGATCACGGCGTTCAGCGGCGTGCGAATCTCGTGACTCATGTTGGCC